>DAIRVP010000076.1:8653-20550 GCA_036802765.1 Candidatus Rokuibacteriota bacterium
GAGGGCGCCGGCTGCTACGGTCACAACGGCGCCGACGACGTCGCCCTCGACGCGGCGCTGATGGCGCGCGCTGTCGGCGGCCGGCCAGTGAAGCTGCAATGGATGCGCGAGGACGAGTTCTCCTGGGAGCCGTACGGCTCGGCGATGGTGATGAAGCTGTCGGGCGGGCTCGACGCGCAGGGCAACGTCGTCGCGTGGTCGCACGAGGTGTGGAGCTATTCCCACAACACGCGACCGGGCTCATCGTCCGGTGTGAATCTGCTCGCGGCGCGCCATCTCGCCAAACCCTCGGCCCCGGTGCCGCCAGCCGATGTGCCGCAGCCCGCGGGCGGCTCCGACCGGAACGCCATTCCGCTCTATGACTTCGGCGCCGTGAAGATCGCCAAGCACTACATCGCCGACGCGCCGCTTCGCACGTCTGCGCTGCGCACGCTCGGCGGCTACGCCAACGTGTTCGCGCTCGAGTCGTTCGTCGACGAGCTGGCCGCGGCTGCGGGTGCCGATCCGGTGGACTTCCGACTACGCCATCTGCGTGACACACGCGCACGCGCCGTCATCGAGGCCGCGGCCCAGCGCGCGGGCTGGACAGCGGGCACGCGCAGCGACGGCGCGCGCGGGCGCGGCGTCGGCTTCGCCCGGTACAAGAACCTCGCGTGCTACTGCGCGGTGATCGCCGACGTCGCGGTCGATCGCGCGTCAGGCCGTATCCGCGTGACGCGAGCCGTCGCCGCGGTGGATGCGGGCCAGATCGTGAACCCCGATGGCGTGATCAACCAGATCGAGGGCGGGATCATCCAGTCGACGAGCTGGACGCTCAAGGAGTCCGTGCGCTTCGACCGGACGCGCGTCACCACCCGCTCGTGGGCCGATTACCCGATCGTGCGGTTCGACGAGGTGCCTACCGTCGAGGTCCTGCTGTTGAACCGTCTCGACGAGCGATTCCTCGGCGTCGGCGAGGGCTCGCAGGGACCAGCCGCCGCGGCGATCGCGAACGCCGTCGCGCATGCTATGGGCCGGCGCCTGCGCGCGCTGCCGTTCACGCCGGAGCGTGTAAAAGCGGCCCTCGCGTAAAGGCGACACAGGAATCGCCGCGACCGCTGCCGCGTCTCAATGATGAGGGAAAGGAAGGAGATGAGGCAGCGTGAGCAAGTTTCAGCATCTGAAGAGGCTGGCCATGGTCGCGTGCGCCGCGTTCGCGATCGTGCTCGCGATCAACGGCCCGAGTGAGGCGGCGAACGGCGGCCACAGCGGGGGGTTCAGCGGCGGGCACAGCGGGGGGTTCAGCGGCGGGCACGTCGAGGGTCACCCTGGATTCGATGCCCATCGCGGCTTTGAAGGGCATCACGGCTTCGAGGGCCGTCACGACTTCGATCGGCGGTTCCACGGAGGCTTCGTGTACCCGTACTTCGGATACTCCGCGCCGTACTACGACAACTATCCGGCATACGGCTACGACGCCCCGTCGTACTACTGGTACTGCCCGAGCTACGGCGCCTACTACCCGAGCGTGCAAACCTGCCCGGACGCGTGGCAGCCGGTCCCGGCGTCTTGATCGACCGCTAAAGGTCGCCCCGCCGATCGGGCGCTACGGAGCCGCCCGCTCGATCGACGTGGCGAGCACCCGGTTCGCGTCGTCGCTGATCGTGCCGATCACGATGACGAAGTCGCCCATCCTCAGCCGCTGATATTCGTCCTGGTCCACGTACCTGAGATCGACGCGGACGCTCGGCGTGACGTCGGTGGACACGATCATCGTCTCTCCAGCGATCCATGACACCCGGCCTTCAAAGCGGACCTAATCGCCCTGCGCGGCCGCAGGACTCGACGGCAGCATGATCGAGAGCGCGAGCACTGCGATGAGCGTGCGGAATCTCGTGCGAGAGGTTTGCGAGCCCATCATCCGAATACCTCCGGTTGTTACGACGCCGCGGACAAGGGGAAAGTTGCATTTGACGGTCTGGTAGCATGTCGGCGATGCGACTGCCCGCCGCGCTGCTCCTGGGCCTCAGCCTCTTCGCAGCCGCGGCCGCCGCCCAGACGCCGACCCCGATCGTGCTGATGATCTCCATCGACGGCTTGCGGCCCGATTACGTGACGGCGGCGGACAAGCATGGCCTCAAGATTCCTGCGCTCCGCCGATTCGTCGCGGAGGGCGCGTTCGCCGAGGGCGTGCTGGGCGTGATTCCGACCGTCACGTATCCGAGCCACACCACGCTGATCACCGGCGTGTGGCCGGCGAAGCACGGCATCCTCGCCAACACGATCTTCGATCCCCAGCGCACGGGCCAGACGGCCTGGTACTGGTACACGGAAGACATCCGCTCGCCCACGCTCTGGGACGCGGCGGCGGCCGCCGGCTGGACAACCGCGAGCATCCAGTGGCCTGTGAGTGTTGGCGCGCGCGTGACGTGGAACATTCCCGAATACTGGCGCGCGAACACCAGCGAAGACGCCAAGCTGCTGCGCGCGCTGTCGACGCCGGGCCTGCTGGCGGAGCTCGAGGCCGAGCTGGGCCCCTGGGCGCGCGCGCTCGAGGCCGACGACGACGAGGCGCGGGGCCGCTTCGCGGTGCGCGTGCTCGAGAAAAAACGCCCGGCGCTGCTGACGCTGCACCTCCTCGCGCTCGACCACACGCAGCACGAGACGCGTCCGTTCAGCGCCGAAACCTTCGCGGTGCTCGAACGACTCGACGCCGTGGTGGGCAAACTGCGCGAGACCGTCGAGCGGCTCGCGCCGAACCGCGCGTTCGTCGCCATCGTGTCCGACCACGGATTCGCCGGCGTCGATACCGTGTTGAATCTGTTCGTCGCATTCCGCGACGCCGGCCTGTTGACGATCGAGCGCGGACGCATCAGCGACTGGAAGGCGATTCCGTGGACGTCAGGCGGGTCGGCCGCCATCATGCTGAAAGACGCGAACGACGGCGTGACGCGCAGCCAGGTCCGCGCGCTGCTCGACAAGCTCGCGGCCGATGGCGCCAACGGCATCGACCGCGTGCTCGACGCGGACGCGCTGCGCGCACGCGGCGGGTTTCCGCCGGCGGCCTTCGTCGTCGGCCTCAAGCCCGGCTGGCAGATGAGCTCGAGCCTCTCGGGCTCCGTACTGTCGCCCGGCAAAGGAGGCAACCACGGTCACCTGCCCGACGTGCCGGACCTCCGCGCGGCGTTCTTTATGATCGGGCCCGGCGTGCCCGCGGGACGCGCGCTCGGCCTCATCGACATGCGCGACATCGCACCCACGCTCGCCAGGCGCGTCGGCCTGTCGCTGCCGACCGCCGACGGTAAGAACCTGCTGCCCTAGCACGAGGAGGCCTCAATGCATTACGGCACCGTCATGTTCCCGACCGAGTACGCCATCGCCCCCGACGAACTCGCGCGCGCGATGGAGGAGCGCGGCTTCGAATCGGTGTGGTTTCCCGAGCACACGCACATTCCGGCGAGTCGCCGCAGCCCGTGGCCAGGCGGCGGTGACCTGCCGCGCGAATACTGGTCGTCGTACGATCCGTTCGTCGCGCTGATGGCGGCGGGCGCGGCGACGAAGCGCTTGAAGCTCGGCACGGGCATCTGCCTCGTGATCGAGCGCGATCCGATCACCACGGCGAAGGAAGTCGCCACGCTGGACCGGCTCACGGGCGGGCGCGTGCTGTTCGGCATCGGTGGCGGCTGGAACGCCGAGGAGATGGAGAACCACGGCACCGTGTTCAAGTCGCGCATGCGCCTGCTGCGCGAGCGCGTGCTGGCCATGAAGGAGATCTGGACGAAGAAGGAGCCGGAGTTCCACGGCGACTTCGTCAACTTCGACAAGATCTGGGCGGATCCCAAGCCGATCCAGCGCCCGCACCCGCCGATCTACATCGGCGGCGACGCCGCGACGACCTTTGACCGCGTGGTGGAGTTCGGCGACGGCTGGATGCCGGTCATGCGACCCACTCAGGGCCAGAACCCGCTCGACAAGATCCCGCTGCTGCGCGAGCGGCTCAAGCAGGCGGGCCGCGATCCCAAGACCGCGCCCGTGTCGATCTTCTTCGCGCCGCCGAAGAAAGAAGGGCTCGAGAAGCTGGCCGTCGCGGGTGTCGACCGCGCGGTCTTCGGACTGCCGTCCGAGGGACGCGAGAGCGTGCTGCCTCGGCTCGACGCGCTCGCCAAGCTCATCGCGTAGGCGCTGCTTGCCGACATAGGCGCCGCTCGCGCACAGACGCTCGCCGCGATCGCCCTGGCCGATGGCCTCCATCGGCTTGCGACATAGGGGCAGCTTCGGTACGCTGGCGCGGCTTAGAGCTACCCCGCGCCCAGGAGGCCACGCACGCCATGATCTGCGTCTCGCGATCGGTTGTCGTCTGCAGTCTCATGATCGCCCTCGCACTGAGCGCAGTGCCGCTGGGCGCGCAAACGCAGAAGCTGCGCTTCGGTGTCGGGCCGCTGCAGCCGACGCCCGCCGAGACGAAGAAGGCGTTCGAGCCGTTCTTTGCCGATCTCGCCAAGAAGCTGAACCGCGAGTATGACCTCGTCGCGACCACCGATTGGGCCGGGATCTCCGTCGCGCTCGCCAACGAGCAGGTCGACCTCGCGTGGATGGGGCCGTGGGGCTATGTCCTCGCCAACAACGACTCCGGCGTCAAGGCGATCGCGAGATCATCGCGCTCCGCCCCGGCCGCGTGATCGAGGACGCGCCGATGGCGCGCCTGAATGCCACCGCGTTCGAGCAAATCTACGCGCGCGCCGAGAGCGTGTCATGAGCGATCGCGATGGTCCGCGCTCGGACGGCATCTGGGACGCGGGCGATCTCGCCTGCGGCGACCTCGTGCTCAAGCTGCGCGAGCGCATGGAGGCGATGCCGCCGGGCGCGGTGCTGTGCCTGATCGCGCTGGACACCGGCGCGCCGGCCGATCTTCCCGCGTGGTGCCGACTCACCGGCCACACGCTGATCGCGTGCAATCACCCCGTCTATCTCATCCGAAGAAAGGAGCATTGAGCCATGGCGAACAAGTTCTGCGTCAGCCTCACGCACTCCAAGGACAACACTGACAAGGCGACCGTGGGCTTCGTGGTGGCGAACGCCGCCGTCGGCTCCGGTAAGGAGACGATGGTTTTCCTCAGCGTCGAAGGCGTGCGTCTCGCCCAGCGCGGAGTCGCGGACGGCATTCACGAGGAAGGCTTCGCGCCGCTGCGCGAGCTCATGGACAACTTCGCCAAGGCCGGCGGGACGATCTACGTCTGCTCGCCCTGCTTCAAGAAGCGCAAGCTCGACGAGAACAACCTGGTGTCCGGCGCCAGCATCGTCGGCGGCGCCAAGCTGGTCGAGTTTCTCTCCGACGGCAGCCCCTGCGTGAGCTACTGAGAGGACAGGAGCAGGCGATGCCGTACGCCGAGCGCCATCCGTTCGAGCCCGACGCGCGCTTCGACGGCGGCGATCTCGACTGCGGCAACGGCCTGCTCCTGCTGATCCGCCAGCACATCGATCCGCTGGCGCACGGCCAGCTGCTCGAGTTCACCTCGACCGAAATCTCGGTCGAGGAAGATTTCCCCGCGTGGTGCCGCATGACCGGCAACGAGCTGGTGTCGGTCACGCGGCGCGACCGGCAGCGCAGCTTTCTCGTCTGCAAGGGCCAGCTGTCCGCGCGCGCGACGGCGCCGGCCGCACGGCCGCCGATGGCCGCGCCAGCACGCGCGGTCGTTGCCGTCCACGTGCCGGCAACGCTGCCGCCTCCCGCGCCCGTCGCGGCGATCCCGCCGCTGGCCGTCATGGGCATCGGCAGCTGGCCGCGCCCGCGCTGGATGCTCACGGCCATTCACGACCACATCGAGGGACGGTTGTCCGACGACGACTTCTCCGCGACGGCGGAGGACGCCACACACCTCGCGGTCGACGCGCAGCTCCGCGCCGGCGTCGACGTGATCACGGACGGCGAGCAGCGCCGCGACAACTACGCGAGCTTCGTCGGCAGCCATCTGGACAACTGCCAGCTGATTCCCCTGACCGATCTGCTGCCGCTCGTCGACGATCCCGTGAAGTTCGAGGCCGAGATGCGCTCGCTGGACGTGCCCGCCGCACAGGTGCGCCACCCTGCGCTCTTCGGCCCGCTCGGCCGCAGCCGGCCGCTCGCCGTTCACGAGCTCGAGACCGTGCGCGCGATCACCGATCGCCCGGTCAAGGTCGCCCTGCCGGGTCCGTATCTGCTCACGCGGATCATGTGGATGGAGTGCATCTCCGACCGGGCGTACCGCTCGCGCGAGCATCTCGCTGAGGACGTGGTGCGAGTGCTTCGCGAGGAAGTGGCATTCCTGCTGGCCGCAGGCGCGGCGCTCGTGCAGCTCGACGAGCCGGTGCTCTCTGAAGTCGTCTTCACCGGCGCGAAGAACACGCGCAGCTTCATGTGCGGCGCGCTGAGCGAGAAGGGGGACGCGTCGAGCGAGCTGCACTTCGCCACGCGGCTGATCAACGCGGTCACGGCAGGCTTTCCGCGCGAGCGGATGGCGATGCACGTCTGTCGCGGCAACTGGACGCGCGACGAGGCCGCCGCGCTGAGCGGCGATTATCGACCGCTGCTCGGCCTCTTCCAGCGTGTCGAGGTCGGCGTGTTATTGCTCGAGACCGCGACCCCGCGCGCGGGCGACCTCGCCATGCTCAAAGAGCTGCCCGCGAGCGTGCGGCTGGGTGTAGGCGTCGTGAACCAGAAGCAAGAGCACGTCGAACCGGTCGCCAACATCGTCGCTCACGCGCGGCGTGCGCTCGATCTCGTCGGCGCCGACCGCGTGCTGCTGACGCCGGACTGCGGCTTTGCGACGTTCGCCGACAACCCGGTCGCTTCGGCGCGCGTGGCGGAAGCGAAATTGCGCGCGATCGTCGAGGCAGCCGCGATCTTGCGAAACGGCTAACATTTGTAAAAACGCGGCCGAAGGCGTACCGTCCACGGCCGTGAAGCTCCTGGCCGTTGTGCTCGCGACGGTCGTAATCGTGCTGATGCCGCTTGCTCACGGCAGCCCGATCGACCCGAGCACCCCCGGCTTCTGGGATGGCGGCGACTTCGACGACGTCATCCTCTTCCTGACGTCGCACCTTCACTTCCTCGGCGTCGACGCGCTTCCCATCCTCTCGTCCTCGGAGACGGTGGCTCAGTGCGTCGTCGAGCACGTCGTCGGAGCCGTTCGGGATGGCTCGTACGAGCCAGGAAGCCCGCGCGCGCCGCCTGCCGCCTAGCGCTCCTCCGAGCGAAGACAACGTGGGGGTTCGATGTAGAGCGCCCCCCAGCACAAACATCTCCACGCGTAGCGATGAAGCTGAGGAGATCCCGCAATGATGCGCAAGCACTACCTCGCGCTGTCGCTGCTCCTCGCTGTCATGGTCCCTGCTTTCCTGCTCGGCGCCGGATCCAGCCGTGCCGACGGCGACGACGATAAGTCGAACGGAGCGGTCCGGTTTCTCAGGAGCGTGCCTGTGCCTGGCTTCCACTTGAACACGACGTCTCCCGGAAAGATGATTGTCTTCGACATCAGCTGGGTCGACCAGGCGACCCAGCTCTACTATCTCGCTGACCGTTCCAACGCTGTCATCGATGTCGTCAACGCCAAGAGCGACACGTTCGTCCGGCAGATCGACGGGAAGTTCAAAGGCTTCACCGGCAGCAACGACACGTCTGGGCCCAACGGCGTGGTGGTGATCGGGCGCCCCGGACACCAGTTTCTCATCGTGACTGACGCCCCCAGCCGGGTGGTCTCCATCGACCTCCAGACCGACAAAATCGTCAACGAGGTCACGACAGGCGGGGCGGACGGCAACCGCGCCGATGAGCTGGCGTTCGATCCGGTGAACAACATCGTCATACCGGTGAACAACGCCGACGATCCGCCCTTCGCCACCCTGATCAAAGTGAATCCGAACACGGGAGTGCTCACGCAGCCCAAGAACGTCGAGGGAGTCGATCGCATCACGTTCACCGATGCCACCAACGGCGCTGAGCAGCCGGTATGGGATTCGGGCACCGGGAGGTTTTACATTTCGATCCCCGAGATCGGCGGCGGGGGCGGCAAAGGCCCGACCGGGGCGGTCAAGAGAATCAATCAGCACACAGCTACGGTCGAAGCCACGTTCCTCGTGCAGCACTGTCAGCCGGCCGGCCTTACCGTAGGGCCGCACGGCGATCTCCTCATCGGCTGCAGCGTGATCTTCAATGAGGCGGGCACGGCGTGGACGGGTCTCACGGATCCGAGCACCGCGGCGCCCATCCAGGTCATCCTCGACGCGAAGTCAGGCGCGATCGACAAGATGGTCGCGGGCGTCGGAGGCTCGGACGAGGTGTGGTTCAACCCTGGTGACGGAAAGTACTACACCGCCTCGCGCGCCAACCCCGGCGCGGTACCGAACGGCGCCAATCCGCCGACCAATCCAGTGCTCGGTGTCATCGATGCCGAGAGCAAGACGCTGCTTCAGCTTGTCCCGACGTTCAACACGCCGAATCCGACGTTGCCCGCTCCGCGCGGGACCGCGCACTCGGTCGCGGTCAACGCTCATAACAACCACGTGTTCGTTCCGTTACCGGCGAACAATGTCTTCCCGGGCTGCCAGACGGGGTGTATCGCGGTGTTCGGAGCGCCACAGCAGCACGAAGACGACTAAGGGGGTCGACTGAGTCCGTACAACACCAGCGGCTACGGCGAGCACGACGGCTGACGGAACCGCCGGCGGAGCCCGGGCGCAAGATCGCCCGGGCTCCCACCCGCCGGACGCTACTTCAACACGATCTCCGCAATCCGCGTCAGCTGCTCCGCCATCTCGGCGTCCGTCTTCACCGAATTCGGCCGCACGAGCACGCGCGTGGCGCCGGCGTCGATCAGACGTTTGATCAGCTCGCGGTCGGGCGGCTGGCCGTGCACGGAGATGGTGATCTTCGTCGGGTCGCGCCCGGCGTCCTTCGCGAGCCGATCGAGCGTGGCGCGCGCCTGGCGCAGCTCGTCGGGCGTGATCCGATTAGGCAGCCACCCATCGCCCCAAGCGACCACACGCTTCAGCACGTTGGCGGCCCCGCCGCCGAGCAGCACCGGCGGGTGTGGCTTCTGTGCCGGCTTGGGATTCGATTTCACCGCGGGGAACTTATAGTAGCGGCCCTCGAACGACGCCTCCGGCTTCGTCCACAGCTCCTTCATGGCCAGCACGGATTCGCGTGTCTGCGTCCAGCGATGCTCGAAGTCGCCGCCCATGAGCTCGGTCTCTTCGCGCAGCCAGCCGGCGCCGATGCCGAAGAGAAAGCGGCCGCCGCTGAACAGATCGAGCGTGGCGACTTCCTTGGCGAGCAGCAACGGATGACGCTCGGGCACCAGCACGATGCCGGTGCCGAGCCTGATGCGGCTGGTCATGCCCGAGGCGCGGGCGAGCGCCACGAAGGGATCGACGAAGTGCGCATAGGTCTCCGGGATCACGCCGTCGGCCGAGCCGGGAAAGCGGCTCGTCGTGTTCACGGGCATGAACGGATGCTCGGCGCACCAGAACGAGTCGAAGCCGAGCTCCTCGGCTTTCTTCGCCATGAGCCCAGGATCGACCAGATAGGCGGGCAGCGGAATCGACACACCGACGTTCATCTCAGTCTCCCCACACGTCGCGCGCCACTTCGACGACGCGCTCGAGCTTGCGCCACTGCTCGTCCTCGGTGAGCGTGTTGCCGTGATGCGTGCTGGCGAAACCGCACTGCGGTGATAGGCACAGCCGCTCCAGCGGCACGTGTTTGCTCGCTTCGTCGATGCGGCGGCGCAGGGCGTCTTTCGATTCCAGCGCGCCGGATTTGGTGGTGACGAGGCCGAGCACGACCTTCTTGTCGCGCGGCAGCAGGCGTAGCGGCTCGAAACCGCCGGCGCGGTCGGTGTCCCACTCCATGAAGTAGGCGTCGACGCGTGTGGAGAACATCGCCTCGACGACCTCGTCGGCGTAGCCGCCCGCCGCAAACCACGTGCTGCGGAAATTGCCGCGACACGTGTGCATCGTCACCGCCATCGTCGGCGGGCGCTCGGCCAGCGCGCGGTCGATCAGCTCGGCATAGACGCGCGGGAGGACGGCCGGGTCGTCGCCGTTGGCGCGGAAGTTGTCGCGCACCTTCGCGTCGCAGAGGTACGCCCAGCTGACGTCGTCCAGCTGCAGATACGTGCACCCGGCGTCCGCGATGTGACGAATCGCGGTCCGGTATGCGGCAGCGGCATCGCGCCAGAACTCGCCGAGATCCGGGTAGGCCTCGCGGGAAACCGCGTTGCGACCACCGCGCATGTGAAGCATCGCGGGCGATGGAATCGTGAGCTTCGGCGTCGCCTTCGCGACCGATTTCAAAAATGCAAAGTGATCCACCATGATCGGCTTCGTGCATCGAACACGGCCGGTGATGGTCGCCATCGGCGGCACGTCCTCGGCCTGGAACACCATGCCCACCGGCGCCGTCATGCCGACACCATCCAGCTGCGCCATGAAATCGAGGTGCCAGAAGTCGCGACGGTGCTCGCCGTCGGTGACGGCACGCAGCCCGATCGACTCCTGCCGCGCGACGGCGGCGCGGATGCTGCGGTCCTCGACGTCTCGCAGCTGCGCTGGGGTGATCGATCCGGCCTTGGCTTTCGCGCGGGCCTCGCGCAACTCAGGCGGGCGCAGCAGACTGCCGACCTGATCGGCGCGAAACGGCGGCGGGCTCGTGGTCGCCATGGCTCAGTCGAAGATCACGCCGCCGTCGACGTTGAACGACTGGCCGGTGATGTTCCGGGCGCCGGGCGAGGCGAGAAACGCTACCATCGCCGCGACGTCTTCGGGATCGTTCGGCCGTCCCAGCGGAATCGCCGCATCGCGCCGGCGCTTCATCTCGTCGACCGAGACGCCCTCCGCCCGCGCGCGTGTCGCGACGTTGTCCTCCGAGAGCGCCGTGACCGTCGTGCCGGGGCACACGGCGTTGACGTTGATGTTGTGGGGCGCGAGCTGCTGCGCGGCGGTTCGCGTGAGCGAGATGACGCTGCCCTTGCTGGCCGCGTAAATCGCGTTGGAGGTGCCCGCGTAGCCCTTGCCGGCGATGGACGCGATGTTGATGATGACGCCGCTCTTGTGCGGGATCATCTCGCGCGCGACGCGCTGCAGGCAGAAGAACACACCTTTGCCGTTCACGCGCATGATCCGGTCCCAATCGGCTTCGGTGAGATCCATGATGTACGCGCGGCGGGTGACGCCGGCGTTGTTGACGAGCACGTCGATCCGATCGAAGGCCGCGACGACCCCGCGCACCATCGCGTCGATAGCAGCCACATCGCCGACATCGGTCTCGACCGCGAGACTGCGACGGCCAAGTCCGGCGATCGCATCCGCCGTCGCCTTGGCGAGTCCGGCGTCGATGTCGACCACCGCCACGTGCGCTCCGGCGCGCGCCAGCGCCAGCGCGGCGGCCTTGCCGATTCCCGTGCCTGCTCCGGTGACGATTGCGACGCGGTCAGCGAGACTCATGCTGCCTCCTTCTGGCATGGCCGAGGGCCAGAGATTACCGTATTCTCCCCACGCAAGCGTTTGGAACTCAGGAGGCCATGCATGAGTCATCGCGCCGTCGTCGTCGATCCTGCTGCGCCCGGTCGGCTCGTCATCGCATCCGTCCCCGATCCGTCGCCGGATCGCGGCGAAGCAGTCGTGCGCGTGCGCGCGATCTCGCTCAATCGCGGCGAGGTGCGCCGCGCGGGCATGGCACAAGCCGGCTGGCGTCCTGGATGGGACTTCGCCGGTGAGGTCGAGCGCGCGGCAGCCGACGGCTCGGGGCCGCGCGTCGGCGCACGCGTCGTGGGCATGCTGCCGGAGGGCGCCTGGGCCGAGCGCGTCGCCGCGCCGGCGCACGCGCTCGCCGAGCTGCCCGAGAAGGTGACGTTCTCACAGGCGGCGACGCTGCCGGTCGCCGG
>DAIRVP010000076.1:20650-24546 GCA_036802765.1 Candidatus Rokuibacteriota bacterium
TGCGTCAACTTCGGCGTGTCAGCGACGAGCGAGGTGACGTTCGACGTCCGCAACTTCTTCGTGGCCGGGCGCACCACGCTCTACGGCTTCTATCTGTTCACCGAGCTTGGCGACCAACCGGCCGGCGTCGGACTGCGCCGGCTCGCGAGCCTCGTCGCGGACGGCCAGCTCACGCCGCACATCAGCGTCGAGCGGCCGTGGAAAGACGTCGCGCAAGTCGCGCAGGATCTCATGGCGCGAAAGTACCCGGGCAAAGCGGTGCTGCTCATCGACTGAGCGCGCGCGGGCATCCAGCGATCAGGGAATATAGAGGTCGCCGGCCACGATATGTCGCCCGTCCGCGCCGCGGCGGAGCACGACGAACGCGCCCATCCTGATGTTCAGGCCGGTGAGCTCGGAGACGACGCTGCCGTGGGTCACGAGGACCAGCGGCGGCCCGTCGCGATGCGCGGCGATGACGTCCTTGATCTGACCGACGAGGCGCGTCCGTAAGTTTTCGTCGTTCAGGCTTCCCTGCAAGACGTTCCACGCCTCCACGCGGCCGAAGGCCAAGCGCGCCGTGTCCAGGCAGCGGCATCGTGGGCTCGACAAGATCTTGCCGACCTCGATGCCGTTTCGCTTGAACGCTTCGCCGACGCGCACGGCCTGGGCGCGTCCCTGCTCGTCGAGATTGCGCTGGGTCGAGCAGTCGTCGAGCCGCGCGTCGGGAGGATCGAAGCCGCCGGGCGCGTAGCTGTGGCGAAGGACGACGACGCTGCCGGACGCACGCAGCGCGTCCCACACCGCGTCCGTCGCCTGCGCTGACGGCGCGAGCACGACGCCGGCGGCGAGGACGAGCAGCGAGGCCAACCGGCGCACGGAGCTACCGTCCGGCCTTCAGTTTCAGATCCTCGTACGGCGCGGAATACGAGAAGCCTTTGATGTGATCGACGCACGCCTCCTCGACGCGTGAGCCGACGCCCCAGAGAAACGCGAGCTCATAGATCGGCACGTGCATCACGCGATCGTGCATGATCTGCTGGATCTGGTACAGTAGCGCCTCGCGCTTCTTTCGGTCCAGCTCGCGCGCCTGCCGCTGGAAGAGGTCCTCGATCTCGGGCACCACCCCGGAGGCGTAGATCCCGTTCTTGGTCACGTACACCTCGATGCGCGTCGCCGCATTGCCGGCGGGCGCGCCGAGGCCCATGATCACGCCGTGCAGCTTCTTTTCACGCCACGCGGTGAGGAACGTCGCACGCTCCATCGTGCGCAGCCGCGTGCGGATACCGACGGCCTGCAGATAATTGACAAGCCCCTCGGCCAGCGAGAAGAACGGCGGAAACGGCGTGAGATCGCCGGCGTCGAAGCCGTTCGGATAGCCAGCCTCCGCGAGCAGCTTCTTGGCGAGGGCCGGATCGTACGGCGGTGGGTCGTACACCCGTGCGAAGTCCAGCACGCGCGGAATCAACGCGCCCGTCGGCCGCGACATGCCGAGCGTCTCGGCCTCGTTGAGCGCCGCGCGGTCGAGCGCGTGGCTGGCGGCGAGCCGTACGCGCCGGTCGTGCCACGGCGATTTCGGATCCCACTGCTCGGGCATGTCGAGATACGGAACGCCAGGCGGTCGCGCGGCGACCAGGCGCAGCCCCGGCGTGCGTTTGATCTCTTGCGCAGTCGGTCCCGAGAGCAGGTACACGATGTCCACGTCGCCGGCCTTCAGCGCCGCCGCGCGTGTCGTCTCGTCGGCCATGCTGCGGAAGACGAGCCGCTTGACGGCCGGCGTTTTGCGCCAGTAGCCCTCGAACGCCTCCATCACCAGCGACACACCGGGCTGAAAGCTCACGACGCGGTACGGGCCTGCGCCGATCGGCGCCTTCAGAAATCCGTCGTCGCCGACTTTCTCGACGTACTTCTTGGGCACGACCCACGCCGCGCCCGTGGCAGACGTGCCGTAGAACGTCATGAAGTCGGGCCACGGCTCTTTCAAATGGAAGCGCACCCGGCCCGGATCGACCACCTGCACCTCGCGCACGCGGTCCTTCAGGAGCTTGGCGGCCGCGCCGCGGTAGCGGTCGAACGAGAACTTCACGTCCTCCGCGGTCACCGGATCGCCGTTGTGGAACTTGACACCTTTGCGCAGAACGAACTCGTAGGTGAGGCCGTCTTTCGACGCGGTCCACGACTCGGCGAGGCTCGGCGTGTTGTCGCCCGCCGGCATCGGCTTCACCACCGCGTCGTGAATGGCGTAGAGGACCATGAACGGATTGATGAACGCCTCGGTGTCGCTCGGATCGAGCCACTTCGCAGCCAGCGTGACGTGCAGTCCCCACGTGAGCGTGCCTTCGGGAGCCGCGAGCGCGGGTCCGGCGATCGCGGTCAGGAGCACGAGGACGACGAGCGTGATCTTCATGGCGCCTCCGGTCCGCGTATCGTAATGTCCCCAGAGACCCGTGATCAAACGATTCTCGACCCTCTACGTCGGACACATCGAGTTGGAACACTGCGGCCTCGCCGGCACGCCGGCCGATGACCGCCGTTATCCCAACGCCAGGCTGGCGGAGACCTTCGACACGGCGCGCGCCATGGCCGAGGCGGTCGACCGCCTCGGCTATGAGACGCTCTGGCTGGCCGAGCACCACTTCCAGCACGAGGGCTACGAGTGCATCCCCAACATTCCGATGCTGGCCGTGGATCTCGCCCATCGCACCGAGCGCGTGAAGATCGGCTGCGCGTTCAACATCGTTCCCACCTGGCACCCGCTGCGGCTCGCCGAGGACTACGCCGTCGCCGACATCCTGACGAAGGGCCGCGTCGTCTTCGGCGTCGGACGCGGCTATCACTCCCGCGAGGTGGAGACCTTCGGCAATCCGATGCTGGACGCCGAGGCCAACCGGGAGCTGTTCGAGGAGCAAGTGGAAGTCATCCTCAAGGCGTTCGGCCGGGAGTCGTTCGCGCATGCGGGCAAGCACTACACGATCCCGCCCGATGTGCCCTACCGCGGGTACCGATTGAAAGAGATCACGCTGGTGCCGCGGCCCCTGCACCCGGTGGAGGTCTGGCAACCGATCGTCAGCGGCAGCGCGCGCAGCCTGGACTTCATGGCGCGCCACCGCATCAAGGGCGTGATCTCCGCGACGGCCGAACAGACCGTCGAGCGCTGGGTCGCCGACTATCGGGACGCGGCTGCACGCCATGGCCGGACGCAGGCACTCGGCGAAGACTTGATCCTCGGCTTCCGCATGTCGCTCGCGGACAGCGTGGTGCAGGCGATCGACAGCGCGCGTCCCTGGTTCGAGGAGCACGCCAAATTCATGGCGCCCCTCGGGATGCTGCGCTACGGCGAGGAGATGGTGTCCGCGGTAGCGGCGCGGCAGGCACAGTCTCCGACCGCGGCCTCGCTGGAAAACGGCGTGCGCAACCGCGCCTGGCTCTGCGGGCCACCGCGCGACGTCGTCGCGTATCTCAAGCAGCTCGAGGCACGCTATCCCGGGCTGGAGCACGTGATGATCGCGTGGGCGCTGAGCACGCCGCGCGCAGTGATGCTGGAGCAGCTCACGCGGTTCGCGCGCGAGGTGATGCCGGCGTTTGGCGTGAAGAGCGGTTGACGAGGAGGTTCCGATGAAAGCGCTCGTGATCGCCGTGCTGCTCGCCGCAGGAGTCGTCTCCGACGCCTCAGCGCAGTCGCGCTCTCCCGTGAAGCCGGAGGGCGAGATGCGCTGGGCGCTCTACGTCACGCTGGCGCCGTCGTGGTTCGATCCCGGCGAGGTCACCGGCGGTTTTCTCACGCCGTTCTGGGTGCTCTACGCGCTGCACGATGCGCTGGTGAAGCCGATGCCCGGCAATCTCATGACGCCCAGCCTCGCCGAGTCGTGGACGATGTCCAAGGACGGGCTGACGTACGACTTCAAGCTGCGCGAGGG
>DAIRVP010000077.1:0-24296 GCA_036802765.1 Candidatus Rokuibacteriota bacterium
GGGGGTGTCGTGGGCCCTCACCGCGCTCGCCGCGGTGGGACCGGTGACGGCCGGCCTCGGGATCGGCGCGATGCTGCGGGAGCGCGCGCGCCGCCGCCACAGCCAGCAGCTCCTGGATCTCCAGTCCGAGGAGATCATCTACTCGAACAATGAGCTCGAGAAGAAATTCCGGGATCTCGAGAGCAAGATCGAGCAGCTCTCGCTGCTGATCGATCTCAGCGCCGCCGTCAACGCCACGCTCGATACCGAGAAGATTTACGAGCAGGCGCTGAATCGCCTTGCGCACCGGATGGGGTATCAGGATGTCGCGTTGTTCCTCGTCGATGGCAGCCGTCGCGTGATTCGCGAGCATCGCGTGGCCGGGGCCCCAGCCGTCTATGCCGGATCGGCGCCGCTCGAGTTCCCGCTCGACGGCGAGACCAGCGCCGTCGCGAAGGTCGCCGTTTCTGGCCTGCCGCTCGTCGTGAGCGACGTCGACACGACCGACGAACCCGTGCACCGGCCGACGGTGCGCGCCGTCGGTGTACGCTCGTTCGCCATGTTCCCGCTGCGCGTCAAGGATCGCGTCTTCGGCGTGCTGGTCGCGAACTCGACCGAGTCCGGCCGTTTCAACGACGCCGACGTCGAGCTCCTCGCCGCGGTTGGCAATCACGTCGCGCTCGCCGTCGATCGGGCCGAGAGCTTCCAGATGATCGAAGAGCTGACACGCGGTCTCGAGGACAAGGTGCGCGTGCGAACGGAGCAGCTGCGCGCTGCCAACGAGGAGCTGCAGGCGGCGTATCGCGATCTTCAGGCCACGCAGGTCCAGCTGATCCAGCGCGAGAAGATGGCGTCGGTCGGCCAGCTCGTCGCCGGCGTCGCCCACGAGCTGAACAATCCGATCGGGTTCGTCTACTCCAACGTCGGTACGCTCGACGATTTCGTCAAGCGGCTGCGCGCCATCCTGGACGTGTACCGCGCGGCGCCGCTGGCTGAGCCGGCGCAGGCTCGCGTCGACGAGCAGTGGAAGGAGCTCAAGGTCGACTACGCGCTCAAGTACGTCGACTCCATGATCGAGGGCATTCGCGAAGGCGCCGAGCGCGCTCGCAAGATCGTCCGCGACCTGCGCGTGTTCGCGCGGACGGACGCCGACGTCTGGCAGGCCGTCGATCTGCACGCGGAGCTCGAATCGAGCTTGACGCTGGTCAATCATCTGCTCAAGGAGCGCGTCACCGTCCACCGCAACTTCGGGGCGGTGCCCACGGTCGAGTGTGTCCGCTCGCAGATCGACCAGGTCTTCTTGAATCTGCTCGCCAACGCAGCGCAGGCCATCACCGGGACGGGCGCGATCACGATCGAGACACGCGTGGAGGACGGCTGCGCGGTGGTCTCTGTCAGCGACACGGGCTCCGGGATTTCGGCCGACGTCATGAGCCGGATCTTCGATCCGTTCTTCACGACGAAAGCTGTCGGCGAAGGCACGGGCCTCGGGCTCTCGATCAGCTACGAGATCGTCAAGAAGCACGGCGGCGAGATTCGCGCCGAGAACCGGGCGGGCGGTGGCGCGACCTTGACCGTCCGGCTTCCGCTGACCCGGCGAGCGTCATGAGCGAGACCGCGACGGTGCTGCTGGTCGACGACGAGCCGCGCGTACTCGACTCGCTCGAGGCGATGCTCGGCATGGACTATCGGATCCTGCGCACCGAACGCCCGGCGGAAGCGCTGGAGCTGCTGGCGCGCGAGCGCATCGCCGTCATCATCAGCGACCAGCGGATGCCAGGAATCCTCGGCACCGATCTGCTGGCGAGAAGCCTCGAGGTGTCTCCGGAGACGGTGCGCATTCTGCTGACCGCGTTCACCGACGCCGACGCCCTCTTGGCGTCGATCAACGCCGCCAACATCTACCACTTCGTCCTCAAGCCGTGGGATCCGAAGGAGCTGCTGCACATCGTAGGGCAGGGCGTGCAGCGCTATCGCCTGGGCGAGGAGCGTGAGCGGCTGCTCCGCGACCTCGCGCGCAAGAACGCCGACCTCGAAGCCGCACTCGCGGAGCTGCGGGCCGCGCAGGATCGCGTAGTGCGCGAGGCGTCCCTGCGCACACACCTGCAGCGCTACGTGTCGCCGCGGCTCGTCGACATGGCGGTCGCCAATCCGGGGCTGCTCGAGATTCCCGGCGAATGGCGCCAGGCGACCGTGTTGTTCGCCGACATCCGCGGTTTCACGCGCCTCATCGAAACGACCCGCGCGCCGGTGATGATGCGGCTGCTGAACGAGTACTTCAATCGGATGATCGATGTGATCTTCGGCCACGGCGGCACCGTCGAGCAGCTGATCGGCGATGAGATCGTCGCGCTGTTCGGCGTGCCCGAGGGCGCCGAGGACGCGGCCGCGCGCGCGGTCGACGCCGCCGTCGACATGATCGAAGGCGTTCGGCAGCTCGCCCGGCACTGGAGCGAGGCCGGCCTGCCCGCATTCGATATCGGGATCGGTCTCAGCTCGGGCGAGGTGATGGCGGGGACGATCGGCTCCGACCGGCGGCGGGAGCTCATCGTGGTCGGCCGGCCTATGATCGCCGCGGCCCGCATCCAGCGCATGACACGCCTGTTCGGAGCGCATATCATCGCGGGCGAGGAGACGTTCCGCCAGGTGAGCGATTCGGTGAGCTACCGCGAGCTGGGCACGCCGCGTCTCAAGGGGCTGAAGGAGCGCACCGTGCTCTACGAGATCCTCGGCAGAAAGCCGGCGATCGCGGCGACGGTCTCCGGCCCGGCGTGACGGCACGCGCGGACGGTCCCGTGGAGACGCCGACCGTCCTGATCGTGGACGACGAGCCGCGAGTGCTCGACGCGCTCGAAGCGATCCTCGCCGCGGAATTCCGGGTCGTGCGCGCGGGCGGTGGCGAGGCGGCCCTGGACGCCTTGAAGGCCGACGAGATCGCCGTCATCGTCACCGATTATCGGATGCCCGGCATGACTGGCGTCGAGCTGCTGCGTCGAAGCCAGGAGCATGCGCCCGAGGCGGTGCGCATCATTCTCACCGCATACACCGACGTCGACAGTCTCATGGAAGCGATCAACACCGGGCGCATCTATCAGTTCGTGCCGAAGCCCTGGGATCCGAACGAGCTGCTCCTGATCGTCCGTCGCGCCGCGGAACGCCACGCGCTCGCCCGTGAAAACGTGCGGCTGCGCGACGAGCTGGAAGTCGCCTACAACGCCGCGCGCCGCGAGCTGGCCGCCATACGAGCGCGTCCGCTCGCGTTCGACACGCTGATCGGCGCGCAGGGCGGACTGCGCGCCGCGACGGAGCTGGCTGGCAAGGTCCTCGACGGCGACACCACCGTGCTGCTGACCGGCGAGACCGGGACCGGCAAGGAGCTGTTCGCGCGGCTGATCCACGACAACGGACGCCGCCACGCCAAGTCCTTCGTCGCGCAGAATTGCGGCGCGCTACCGGAGTCGCTGCTGGAGTCGGAGCTCTTCGGTCACGCGCGCGGCGCGTTCACGGGCGCGACCGCCGATCGGCGCGGGCTCTTCGAGGAGGCGCACGGCGGCACGATGTTTTTGGACGAGGTCGGCGAGATGTCGCCGGCCATGCAGCTGCGGCTGCTGCGTGTGCTGCAGGAAGGCGAGTTGCGGCGGGTCGGAGAGACGACGACGCGGCGCGTGGACGTGCGCGTGATTGCGGCCACGAATGCCGATCTCGAAGGGGCGGCGGCCGGCACATTCCGCAGAGATCTGTTCTATCGGCTCAACGTGTTTCCGATCCACCTGCCGCCGCTGCGCGAGCGCGCGGGCGACATCCCGGCGCTGGCGGAGCACTTTCTCGCCATCTACCGCACGCGTGCGCGACGCGCGGTGCCCTCGATCACGCCCGAGGCTATGGCCCGGCTCCGCGCGTACCCGTTTCCTGGCAACGTTCGCGAGCTCGAAAACGAGATCGAGCGCGCCGTCGCGCTCGTCAATCCCGGCGAGCCGATTGCACCCGAGCACCTGTCCGAGCGGGTGCGGGTCCATCGACCCGCCGCCGACACGCCGTCGACGCTCAACGACGCGATCGAGCTTCTGAAGCGGCGCATGATCGACGACGCCCTGCGCGAGTGTGGGTCGAAGACGCGCGCAGCCGAGCGGCTGGGCCTGACGCGCCAGAGCCTGCAGCAGATGCTGCGGCGTCGAAATATCTAGCGGACGAAACCCTCGCGCTGCAGGTGCTCGAGCACGCGCCGGGCGTTCTGCTCGGGCGTGGCCACGACAGTTTCGAGCACGATCGCCGGGGACTCCGGGGTCTCATACGGGTCGTCGATGCCGGTGAAGCCGGTGATCTCGCCGCGCCGCGCTTTGGCGTAGACGCCCTTGCTGTCGCGGCGCTCGCACACCTCGAGCGGTGTGTCCACGAAGACTTCGACGAAACGGTCGGCGCCGACCATGTGCCGGACTTCATCACGGGTGGCACGGTACGGACTCACCGCCGCAACCACCGCTACGCCGCCGTGCCCGACGATCTCGGCGGCGACGAACCCGATGCGACGGATGTTGGTGTCCCGGTCGTCCTTGCTGAATCCCAGGCCCTTGGACAGGTGCGTGCGCACCACATCGCCGTCGAGCACCGTCACGCGTCGGCCGCGCTCGAGCATGAGCATCGTGAGAATCTCCGCCGTAATCGACTTTCCGGCGCCGCTCAGGCCCGTGAACCACACGCAGACGCCCTGGCGGTGCCGTGGCGGATACGTATCCATGAGAATCTGCGCGACCTCGGGCCGCGTGAACCAGCCGGGAAGCTTGCGGCCGGCGCTGAGAAACTCCTCGCGCACCTGAGTGCCCGAGATGGTGGCGGTCCGTGCCGTCCGAGGGATCCGCGACTCCTCTTCGTAACGGTCTTCGTCGGGGAGGTACATCATTTCGCCGAACGGCACCATACCGATCCCGAGCTCCACCTGAAACCGCGCCACGAGCTCTTGAGCGTCGCGGGCTCCGTAGAACGGCTTGCCCGCCGAGTCGAGCCCCGGACTGGCATGGTCGCGACCCACGATGAAGTAGCTGGCACCATAGTTCCGCCGAATCAGCGCATGCCACACCGCCTCGCGCGGCCCCGCCATCCGCATGGCGAGCGGTAGAAGCGCCAGCAGCACGCGCCCGGCCTCGTAGTAGCGCTCGACGAGCACCTTGTAGCTCCGCACGCGCGTGTAGTAATCGACGTCGCCCGGCTTCGTCATCCCGACGACGGGATGCAGAAGAAGGACGCCGCCCACCGCGTCGGCGGCACGCTTGGTGAGCTCCTCGTGGGCCCGATGCAGAGGATTCCGCGTTTGGAAGGCGACGACATTCGGCGCGCCGAGGCCGGTCAACCGAGCTCGAGTCTCGGCCGGCGTCAGTCGAAGCTCGCGGAAATCGTGGCGCACAGGCAGCGCCACGATCTGAAGACGACCGGACACGGCCACGTCGCCCCAGCGCTGCATCTCGGCAACCAGCGGATGGCGCACGTCCCGGGTGCCGAGCACGTCGTCCGCCATGGCCGCGCGATCCCACTCGTACGCGTCCTCGACCGTCATGATCCCGAGCAGCTCGTTCCGCGCGTCGCGGAGCGCGACATCGTGATCGAGACGCACTCCGGCCGCGCGCTCCACCGGAAGCATGACCGGGATCGGAAAAAGCTGACCGTTGGCGAGGCGCATCTCGCCGAGTACGCGCGCGAAATCGTCTTTCGACATGAAGCGGTCGAGCGGGGAAAACGCGCCCGTCGCGAGCAGCTCCAGGTCATAGAGGACGCGCTCCGACACCTGGAGCGACGGAAGGCGGTTGGCGCGGTCGCGCAGCTCGGCTCGCGCGTCGTCGGGAACAACAAGGTCGACCAGTGTTCCGCCTACGGGTTCGATGACCATGGAATCCTCGCGCTGACTTATTAGGCGCCTGCTCCGCGCGCTGTCAATGTGACGTATGAGTTACAAATCGACCTGTACAGCCCTTGACAGCGCACCTGGCGCAGGGTACCGAGAAACATGAGGCCGGAATCTGAGCCGGGACGACGGCGACCATGACGGTTTCGTCATACTCGCGCCGGTTCCTACTGCCATGAATCCGATTCCGGCCGCGAGGATCGTCATTCCGGCAGAAGACCGCCGCGAGATTCTCGCCCGCATCGACGAAGCGCTCCGGACCGGCGCCCTGACGCTCGGCAAGAACGGCAACGCCTTCGAGACCTCCTTCGCCCGCATCGTCGGCTCACGGTTCGCCGTGGCGGTACAGAGCGGCACCAGCGCGCTCGAAATCGTGCTCCGGTCGCTCGAGGTCGAGGGACGCGACGTCGTCGTGCCGACGAATACCTTCTTCGCCACTCCGGCCGCGGTCATTCACGCCGGCGGCCGGCCGCGGTTCGCGGATGTCGAGCGCACGACCATGGCGTTGAGCGTCGAGACGGTGGCGGCCGCGATCTCCAGCGAGACGGTCGCCGTCATCATGGTTCACATCGCCGGGACCGTGAGTCCCCAGACGCCGAAGATCGCCGCGTTCTGTCGCGATCGCGGCATCGCGCTCGTGGAAGACGCGGCCCACGCTCATGCGAGCACGCTGGACGGTCGGATGGCCGGGACGTTCGGGACGGCCGCGACGTTTTCGTTCTACCCGACGAAAGTCATCACCGCCGGCGAAGGCGGGATGATCGTGACCGACGACGAGACGATCTCTCGCCAAGCGCTTCAATACCGCGATCAGGGCAAGGAGAGCTTCCTCACGAACTTCCACGTTCGTCTCGGGTATAACTGGCGGCTCAGCGAGCTCCACGCCGCCGTCGGCCTGTCGCAGCTCGGCCGCCTCGACGAGTTCGTCGCGGAGCGACGACGCCTCGCCGCCGCGTACACCGAGCGGCTCGCCCCCGTGAACGGCATCCGCCCGCTCGTGCCGCTCAACGGTTCGGCGCCCAATTTCTACAAGTACGTGGCGTTGCTCGATCGCGGCGTCGATCGCCGCACGCTCAAGCAGACGCTGAAGGAGAGCTTTCAGGTCAGCCTGAGCGGAGAGGTGTACGAGATTCCGTGTCACCACCAGCCGGTCTTCAAGCCGTGGGCCGACGGTGATTTTCCAGTCGCGGAGGACGTGTGCTCACGCCACGTCTGCCTGCCCATCTACCCGGGCATGACCGAAGCCGAGATCGGGCACGTCGTCTCGGCGCTGCAGCAGACATTGCCGGGGAGAACCGCGACGTGCGCGTAGGAGTGATCGGAGGCGCAGGCTTCATCGGCTCGCACGTCGTCGACAAGCTTCTCGAGGCCGGCCACGATGTGACCGTGTTCGACATCATGCGTCCGCACCGTCCCGACGTGCGGCACGTCGTCGCCGACATCCAGAATGCGAGCCGCACGACGGTCGCGCTCGCGGGCAGCTATGACGCCCTGTACCTGCTCGCCGCCGTCTCCGACGTCAATGACATCTTCCACATTCCGGTCGAAAGCGCGCAGGTGAACATCATGGCGGTCGCGCACGTGCTCGAGGCGGCGCGCCGGACCGGGGCGGGACGGGTCATTCTCGCGAGCACGACGTGGGTATACGCCCTGGCGGAGCCGGAAGAGGTCGACGAAGACACACCGCTGCGCCCGGATCACGTGAACCACATCTACACGGCGACCAAGCTCTCGGCCGAGATGTTGTGCCACGCGTACCACACGCTCTACGGCCTCGACACGACGATCCTGCGCTACGGCATTCCGTATGGTCCGCGCGCGCGTCTGGGCACCGTCCTGGCGCGCTTCGTCGCGCTGGCGATTGCCGGTCAGCCGATCGTGATTCAAGGCGACGGACGGCAGTGGCGAAGCCTCGTCGCAGTCGAAGACCTGGCCCGGGGTAACGTCGCCGCGCTCCAGGACGCCGCGAGGAACCAGACCTACAACCTCGACGGCGCCGAGCGCATCGAGGTCGGCCGCATCGCTGAAAAGGTCCGTCAGTTCTTTCCAGAACTGGAGACGCGGTACACGGACAGCCGTCCGGGTGACCTTCGACCCAAGGTCGTCTCGAGTCGGAAGGCGCTGGCCCATCTCGGCTGGAAGCCGCAGATCGCCTTCGATGACGGCGCCGAACGCTACATCGAATGGGTACAGCAGACGGCGGCGTTGGATCGTCCGCGGCCCGTGCGCGTGGCGACGGTGCGTCGGCCGCCCGTCGACGGCGACCACGCGTGGATGAGGCTCTGATGCGATTCGCCTGGCGCACGCTGCTGCTCGTTCCCGTCCTGAGCGCGTGTGTCTATTGGATCGCGACGGCGATCGTGATGGCGCGCTTCTTCCGCACGTGGCCCAGGGAAACCGTCGGCTGGCTTCCCGCGGTGTCCCTCATCAAGCCTGTGTGCGGCCTGGAGAAGAATCTCTACGAAAACCTGTCGACCGCGTGTCGTCAGGACTACCCCGAGTTCGAGGTCATATTCTCCGTGCAGGACCCGGCTGACCCGGCGCTGCCCGTGCTCGCGCGGATCCGTGACGAGCACCCAAACGTGGCGATTCGAATCGTCGTCGATCGCGCATGCGCGGGTCCGAACGGCCGACTGTCCAACATCCTGAACGCGACGGGCAAGGCGACCGGCGACGTGCTCGTATATTCCGACAGCGACATGCGACTCGAGCCGGACTACCTGCGCGCGATCGTCGCACCGCTGGCGAATCCGCGCGTCGGCGTCGTCTGCACGCTCTACCGCGCCGAGGGTGCCCAGAACCCGTACGAATCGCTCGAGCTCCTGTCGCTCAATGCCGACTTCGTCCCCTCCATGGTCTTCGCCAGCGAGACGGGCGCGGCGCTGGCGTGCCCGGGCGCGTCTCAGGCGATCCGCCGTGAGACGTTGACGCTGATCGGGGGCCTCGAGCCGATGGCGTACAGCCTCGTGGAGGATCTCGAGCTGGGCCGGAGCGTGGTGAAGGCGGGACTCGAGATCACGCTGGTCTCTCACGTCGCGGTGACCGGCGTCGATCTGCCTCGCGCGTCGACCTGGTGGCGACACCAGGTCTACTGGGACCAGAACACGCGCGTGGCGAGCCCCGTGGGCTTCTTCTTCACCTGGGTCGTGCGTGGCGTTCCGTTTGCCGTCCTCTACGCGTGCCTCGGCGGTCCCGGATCATGGCTCGTGCTGACGGCCACACTGGCGGTGCGGCTTGGCACCACGGTCGTGACCGCAGCACTTCTCGGAGACCGTGAAGGGATTCGCCGATTGTGGCTGCTCCCGCTGCGGGACACCGCCAGCCTGTTCGTGTGGCTGGCGAGCCTGATCGGACGCAAGGTGCACTGGCGAGGCCGAGTTTTCGTGCTGAGCCGCAATAAAATGATCGAAGTGTGAAGCGACTGGTGGTGACGGCCGATGACTTCGGCCTCGGCGTGGAAGTCAATGAAGCGGTGCGACGTGCGCACCGCGACGGCATCCTGACGTGCGCCAGCCTGATGATGGGCGCGCCCGCGGTCAAGGAAGCGGTCGACATCGCCAGGGCAGAGGGCGTGCCCGTGGGCGTTCATCTGACGCTCGTCGATGGGCGGCCGGTCCTGCCGCCGGAGCGCCTTCCCGATCTCGTGGACTCCGATGGACGCTTCAAGCCCGGTCTGGTCTCCGCCGCGGTTCGGCTCGCGTTGTCGTCCCAAGCGCGCCGCCAGGCGCGGGCGGAGTGCGAGGCACAGATCGAAGCGTTCCTCGCCACGGGTCTCAAGCTCGACCATCTCAATACGCACCACCACTTTCATTTGCATCCGTTGGTCCTCGGCCTGGTCGTCGAGCTGGCTCGCCGGTATCGCGCCCCTGCGGTGCGGGTACCGCTCGAGCGCGGCGTGCCGCCATATCGGTCCGCGCTGCTCGGCGCGGTGATGCTGCCGTGGACGCTGCGGTCGCGACGGCGCTTACGGCGGGCCGGCGTCGTGACGAACGACGCGTTGTTCGGGCTCTACGACACCGGAGCGATGACGGAAGCGGCGTGGCTGCGCATCGTCCCGCGAATCGGCCCGGGCATCACCGAGGTCTACTGTCACCCGGCGACAAGCGTGAAGGCTGCGCCGCCACGGCGCGACGGGCCGTCACCCGCAGACGAGCTGGCTGCGCTGGTGAGCTTGAATGTCCGCGCCGCGCTCGATCGCGCCGGAGTCCGGCGCATGTCCTTCGCCGCGGCGGCCAGCGAGCGGTGATCCAGAAGGGCCATCCGCGATGAAGAAGTCGCTGTTCCTCAATCCGCCGTCGTTCGAAGGATTCGACGGCGGCGCTGGATCGCGCTACCAGGCACGACGGGAAGTCCGCTCGTTCTGGTATCCGACCTGGCTCGCCCAGCCCGCCGCCATGGTGCCGGACAGCAAGCTCGTCGATGCGCCGGCCGCCAACGTGCCGCTCGACGCGGTGCTGAAATCGTCGAAGGACTTCGAGCTGTGCTTCATCCACACCAGCACGCCGTCGTTCCGCGCGGATCTCAGAACCGCCGAGGCGATGAAGGACGTGAATCCGAAGCTGACGATCGGCTTCGTCGGTCCGCATGTCGCCGTCCTGCCCGAGCAGTCGCTGAAGGCGTCGAGCGCGATCGATTTCGTCACGCGCCTCGAGTTCGACGTGACGTGCAGGGAAGTCGCCGAGGGCCGCCCGTACGACACGATCGACGGCCTCAGTTATCGCGCGCCGAACGGCGACATCGTGCACACGCGCGACCGCGCGCTCACGAACATGGATGCATTGCCGTGGGTCGTCGACGTCTACCGCCGGGACTTGCGTGTGGAAGACTACGAGATCGGCGAAGCCCTGTACCCGTTCGTGTCGTTCTACGCCGGTCGGGGCTGCCGCTCGCGCTGCACGTTCTGCCTGTGGCCGTACACGGTCGGCGGGCACACCTATCGCGTGCGCCGTCCGGACAACGTCGTCGGCGAGGTGAAGCGCGCGACCGACTACTTTCCTCAGATCCGAGAGGTGTTCTTCGACGACGACACCATGACCGACGCCCGGCCGTGGGTCGAGGACGTCGCTCGGGGCCTCGGAGAGGTGCTCCTGCCGAAAGGTATGACGTGGAGCACGAACGCCAAGGTCAACGTGCCGCTCGACACGCTGAAGATCCTGAAAGACAACGGCCTCCGGTTGTTCACCGTCGGCTTCGAAACCGGGAGCCAGGAGATTCTCAACAACATCAAGAAGGGGATGAAGGTCGAGTGGGCGCAGCAGTTCGCCGCCAACTGTCATGCGCTGGGGATCAAGATGCACGGGACCTTCATCGTCGGTCTTCCCGGCGAGACGAAGGAGACGATCCGCGAGACGATTCGGTTCGTCAAGGAGATCAATCCGCACACCATTCAGGTCTCGCTGCCGGCGGCGCTGCCGGGCACCTTCCTGTACGACCAGGCCAGGCGCGAGGGTTGGTTGCGCGACGAGTCGGGCGAGCTCGTGGGCGAGAGCGGCTTTCAGGTCACCTCGCTCGAGTATCCGCACCTCACGCACCAGGACATCTTCGAGATGCAAGAGCAGCTGTACCGCGAGTTCTTTTTCCGTCCGAGCAAGATCGCCGAGATCATGTGGGAGATGCTGAAGAGCCCGACGGTGATGCGGCGCCGTCTGCGCGAGGGCGTCGAGTTCTTTCAGTTCCTGCGAACCCGGAAAAACCGGCCCGCGAGCGAAGCGGCGGCCTCGGCCCGCTGACCGCTCAGCCGCGTCGCGGCAGACGGTTCAGCACGACGAGGGCAAGCCGCGCCAGTCGGGGCGCCAGCCGAGGAACGAGCAACCGTCGATCGAATCCTGCGAGACGCCGCGTGTTCTCCTCGAGACACGCGGCGAGGACGACGGCCGGGGTGAGGTTGTCGACGAAGGCGTCGGCGCCGCTCACGATGAAGTCTTTTCCCTCGCCGCCGTCGTTGGAAAAGGCGAGGCCGGCCAGCTTGCGCAAGGCGCGCACATAGTGTCGCAGCGCCTTGACATGACGGACGGCGGACGCAAGCGCGCCGCGGTTGGCCTGGCGATAGGCGAACCAGTTGAGGAAGAAGACGATGTGCGCCGCTTCCTCCTGCATCACCCGATCGAAAATGTCGAACAGCGGTGCCGGCACGGTCAGATGCTGGCGGGCGAGCTTGAACAGGCCGAATGCGCCGAACGAGTCCAGGCATTCTTCGAATCCGAAGTCGATGAAGGCGTCCAGCACGTCGGCGGGCATCTCGACACGGATCTCGTCGGCGTGGAGGCCGTAGATCGTGATCATGTGCCGGATGAGCCGCGCGTGGCGCGCCTCCTCGAACGCCTGGAGCTCGAGCGCCCGGCGCACCGTGGGGTCCGGCTCCAGCGCGGCGCAGGCGATGATCATCGGCCCCGCGTCCTCTTCGGCCTGAAGCGCGTGCGTCCAAAACGGCAGGCCCCGCAGCAACGCGAGCGCGTCGTCCTCGAGCACCGGCCAGCGGAGCTGCGCCGGCTCGTACGGTCGATGGTGATCGACGAAGGCGCCGCAGAAGAGCTGCTTGTGTGCCTCCGAGCCGATCTTCACCAAATGTCCCTACCGTCTCGCTTCGGACGGTGCTCAGCTCGACAGAAATCGCTCGCGATAGGCGCGGTACCGATCGCGCTCCTCGTCGGGCGTCAACCCGAACTGGGTCAACGAATACACGTGAGCGCCGTGCCTGTCTTTTGGACTCTCGGCCAGGTGTCGTCGCATGCGCGCCTCGGCCGTCGCCGTGAACGGCATGTCGAAGCGCCCATAGATCGTTCGCACGGTGCCGATCGGGTCCGCGACGAGCTCGCGGTATCGCACGTCCACGAACCGTTCCGCCGGAGCGCAGCCGTCGTCGCGAGCTTGCAGCCCCGTGCGGATCTCTTCGGCCGTGAGCTCCGTCACTTCGCGGCCGACCAGGGCGGGATCGACGGCGTCACTGAAGGTCTGGCGGAGCACCGTATGCAGGCTCGCCTCCGACGGCAGCACCTCGAGCGGCTCTCGGTGCGTCATGACCACGCCGACGTCCGGATAGACGACACACAGCTCTCGCAAGCCGGCGAGATGCGCCGGCGCCTTCAGGACCCACCGATCGCCGCGGCAGCGCCACTGCAGCTGCTGGAGAACCCGCCGATGCAGCCGGTACGCAGGGACGAGATCCTGCGCGCGCATCCACGTTTGATACGACGGAACGACGTACATGGAGCAGAACTGTGAGCTGAGGAACGAGTGACTCAGAATGACGACACACTCTTCGGGCAGGCGCGCGCCGACCGGATGGATCTTGGCGAAGTCCGGCAGCACTCGCTGAAACCAACGCAGCTGCCTTTCGGTGATCGCGATGCGTGGGTCGGTGTCGTACGTCGCGCGGTCCGGAGGCGGCGAGGGCGACAACATCTCCCACGTCTGTGGAACCCGGTTGGCGGGATCCTGCGCGAGCAGCGTGTGCAGCAACGTCGAGCCGCTGCGCGGCAACCCCGTGATGACGATCGGGCGGTCGATTCTTTGCGCGGCGATTTCGGGATAGCGGCGTCGATCCGCCTCGAGCCAGAGCCGATTGGCAAGATGGCTCACGAGGGTCTCGCGAGCGGCCATTCGGCCCAGGAGATTCAGCCGCGCTTCGGTCGCGAGCGAATGCACCAGGCGCGAAAATCCGTCAAGAAACGTCGTGTCTTCGAAGTCACGTCCGCCGGCTCGGCGACGTCCGGCGGCGAGCAGGTCGCCGGCGTGCAGCGACACGAATCGACGCCCCGGGGCGTCGATCAACCGCGCGCCGCGCCGGATGATCTGATGCAGAGTCACGTCGACCTCTGTCTCATTGGTATATCACCGTGGGCGAGCGCGTAGGCCGACTGCTCGCGGCGCTCGTGCGCACCAGCGTCCGGCGCCCGTGGCTCACCGTGCTGCTGTCCGTGCTCATCGCGTTGGCCGCCGCTCTCTATACCGTCTCGACGCTCGAGTTCGTCACCTCCGCGCTGCGACTTCTGCCGCAGCGCGCCCGGTACGTCGTGCTCCTCAAGCAATATCTCGAAGACTTCGCCGAGCTCGACGACATCATCGTTGCGATCGAGGCGCCGGATCCCACCCTGGCCAAGCGATACGCCGAGCGTCTCGTCCCCACGCTGCGGCGTGATGGGCTGACGTCACGCATCACCTACAAAATCGACCCGAGCTTCTTCGAGGGGCGCGGACTGCTCTATCTTCCCGTCGACGACGTCGCGAAGCTGCGGGACCGAGTGTTCGATTCCGAACAGCTCATCCAACGCTACGCCGCCCGACCGACGCTGGCGCAGCTGCTCGACAGCCTCAACGAGCAGTTCGCGAACGCCATGGCGCTGAGCCTGCTCGACCTCGGGATGGGCGGACATGACGACGGCGATCTGCGATTCATCGAGGCCGTCGTGGACCAGATCAGCACGCACCTCGACGAGCGCGGGCCGTATGTCTCACCGTGGGACACGGGCTGGTCATTCGGCGACGCCGCCGATCCTGACGCGGAATACTATTTCTCGTCGGACAAGCGTCTGCTCTTCGTCTTCGTCGAAGAGCAGATGGGCGAGGGCGACTTCGCGAGCAATCGAGGACGGATCGCGACGATCCGCCACGCGATCGGCACGCTCGCGTCGGAGTTTCCCGAGGTGCGCGCCGGCGTGACCGGCGGACCGACGATCGCGGACGACGAGATGGCGACGGCCGTGCGCGACAGCACGCTCGCCACCGGCCTGGCGGCGCTGTTGACGTTGGCGGTGTTGCTCGTCGCGTACCGTCGTCTTCGCGCCGCCCTGCTGTTGCTCGCGACGCTCGGCGTGAGTCTGCTCTGGGCGCTCGGGATCATCACGCTGTGTGTCGGCCACCTCAGCGTGTTCTCGATCATGTTCCTCTCGCTCGTGATCGGCGTCGGCATCGACTACGGGATCTATTTTCTCTGCCGTTATCAGGAGGAATGGGCGCCGAACGCCTCGATCGTGAAGGCCCTGGAGCGGACGGCCGACGGCACGGGGCCAGGAATGCTGCTCGGCGCGCTCACCGCGGCCGGCACGTTCTGCGTCCTGATGCTGACCGATTTTCAGGGGATTCGTGAATTCGGGTTCGTCTCGGCGATCGCCATCCTCATGGCGTTCCTCTCGATGGTCACGCTGCTGCCCGCCCTCGTCATGCTCGCCGGACGGAGGTGGTCCCAGCTCGTGTCGCAGACGTCGTCGGAATCAGCATGGCTGCTCGCCCTCACCGATCACCGAACGACGATCCTCATCGCGGCGGGCGCATTGAGCGCGCTCGGCGTCTGGGGTCTGCTCGGCGTGACCTTCGATCACAACATGCTCAAGCTGCAAGCGCGGGGTGTGGAGTCGGTCGCGTGGGAGAAGCGCATTCTCGCCAGCGCTGGACGCTCCGGATTCACCGCGCTGACGACCGCCGGAAGCCTCGATGAGCTGCGCCGCAAGCAGGACGCATTTGTGCGATTGCCCTCGGTGTCCGAGGTCGAGAGCGTGCTGCTGCTGCTTCCCGAAGCGCAGGCCGAGAAGACTCGGATGATCCACCAACTGGCACCTCTGGTGGCGTCGGTTCGTGTGGGCGAGCCGGCCGCCGGCGAGGCGCCGGCGCTGCGGACGCCGTTACTCGTTCTACGACGCCGGCTCGGCCTCGTCGCCGACGGCAGCACAGACGAGGGCGTGCGAGCGAGCGCCAGGACGCTGCGCGACAAGGTCGACAGAACGCTCGTCCGCATCGAGATGTTGGGGCCCGACGGCGTCGCGTCACTGCAGCGATTGCAGCGCGAGATGTACCAGGACTTCAGGGCGAAGCTCGAGCGCTTCCAGAAGAGTCTCGACCCGGCGCCGGTGCGCGCGGGCGACGTGCCGCCCGAGTTACGAGGTCGATACGTGGGCCGGAGCGGCCGCTACCTTCTCCGCGTGCATCCGGCTGTGGACATCTGGCAGGAGGCGGGCTCACGCCGGTTCATCGAAGACCTGCGGTCCGTCGACCCCGATGTGACAGGACCACCGGTCACGAATTTCGAGGCCACGCATCTCATCAAGCGCGGATATTTCGAGGCGACGCCGTACGCGCTCGTGCTGGTCTTCGCCATCAGCCTGGCCGTTCTCAGAACGCTGCGCGGCACTGCGCTGGCGCTGGCTCCGGTCGTGCTCGGCGTGTTGTGGACGCTCGGCGTGATGCGCGTGCTGGGTGTCGAGTTCAACCTCGCCAATGTCTGGGCCCTCCCGCTGATCGTCGGCACCGCGGCGGAATACGGGCTCAACATCTACGTGAGATTTCTCGAAGGCATCGACCGTGGCGGCCCGTGTTTTCCTCGCAGCGTCGTTCGCGGGATCATGCTGAGCTGGCTGACGACGATCGCCGGCTTCGGAAGCCTGATGGTGGCTCACCACTACGGAATCTTCACACTCGGGCTGCTGCTCACCATCGGCTCGACCGCAAGCCTCGTCGCGTGCGTGTTCTTACTGCCCGTTCTGATCCGGCTCTTCGATGCGCACCTGCATCGGGATTGGGAGGTTTCGACCGTCCACAGCGATTGATGGCCGAGCGCTATCCGGAGCTACATCGCCCGCTTGACGATGACCGGCTCGCACTCGCTGAGCGTGTTGTCACCGCGGAGCGCCTTGACCGCCTCCTGCCGGAAGCTCGAGCAAAACGCGCGATCGTTGCCGCCCGCCGCGAATTGCTCCGCGTCGTTTTGCGTGCTGAACACCCAGTAAACCTGATCTGCGCCCGCCTGGTACGGCAGCACGGCCAGAAGCTCGCACCGGGCCGCGCGGTGCGAGGGCACGGGCACACCGGTGTGCGTCTGCGCCATCGCGCGGCTGAATTCACATGAGGGGCGATCCGCCGCGTACGTGACTGTCTGCAGCGACGGCTGCGTCTCAGAAGTCAGGAAGTATCCCCACACTTCGCCCGTGAGCGGATGCGGATACTCACGCGACGTCGCGCAGGCCGCGGCCAGCACGGAAACGACCACGACCGCGATGCGTGTCAGAACCTAGGTCCTCGGGCCGTCCGCCGCGAGCGGAAACGACCAGGGGCTCATTTGCTCGGCGGTGCGCCCGAGCGGGTCCCACTCGTGCACGCGCTGCCACACCGCTTCCGCCGCCTCCTGCGCCTGACGGCGAACGGCGGCGAGATCCACGCCGACAATCGCGCGATCCCGCATCCGGACGACGCCGTCCACGATGACGGTGAGCACGTCGTCGCCGATCCCGCACTCGACGAGCGCCTTGATCGGATCGCGCACGGGCCCGAATCGCAGCGTGTCGCGCGTCGCGAGATCGATCACCACGATGTCAGCCTTCGCGCCGGGCGCCAGGCGGCCGAGATCGTCACGCCCGAGCGCACGGGCGCCGCCCAGCGTGGCGGCCTCGAAGACCTCTGCGGCAGAGGCCGCGAAGAGATCGTGGCTCAGCACCTTGCCGAAGTATGACGCCGTGCGCATCTGCATGATGAGATCGCGCGGATAGGTGTCGCTGCCGAGCGCGAGATTGACGCCCGCCTTGCGATACTTCGACCACGAGTCGAGCGAGCGCGCGCGCCGTGCGATGTTGACCGGACAGTGCGATACGGTGACGCGGTGGCGGCCCATCAGCTCGAGATCGCGGCCGCCGGAGTAGTTCAGCAGCGCGTTGTCCGCGATGAGGTTGCCGTGCCCGATCGTGATATCCGCGCCGAGCAGCCCGACGCGCTCCATCAGCTCGATCGGCGTCAGCCGGTGCTCACGCAGAATCTCGTAGAACTCGATGATGTTGTAGGCCGCGTGCGTGACGATCGGCAGCCGCAGCTCGTTCGCGGCCGCGCGCGTCGCCCGCAGGAGCTCGAGGCTGCACGTCTCGACCTCACGCGGCGCGAGCAGCCCGCGCACACGGCCGCCGACGCTGCCGTCGACCCGACGGATGAATGCGAGCGCGCTGTCGAACTCCTTGCGGCCCGCCGCCTCGTCGACGACCCGCTTGAGCCGACCGCGGTCGTCGCCAACCCAGCGGCCCGAGTCGTAGCCGGCGCCGAGATACGCACGGAGCCCGAGCCGCTCGACCTCCGGCAGCAGCGCCTCCTGCACCCGAAGCTGGCTGCCGAACTCCATGAACGTGGTGGTGCCGTTGCGCAGCATCTCGGCGACCGTGAACGTCGCGAGCAGCCGATTGCCGGCGTCCGCGTCGGCGTCGGTTGGCCGCGCGTATCGTGGGTCGCCGCCGACGCGCGTGCCCTCGCGCGGCACGGTGATCTCGAGAAACGGCTGCCCGTAAAAATCGGCCCGTCCGGTGTCGGTGATCAGCCGATGCGAGGCGCGGTGCCCGGAGTGAACGTGAGTGTCGATGAAACCCGGGCACACGAGCGTCCCGCGCGCGTCGATCTCCGCGTCGACGCGGCCATCGAAGCGCCGACCCACGTGCACGATCCGGTCGTCCTCGTACACGACGACGCCGTCGGGGACCAGCGTGTGACCGCCGCCGGCGAAGCCGACGACCCAGCCGCCGCGCACCAGCGTTCGCACGCTACGGTCTCCCCAGCGGCGTCACGAGCCGGCTCTCACGATGTTTTTGGAAAGTCGTAGAGCGTCGCGGGATTTTCCACGAGCACGCGCTGACGGACCTTCTCGTCAGGCACCCAGTCGGTGAGCAGGTCGAACAGGACCGCGTCGTCGGGCAGCTGCTTCTGCTGCTCCGTGGGGTGCGGCCAGTCGCTGCCCCACACGCAGCGCTCCGGATAGGCCTTCGCGTACGCACGCGCCACTGCGCTCGAGTCCGCGTACGTCGGCGGGCCGACTTTGGTGTCCGCGTAGGCGCCCGAGAGCTTCACCCAGGTGCGCCCCTTGTCCATGAGCCCGCGCACCTGCGCGAACAGCGGATGGTTGACGCCGTCCGGCTGCGGGATGTGCGCGAGGTGATCGAAGACGATCGGCGACGGGACGCGCTCGAGGATCGGCATGATCTCCATGATCTTGGCCGGCGGCGCGTTGATCTGAATGTGCCAGCCGAGATCGTTGACGCGCTTGGACAGCGGCTCCAGCATCTCGGGCGTGGTGGCGCCGGCCTGCGCCAGGTTGAAGCGGATGCCGCGGACACCGAGCGCGTGCATGCGCTTGAGCTCGTCGGTGGAGACGCTGTCGTTCACGACCGCGACCATACGGGCGCTCGGCCCGAAGGCGGCGAGCGCGTCGAGGTGACAGCGGTTGTCCGTGCCGTACGTCGACGGCTGCACGAGCACGTTGCGTGTGGTGCCGATGCGCTTCTGGAGCCCCCGATAGTCGTCGACGAGCGCGTCGGCCGGGCGCAGCGTCGCCTTCGGATCGACCGGGTACTTCGCATTGTAGATGTGGTGATGGCAATCGGTGGCGTTGGCCGGCGCCTTCAGCTTGGGCGTCTCGGTGCCCGCGGACCACTTGACGGATTGCGCGAACGCCGGCCGCGCGGAAGCGGCCAGGGCCACACCGGGCATCGCTTTCAGAAGGTCACGGCGACTCCAGAAGGGTGCGCTCATCGGGATCTCCTCCTCGGTGCGCTGAGCCTATCACGTGCGTGCGCGCGGGAAGAGGGAGGTGCGGTGTCAGCGCTCAGAGTTGGTGGGGTAACGGTGCTTCATCGAGAGCGTCCCGAACGAATCGGGGCGCTCTCGATGATCGAGACTTCGCGATCGGGATTACTTCGCGCTTGCCGTGAACCGGTCGGAGAACTGCTTGACGATCGTCTCCGCGAGCGGATCGGCGATCATCTGCATGTGGCCGGCGGCCAGGCGAGCTGCGGTGAAGGCTCTGGCGGGATCCTGCGAGGCCTGCGCGTCGACCACATCCTTGAGCGTGAGGACGTGGTGCTTCACCAGGTCGGCGACGACCGATTTCGGCAGGTTCGGACTCGCCGAATTCAGGAACGCGCCGAAATCCTGCGTGTATCCGACGAGGTCGCTCACCGCCCGATCCTGCTTGGCTCGGTCGTGGGTTGCGACGCCGACGGTGTAGTCGACGAAGAAGCCGATGTGGCGGCGCCAGAGCGGCAGAAACGCCTGCTCGGCCTCCGCGCCGTAGACGGAGCCGATCGCCTTCGCGATGTCCACCGAGTTTCCATCGAGCGCGGCGGCGGCGGCCTTGAATTCCGCGTCGCGACCACCGAGCGCAGCGTTGGTCGCGGCGGCGGCGAGGTAAGCATGCTCGCGCAGCGCGACGTTGAGGGTCGTCCGCAGAGCGGCGGCCGGCGCCTGTGGGTCGCCGACGAACTTGTCGGGGAACTGCTTCACGATCGCCTGCGCGAGCGGATCGGCGATCATTTTCATGTGCGCCGTCGCCGCACGCTCCGCCGCGTAGGCGCGGGTGTAGTCGCGCGTGGCCTGGGCATCGATGACCGCCTTGAGGGTCACGACGTGATGCTTCACGAGATCGGCAACCGCCGATTTCGGCAGGTTCGGGTTGGCCGACTCGAGAAACGCCCCGAAGTCCTGCGTGTAGGCAATCAGATCGTCGACCGCCTTCTGCTGCCGGGCCGCGTTCTTCGTGGCCACTCCCACCGTGTAGTCGACAGCGAACCCGATGTGGCGACGCCACAGCGGCAGAAACGCCTGCTCGGCTTCCGTGCCGTAGACGGATCCGATGGCTTTCGCGATATCAACCGAGTTGGCGTCTAGCGCGCCCGCGGCCGCCTTGAACTCCGCGTCCCGGCCGTCGAGCGCGGCACCCGTCGCCGCGGCGGCGAGGATGACGTGCTCGCTGAGCAGCGCATTGAGGGCCGTTCGCAGCGTCGCCGCCGGCGTCGTCGCCGTGGCGGCCGCCGAGACGTTGCTGCCCGAAATGTGGCCGGCCATGGACTTCGTGCAGGCCGTGGCGAGCGTCGCGACGGCCGCCAGTGCGCAGACAGACTTCACCACCGTTGCCTTCAGCATGATGTGTCCTCCCGGATTGCGATCAGTTCACGCGGATGTCGCCGCGCATTGAGGGATGTCTCTCGCAAAAGTACCGATAGAGTCCCGGCTCCTTGAGCTCGATCGTCGTCACCGTGCCCTTGCCTTCCAGCCGCTGAGCGAAGCGACCGTCACGCGCCTCGGGCGTGCCGGACGTCACCGTGTGCGTAATGTCGTCCTGGTTCGTCCACCGGACCGTCGTGCCGGCCATGACCTCGAGGTGGCCGGGACGGAACTGGAACGTTCGGATCTCGACCGGCGTCTCCGCCGTGGAGAAACCTGCGAGGATCAGCACGATCGCGAAGCGCATCCTGATTCCTCCTCCATCGCCCTGTACTACGGACGAGGGGGCGGATTCGGATGGCTCAGGACGCGAGCCGGTAGAACCTCTGTGCGTTCAGGCCGAGGACTTTTCGGCGCGCCTCGTCCGGTAGGGGCGCCAGACGCTCCTTCAGCTCGCGCACGACGCCGAACGACGCATCGATATGCGGATAGTCCGAGGCCCAGACGAAGTAGTCGGCGCCGAGGTGCTCGATCATCTGCGCCGTGACCGATTCGTCGGGATCGGCCGAGATCAGGCACTGCCGATAGAAATATGCGCTGGGCGGCATCGTGATCGGTGTCTGGTGGGCCAGCACGCGGTATTTATGATCGAGGCGATCCAGCCAGGCAGCGATCCAGTTCGATCCGGCCTCGAGCACCACGCAGCGCAGACGAGGATAGCGCTCGAACATGCCGGCGCTCAGCATCTGCGTGAAGGCCGCCATCACGTCGATGGCGAGAAAGACGATGCTGAAGAGACCGTCGGACGGATCGCGACGCTGCCACTGCCGGAACCATTGCCGATCGCGCACGACGACGTGAAAGCCCACCGGCATCTCGAGATCCTGTGCCGTTTCCCAGAAGCGTGCGAACGCGGGATCGTCGAAGTGGCGTCCGCCGCGGGCCGCGAGGTCCGGCGAAAGGTAAATCCCGACGCACCCGTCCTTGCGCGCGCGAATGGTCTCGTCAACCGCGCCTTCCGGATCGAGCAGCGAGATGTGCGCGACGGGGTAGAGCCGGGTGGGCGCGGCGCGGCAGAACTCGGCGAGCCACCGGTTGTACGCGCGCGTGTACGCGGTCGCCAGAGCGCCGTCGGTGACGTGGCCTTCCCAACAGATCCCGATCGTCGGATAGAGCAGGACGGCGTCGATGCCCTCCGCGTCCATGACCTTCAGCCGCGCCGCGGGATCGTACGAACCGGGCGGGCTGCCTTCCGCGTAGCTGATCTGGCCGCGCGTCAGGAGCTTCGCGGTGTCCATGCCGATGCCGCCGAGGGCACCGAGCTCACCGCGCAGCGTCTTGAGCGGCTGTCCATCGATGAGCAGTACCTCGAAGCCGTGCTCGTCCCGCGCGATGCGGATCGCCCGGTCGCGCCACGACGGCTCGAGATATTTCAGCCAGGTGTCGGCCGGCTCGAGGACGTGGCCGTCCGCGTCTACCACGGTCGCCATCGCTGTCACGCCGCACAGTGTAGCCGACTCTCGCTTGACAGGCGCGCCGGCGCGGCTGTACGTGGGGCGCGAAGCTCTACGTGGGGCGCGAAGGAGGATCACGATGGCGACGACGCTCGGATTCATCGGTCTCGGCGTGATGGGCGAGCCGATGTGCCGCAATCTCGCGAAGAAGTCGGGCGCGGCCGTGGTGGCGTTCGACGAGCGCGCCGAGCCGCTCGAGGCGCTCGCGCGTGAGGGCGTGGCGCGCGGCGCCTCCGCGGCCGACGTGGCGGCGCGCGCGGACATCGTCTTCCTGTGTCTGCCCGGCGAGCCGCAGGTGCGCGCGGTCGGCCTCGGGCCCGGCGGCCTCGCGTCGCGCGCACGGGCGGGCCAGACGGTGGTGGACATGAGCACGGCGCCGGTGGCCGTGGCGCGCGAGCTCGGACGCGCGTTCGCGGCGCGCGGCGCCGACTTCGCCGACGCGCCGGTCGCGCGTACGGCGCAGGCTGCGAAGGACGGCACGCTGTCGATCATGGTGGGCGGCGACGCCGTGGTGTTCGAGCGGCTGAAGCCGTATCTGTCGTGCATGGGCACGGAGATCACCCACTGCGGGCCGGTGGGCGCGGGGCAGGCGGTGAAGCTCATGAACAACATGGTGGTGGCGCAGACGGTCGTCGCGCTGGCCGAGGCGCTCGCCGTCGCACGCGCATCGGGCGCCGTTGATCCTCGCGTGCTGTTCGAGACGCTGACCAAGGGTTCGGCGGACAGCTTCGTGCTGCGCAATCACGGGATGAAATCGCTGCTGCCCGATTCGCATCCCACCCAGGGCGCGTTTCCGACGAGCTACATCATCAAGGACCTGTCCTACGCGCTCGCGCTCGCCGAATCCGCCGGCGTGACGCTCGAGCAGGCGAGCACGACGCGCCGCCTCATGGAAAAAACGGCGGCAGCGGGCTATCGGGACAACTACTACACGGCGGTGGTGCGGACGATCGCGAAGGGCTGATTTACATCGCGGTGAGGCCGCCGTCGACGAAGAGCAGCGTCCCGGTCACGAACGAGGCGTCGTCGGACGCGAGAAACAGGATGCACGCGGCGACTTCTTCCGGCGTGCCGGGACGCTTGAGGATGGTGCCCTTGGCGGCGTCCTCTCGATACTGCTCGAGGGTTCGCCCCAGCTCCCGCGTGCGCCGCTCGTGAAACGGCGTGAAGATCGGCCCGGGACACACCGCGTTCACGCGGATGCCGTCGGGCGCATGATCCACCGCCATCCCGCGGGTGAGCCCCGCGATCGCGGCCTTGGTCGTGTCGTACTGGGTCGTCTTGCCGACGCTGGTCACCGCGCGCACCGACGCGACGTTCACGATGTTGCCGCCGCCGCCCTGACGCATCAGCGGAATCGCCGCCTTCGCGCAGAACGCATAGCCCTTGAGATTCACGCCGAGGATCTCGTCCCAGCTCTCGGCGCTGGCGTCCACGACCGTGTGATATTTCCGGATCCCAGCGTTGTTGACGAGGATGTCGAGTCGGCCGAAACGATCGGCTGCGTGCCGAACGAACGCGGCGGCCTCAGCCTCGCGCTCCACGTGCGCTTCCACGAACAGCGGGCCCGCCCCGATCTCGGCCGCGATGCGCTTGCCGCGCTCGACGTCGCGATCGGCGAACGCGACCTTCGCGCCCTCCGCCACGAACCGTCGCACGGTGGCTTCACCGATGCCCGACGCGCCGCCAGTGACCACGGCGACCTTTCCGCTCAGTCGTTCCATTTCTTGCCCTCCGCGAGACGACTATAGCGGCGTTGTCGTTGCAGTGCTTCTTCGGTCGTGACTACGCTGCAAACGTGAGGGGAGGAAGTAATCCAACATGCCCACCGCAACCTGGTTGAAGTGCGTCCATTCCGACGGCACCACCCGCTCGCCGCACGCGCGCTCAGGATGCGGAAACCGTCGAATACCGGGTGCAGCAGCTCACACTAAGCTCCTACAGGCGAGAAGAACTGTGGGGAGATGGGATGAGAAGGCCAGACTTCGGTTGAGCAGTACGCTGTGGCGACG
>DAIRVP010000078.1:0-20622 GCA_036802765.1 Candidatus Rokuibacteriota bacterium
GTCGCCCATCACCATGTAGATGCCCGGCAGATGCTCCTTCACCCACGGGTTCGGGCTCTTGTCGCGCTCCATCATCGTGATCGACTCGACGCCGCCGCCGAAAACCACGTCGGCGCCGTCGTTGATGATGTAGTTGGCGGCGATGGCGATCGCGTTCAGCCCGGACGAGCAGAAGCGGTTGATCGTGAGACCGGCGACGCTGACCGGCAGGCCCGCCCGCATCGCCGCCACGCGCGCGATGTTGTGGCCCTGCGGACCGTGCGGCTGGCCGCAGCCGAGAATGACGTCCTCCACTTCTTTCTTGTCGAGCTGCGGCACCTTGCCGAGCGCGTCGGTGATGCAATGCGCGGCGAGGTCCGACGGCAGGGTCATGTTGAACGATCCGCGCTGCGACTTGGCAAGCGGCGTACGGCTGCTGGCGACGACCACGGCCTCTCTCATGGCGCGTCCTTTCATGCGGGGCGTCTGGAGCGTCGCGCAAGTGTACCGCTAATCGGGCTCCGGCGGCAGCAGCGGCGGCACCCCGCGGAGGTCGCGCAGTTCGTGATCGGGTTGGGGCACGTTGGCCGCCAGCGGCAGGGCGCGGCGGTTGACCCACGCGACCCGGATGCCGAGCGGCTTGGCTCCGACCATGTCGGTGTGCTGCGACTGACCGCAGTGCAGGAGCCGGCCGCAGTCGGTATCAGCCCGCGCCAACAGGTAGCGAAAGAGCATCCCGTTCGGCTTGTAGCCCCGCGCCCGCTCGGCGGTGCAGACGAGGTCGAAGCGGCGACCGAGATCGGTGGCCTCGAGCAGGTCGTCGTCGATGTTGGAGACGACCGCGAGGCGAGCGCGGGCGGCGAGCCAATCGAGCGTCTCGTCGACGTCGTCGAAGCGGCGAAAGCCTGGAAACGCGTCGAAGTAGTGGCGGATGAGATCGGGATCACCGCGCATCCCGAAGCGTCGAAACGTTTCCTCGAGCGACGCGCGGCAGATCTCGCGGTAGGGCCGATAGGGAAACCAATAGCGGCGAATGTTCGCCGCCTCCCACTGTTCCCAGAATTCCGACACGTCGACGTGGGCCGCGCCGGCGTCACGCAGGATCGCGGCGAACGCGTTCCATGAGCCGCCGCGGACGTCGACCAGCGTGCCGTAGACGTCGAAGGAAACGAGGCGCGACCTCGACCAAGGTCTCACGTCGTCTCCACCGCCAGTGGCTTGCTGCTTGCTGCCTCGAGCAGCCAGTCGCCCGGGGGTCGACCAACTGTGAAACGGATAGCGCTCATTCTGGTAGTCGCGTCCACGATCCTCGCTCGGCCAGCACACGCCGCCATCTTCGACTTCACCTGGGAATCGCAGGCCTGGGTGATAACGTTCGAGAGCTCGACTCAGTTCACGGTCACCGGACCGTTGCCCTTGTCGGGCCATGGAACCGTGACGCTTGCAGATCTGGCAAGCGGCGGCCGCTCGGTGCAGTTCGACGGCGGCTCCGGCACGCTACTCGCCACGGGTGACGGGACTTTCAACGGCCCCCTAACCTTCGCGACTGCGTCGCCCGATACCCCGCGCACCGGCCTCGGTGTCCTGGCGCCGACGTCCAACGGCTTCACGCTCATCGTGAACCGCGCGGCATCCGGCCCGGATCCGGGCGCCGCCTTCTCTGGTATCGCCACACCGCTGAGCCCGACCACCACTCCGGCGGCGACGACACCCGAGCCCGGAGTGTGGGTGATGCTGTCGGTCGGCCTCGCCGCCGTGGCGCGGCTGAAACTGTGGCGACGCGGCTGAGCCGCGGCTGAGGACTAGCGGCCGCCTGGCGGCGCTCCGGCGGCGTAGGCAGCCGCAACGTCCTTGCTCGTATCGCGCTGGAACGTCGGCGACATCACGATCTCTTCGATGACCGTGCGCTGCGGCATCGTGCACACGAGCACGATCGCGCGCGCGACATCGTCGGCCTGCATCATCGTGGACCGCGCCTGAGCGTCGGGCACGAGCGGGCGCTTGTCGAGGATCGGGGTGTCGACTTCGGCCGGCAGAACCGTCGTCGCGCGGATGCCTTTGTTGCGCAGCTCCGTGTGCAGGGCCTGCATCATCGCGCGCGCGCCGGCCTTCGCGACACCGTAGGCGACGCCGGAGAAACCGCCGGGACGCAGCGCAGCCATCGACGCGACCGTCACCACGGTGCCGGCGCCGCGCTCGAGCATCGAGGGCAGCAGCGTCTGCGTCAGCGCGTACACCCCCGTGGTGTTCACGCCGAGCACCGAGTCCCACTCGTCCTGGCCAATCCAGCGGATGCTGCGGGCGTGGCTCGACTGGCCGGCGTTGTTGATCAAGATATCGACGCCGCCGAACGTCTTCACGGCCCACGCGCCGAGCTCGCGGGCTTGGCTCGGCTTCGTCAGGTCGCACGTCTTACTGACCGCCGTGCCCTTCTCACGCTCGATCTCCGCGACGACCTGCTCGAGCGGCTCCTTACGGCGGCCGGCGATGGCCACGCGCGCGCCCTCGGCGGCGAGCAGCAGCGCGGTGGCGCGGCCGATGCCCGAGCCGCCACCGGTGACGAGCGCGATCTTGCCTTCGAGTGTCTTCATGGTCTCCTCGCGCGAGTGGACGTCAGAAGCGCGCTAGCCGCGACGTTTCGGCGCAGACGCGCTCGACCTCGTCGACGCTCTTGGGCGTGCCGGCCGTCAGAATCTCGTGACCGGCAGCAGTGATCAGCACGTCGTCCTCGATCCGAACGCCGATGCCTCGGAACTCTTTGGGCACCGGATGCGTGACCTTCGGCGCCTTCGCCTTTTCGTCTTCCTCGAGCTTCTTGGCGGTGGCGATGCCGAGGCGATAGCGGCGCTCCCACTGCTCGTCCTCGCTGTACTCACGCAGCGAATACGTCACGGTCTCGCGCTCGGGGTCGATGTAGAGCCCGGGCTCGACGGTGAAGACCATGCCGGGCTCGAGCGGGCGCGACGCGCCGTGCATGCGGTAGTCGCCGACGTCGTGCACGTCCATGCCGAGCCAGTGGCCGGTGCCGTGCATGTAGAACTCGCGATAGTGGTGCATCGTCAGGGAGTCCGCCACGCCACGCGGCAGGAGCTTCAGATCCACCAGCCCCTCGGTCAGCACGCGGCGCGCGGCGTCGTGAACCGCCTCGTACTTGACGCCCGGTTTCGCGGCGTCGATACCAGCCAGCTGAGCGCGCAGCACGACCTCGTAGATGGCGCGCTGCGGCCCGGTGAAGCGACCGCTCACGGGAAACGTGCGGGTGATGTCGGCCGCCATGTAGCCGTACTCGCAGCCGGCGTCGATGAGCAGCAGGTCCCCGGACTCCATGCGCCGCGTGTTTTCGACGTAATGCAGGATGCACGCGTTGGCGCCCGACGCGACGATCGACGGGTAGGCATTGCGCGGCGAACCGTTCACGCGAAACACGTACTCGAGCGCGGCCTGCACCTCGTATTCGTGCATGCCGGGCTTCGCGTATCGCATCGCCTCCGCGTGAGCGTCGCGGCTGATCGCGCACGCGCGGCGCAGGCGCGCGAGCTCGGCGTCCGTCTTGCGCAGCCGCAGATCGTGGACCAACGGTCCCGGATCCTCGATCCTCACCGGCGAGGAGAAACCGCGCGCCCGGGCACCACGCAGCTCCGACACCAGGCGCGTGATGCGCGCGTCGAAGGCCGCATTGCCGAGACGGTAATAGAGGACGGGCCGCTCGACGGCGTACTCGCGGAGCTTGGTGTCGAGCTGGTCGATCGTATAGGCGGCGTCGGCGCCGAACGTCGCGATGGCGCCCTCCGTGCCCGCGCGCCGGCCGTTCCAGATCTCCATCTCGCGGTCGCGCGGCCGTACGAACAGCACGAAGCGCTCCTTGGCGTGCGCCGGGTTGATGACGGCCACCGCGTCCGGTTCGTCGAACCCGGTCAGGAAAAAGAAGTCGCTCGCCTGCCGGAACTCGAAATTCACGTCGCCGTTGCGGAGGCTCTCGATGCCGCCCGGCACGACGGCGAGCCCGTCGCCGAGCGCGGCGGCAAAGCGCTGGCGACGCTCGAAGAAGGGGGCGAGGTCTGGGCTCATAGGCCTCTTGATACCATACCCGACGTCCGATGACCCGCCTCAGCGTGCTCGACCAGTCGCCTGTCCGCAGCGGCGCGGCACCCGCCGACGCGATCCGCGAGACACTCGCTCTCGCGCGCCGCTGCGACGAGCTCGGCTACACGCGCTACTGGCTCGCCGAGCACCACTCGACACCTGCGCTCGCCGGCTCAGCGCCCGAAGTGCTGATCGGCCACGTCGCGGCCGTGACGTCGGGGATCCGCGTCGGCTCGGGCGGCGTGATGCTGCAGCACTACAGCGCGCTGAAGGTCGCCGAGGCCTTTCGCGTGCTCGAGACGCTCTATCCCGGCCGCATCGACCTCGGCATCGGTCGCGCGCCCGGCAGCGATCAGCTCACGGCGCGCGCGCTCGGCGGCAGCAGCGCGCCGGAGTTCTTTCCCCGGCAGGTGCAGGATCTCGTCGCGTTCGTGCACGGCGAGCTGCCGCCCGAGCATCCATTCGCCAAGATCCGCGCGATGCCCACGGGACCGACGGCGCCCGAGGTCTGGCTGCTCGGCTCGAGTGATCAGTCGGCCGCGCTGGCGGCACACTTCGGGGCCGCGTTCTCGTTCGCGCACTTCATCAATGCCGACGGCGGCGCCGACATCACGCGCGCCTACGCCCGCGAGTTCAAGCCCTCGTCCTGGCTTGCGACGCCGCAGGCCAGCGTCGCCGCGTTCGTCGTCTGCGCGGAGACTCACGCCGAGGCGGAGCGGTTGGCCAAGAGCCGCGACCTCTTCGTCGCGCGCCTGTACACCGGCCGTGGTGGCCGCTATCCGACGGTGTCGGAGGCCGAGGCGCACGAATACACGCCGTGGGAGCGCCAGATCGTCGAGCACGCGCGAGGCCGGCGCGTGGCGGGCACGCCGCTGGAATGTCGCGAGCACCTCGAAGCGCTGGCCGCCGACTACGGCGTCGAGGAGATCGTCGTCGTCACGATCACCGAAACGGCCGAGACGCGACGACGATCGTACGAGCTGCTCGCGGAGGCGTTCGCGCTGCCGAGGCGAAACGCGTAGGAGCCGCGCCGTGGCCATCCCCGACTTTCGCAAGCCCACCCGGCCCGAGCAGCTCTTCAATCGGCTCTTCGGCGTGCTGGTCCGCTTCGGCCTCGCTCCGCGCTACAACTATCTCGTCGAGGTTCGCGGCCGCACGACGGGCCGCGTCTACTCGGCGCCGATCAACATCGTCGAGGTTGGCGGCCGAACGTTCCTCGTGGCGCCGCGCGGCCGGACCCAATGGGTGCGGAACGCCGAGGCCGCCGGCGATGTCGTGCTCGTCCGCGGCCAAAGCCGCCGACGCTTCCGCATCCGACCCATCTCGGGCGAGGACAAGCTGCATGTGCTCAAGGCGTACCTCGACCGCTACAAGCTCGCCGTCCAGCGGTACTTCCCGGTCCGGGCCGGCTCGGAGTCGCGCGCGTTCCGGGATATCGCCGACCACTATCCGGTCTTCGAGCTGCTCGATGCGGAGGGCGAGGCGAGTTAGACGCGTCGGGCGTCGGGACGTCCGAACAAGCCGTACGGTCGCACGAACAGCGCCGCCAGGAGCACGAGGTAGGACGCGATGGTGCTGAAGCCGCCGCCGAGCAGTGGATCGAGGTAACCCGCCGCCAACGATTCGAGCATGCCGACCACGAGCGCGCCGACGATCGAGCCGGCGATGCTGTCCAGCCCGCCGATGATGACGATGGGAAACACCCTGAGCCCGACCAGCACGACGCCGAACCCACCGCCTCCGACGAGCGTCCAGAGCGTGCCCGCGAGCACCGAGACGACGCCCATCACCGCCCACGCGATCGCGAGGTGCAGATGGAGATCGATACCCGCGGACATCGCCGCCTGCTGGTCGTCGGCGATGGCGCGCAACGCCACACCCGTGCGGCTCCCGTGAAACAGCCACGCGACGACCACCGTGCAGACGGCGGCGACGATCGCCGCGGCGAGCTTGTCCGCCGCGATCGCCACGTCGCCGATCACCAAGGGCTGAGCGAGCGCGGGCAGCGCGATGCGTGACGGGACGTCCACGAACGCCATGGCCGCGGCCCCACGCACCAGCGCGCCGAGGCCGAGCGTGACCATGATCACCGAGATCAACGGCTGTCCCACGAGGCGGCGCAGCACGACACGGTTGAACGCGACGCCGAGCCCGGCCATGCCGGCGCAGGCGGCGATGAGCGCGCCGGGGAAGCCGAGACCGAGCGCGTGCAGTCCAAAGGTCACGAAGCGCGCTGCGAGCATCACCCACTCGCCGACCGCGAAGTTGATCATCCGCGAGGCGCGGTACACGACGACGAAGGAGAGCGCGACGAGAGCATAGAGCGCGCCGTTGAGCGCGCCATCGACGACGAGCGCGACGAAGTAGCTCATCGCGCCGGTATAATGTTCTTACCGTCGCATCAGCACAAGGAGATCTCCATGGCAGACGCCGTGATCGTGTCCACCGCCCGCACGCCGATCGGCCGCGCGTACCGCGGCGCGTTCAACAACACGCACGGCGCCGCGATCGGCGGCCACGTCATCGCGCAGGCGGTCAAGCGTGCGGGGCTCGAGCCGGGCGAGGTCGAGGACGTGGTCATGGGCTGCGCGCTGCCCGAGGGCGCCACGGGGCAGAACATCGCGCGCCAGGCGGCGCTGCGCGCCGGTCTGCCGGTGACGACGGCCGGCATGACGGTCAACCGCTTCTGCTCTTCGGGCATGCAGGCCATCGCGCTGGCGGCGCAGCGCGTGATCGTCGACGGCGTGCCGATCATGGTCGCGGGCGGGCTCGAGTCCATCAGCCTCGTGCAGAACGAGCACATGAACCTGCACCGGCTGCGGGACGAGTGGCTCGAAGAACACAAGCCCGAGATCTACATGACGATGATCGAAACCGCCGAGGTCGTCTCGAAGCGGTACTACATCACGCGCGAAAAGCAGGACGAATACGCGCTGGCCAGCCAGCAGCGCACGGCGGCCGGGCAGAAGGCCGGCCGCTTCGACGCCGAGATCGTCCCGATGCCGACGAAAAAGATCGTGGTCGACAAGGCGAGCGGCGAAACCCGGATCGAGGACACGCTGCTCCGCCAGGACGAGGGCAATCGCCCGGACACGACGCTCGAGGGTCTCGCCGGGCTCAAGCCGGTCACCGGCGAGAAGGGCCACATCACGGCGGGCAACGCCAGCCAGCTGTCCGATGGCGCCTCCGCGTGCGTCGTGATGGACGCCAGGGTCGCGGAGCGCCGCGGCCTCCACCCGCTCGGCATTTTCCGAGGTCTCGCGGTGGCGGCGTGCGAGCCGGACGAGATGGGCATCGGGCCGGTGTTCGCCGTGCCGCGGCTGCTCGAGCGCACCGGCATGAAGATGGACCAGATCGACCTGTGGGAGCTCAACGAGGCGTTCGCCGTGCAGGTCATCTACTGCCGCGACAAGCTCGGTATCCCGATGGAAAAGCTCAACGTGGACGGCGGCGCGGTCTCGATCGGCCATCCATACGGCATGAGCGGCGCGCGCATGGTCGGCCACGCACTGATCGAGGGCAAGCGCCGCGGCGCGCGCTACGTCGTGTGCACGATGTGCATCGGCGGCGGCATGGGCGCCGCCGGCCTGTTCGAAGTGGCGTAAGTCGACTCGCTCACCGGGTCGTGCCGGGGCTCGCCGCCGGGCCGGACGGCCTGCTGTCGTCGAAGACGCTTCGGTCCCAGCGCGGCGCGCTGTCGAGCTTTGCCTGTTCCAGCGTCGCGACGTTGCGCTTGCCGTCCGACGCGACGCTCAGATCGGACCACGGCACGACGACTTTCTTCTCGCCCACGCTCATGAATCCGCCGACGCTGATCACGACGTGACTGATCCGGCCATCGTGGGTGTCGATGAGGAGATTGTCGATCTCGCCGACCTCGCGCCCCTGCTCGTTGCGGATCGGCATGCCGAGCACGTGGCGCATCTCGCTCAGTCCGAGCTCGCGCCAGACGGGCTGCGGCGTCTTCGAAGGCGCCGTCTGCGCCAGGCCGATGCCGGGAATGCACATGAGCGCACACGACACGAGCGTGACGCTGGCGTATTTCATCGAACGTCTCCAAACGAGACGAGCGCCCCGGCGTCCCGGGGCGCTCGCGGCTCGCTCAGGTGACTAGTACTTTTTCGTTGGCGACGTGGTCGTCGACGGGCTGGCCGACGGCGAGCGCTCCATGCCTGCGCGGCGCTCGTAGCGCGGCGCGTTGTCGAGTCTCGACTGATCCATGACGATCGCGTTCTTCTTGCCCTCGGCCGTCGGTGAGAACTTCAGCTCCGACCAGGGAACGACGACCTTCTTTTCGCCCACGCCCGCGAGGCCGCCGACGCCGATGACGGCGTAGCTGACCTTGCCGGTCTGCGTGTCGATCAGCAGCTGGTCGACCTCACCGAGGTCCTTGCCATCGGAACCCTTGATCCGGGTGCCGATGATGTCTTTCGTCTCATGGAGCGCGCGGGTGTTCTTCCACGCCGGCGCCTTGGTGTCGCTCGTGTCGGACGAGCGCGTGGTCTGCGCGGAAACGACGAGCGGAGCGGTGACGAGCACCGCGACGAAGCTCGCAAGTAGCTTTTTCATTCGTTGATCCCTCCTGGAAAAACGACCATGCAGGAAGGGAGCAACGGGAATGCCAGCGTGAGCGCTAGCGGTGGGACTCCACCAGGCGCCAGCCGGCTTCGGCCAGCGGGCGTGCTCGCTCACCGCGCTCGCGCGCGTTGGGATCGTTCGCCGTGCCGGCGATCACGCGGCCCATGATTCCCTGCGCGATGGCCGCGAGGCGGAACTCGGCGAACGCGATGTAGAAGTCCCAGTGCTCGATCCCGGAACGCTTGGTGCGCCGACAGTACGCAGCGAGGTATTCGGCCTCGGTCGGAATGCCGAGCTCGGCCAGCGGCGCGTCGCGCAATCCCTCCCACTCGTTGCCGAGGTGATAGGGCATGCAGTTGTACGCGAGATCGGCCAGCGGATGACCGAGCGTCGACAGCTCCCAGTCCAGCACGGCCGCCACGCGCGGCTCGGTGGGATGCATGATCATGTTGCCCGGACGATAGTCGCCGTGCACGAGCGTCGTGTCCGCGCTCGTCGGAATATTCTTCGGCAGCCACTCCATGAGCCGCTCCATCGCCTCGATCTTCTCGGTCTCGGAGGCGCGGTACTGCTGGCTCCAGCGATGGATCTGCCGCGCGTAGTAGTCGCCGGGACGGCCGAAATCGGCGAGACCGACGGCCTTCCAATCGACCAGGTGCAGCCGCGCGAGCACGTCGTTGATCGAGTCGTAGAGGGCGCGGCGCTCGGCGGGCGTGGCGCCCGGCAGATTCGCGTCACGGAAGATTCGACCGTGCACGCAGTCCATCACATAGAAGATCGTGCCGATCACGCTGTCGTCCTCGCAGAGCACGTATGGCTTCGGCACGGGCACCGTCGTGTGCGCGGCGAGCGCCGCCAGCACGCGGTACTCGCGGTCGACGGCGTGCGCGGACGGCAGTAGCTTGCCGGGCGGCTTGCGGCGAAGCACGTACTCGCGGCCGCCGGCGGTCAGGTAGTACGTCGGGTTCGACTGGCCGCCGCGGAACTGCCGAACGCTCAGCGGCCCGCGGAGGCCGTCGATGTGCTGGACCAGATAGCGCTCGAGCGTGCCGATGTCGAAGCGGTGAACGTCTCGAACCTCGGCGGTGCCCTCGATCATCGGGCGTCGAGCATACCATCGCGCCGGCCGCGGTATACTCCGGGGCCGTGAGTCCCATCGACGCCAGCGAGCTCGCCGGGCGCGTCGCCATCGTGACCGGCGGCGGCCAGGGCATTGGACGCGCCACCGCCCTCGAGCTGGCGCGGCTCGGCGCGGACGTCGTGATCGCCGAGCTCAACGCCGAGGGCGCCGAGCGCACGGCCAAAGAGGTGCGCGGTCTGGGACGCAAGGCGCTCGCGGTACCGACCGACGTCACGCGGCGCGCCGATCTGGCCCGCATGGTGGAAAGGACACGCGCGGATTTCGGCCGCATCGACGTGCTCGTCAACAACGCCGGAATCTATCGCGCCGCGGCGACGCTCGACGTCACCGAAGAGCACTGGGACGCGATCATGACGATCAACGCCAAGGCGGTCTTCTTCGCCAGCGCGGCGGTGCTGCCGACGATGATCGCGCAGAAGCGTGGCAGCATCGTCAACCTCGCCTCGATGGCGGGCAAGATCGGCAGCAAGACGAATCTGCCCTACAACGCGAGCAAGGCGGCGGTGGTGAGCATGACCAAGAGCCTGGCGCTCGCGCATGCCGCCGACGGCGTACGGGTGAACTGCGTGTGTCCCGGATTCGTCGAGACCGACATGTGGACCACGGTGGCGCGCGAGCAGGGCGCGCTGCTCGGCATGTCGTCGGAGGAGTTCACGCGACAGCGGGAGAGAGCGGTGCCACTGGGCCGCATGGAGCGGCCCGAAGACGTCGCGGCCGTGATCGGCTTCCTCGCCTCCGACCGCGCGGGGTACATGACCGGTCAGGCGCTCAGCGTCGACGGCGGCCTCGTCATGCACGGCTGAGCGCGCGTGGAATTCGATCCCGCGGCGCTGCCGCCGAACGGCATGTACAAGCTGCTCATCAGCTCGGTGGTGCCGCGCCCGATCGCATGGGTCTCGAGCATCGACGCGGAGGGCGTTCGAAACCTGGCGCCGTTTTCGTACTTCATGGCGATCACCGATGATCCGCCGACCATCGCGTTCGCGTGCTCACACCGTGGCGCGGGCGCCGACGGCAAGAAGGACACGCTGCGGAATGTCGAGGCCACTCGCGAGTTCGTCGTCAACGTGGTGGACGACGACCGCGCGGCGCAGATGAACGTGACTTCGGGCGATTATCCACCCGAGATCGACGAGTTCGAGGTGGCGGGACTCTCGGTGACGCCCGGCGCGCGCGTGAAGGCGCCGCGGGTATCGGACGCCCCCATCGCCATGGAGTGCCGGCTGGATCGGATCGTGCCCGTGGGCCGCGCCAATCTCGTGCTCGGCCGCATCGTGTACCTGCACGTCCGCGAGGGACTCTACGACGCCGCCACCGGCCGCGTCGACATGCACCGGCTGCGCCCGGTCGGCCGCCTGGCCGGCAACCTGTACACACACGTGCACGACATCTTCGAGATGAAGCGGCCCAACGCCGACTATCGCGGCTGACCTCGAGAGTGCCATGCACGACCTGGTGATCGACAACGCCTCGGTGATCGACGGCCTCGGCGGGCCCGCGCGGCCCGGCGGCGTCGCCGTCACGCAGGGCCGAATCGTGGCCGTCGGCGCCGATCTCGGCCCCGCGCGCGAGCGCGTCGACGCGCGAGGGCTGACCCTGGCGCCCGGGATCGTGGATCTGCACACGCACTACGACGCGCAGCTGACCTGGGATTCGTTCGCGACGCCCTCGACCGCGCTCGGGGTGACGACCGTGGTCATCGGCAATTGCGGCTTCACGATCGCTCCTTGCCGTCCGCCGGATCGGGACCTCACGCTGCGCGCGCTCACGCACGTCGAAGGCATGTCCCTCGAGGCGCTGCGCGCGGGCGTGCGCTGGGATTTCGAGACGTATCCCGAATACCTCGATGCAATGGAGCGGCGCGGCGTCGTGCCGAACGTCGGCGCGTTCGTCGGCCATTCGTCCGTGAGAACGTTCGTGCTCGGCGCCGATGCTACAAAGCGCGCGGCCACCGACACCGAGATCGCCGAGATGCGGCGGATCGTGCTGGAAGCGATGCGCGCCGGCGCCATCGGCTTCGCCACCTCGACGCTCGAGCAGCACAACGGCGAGAACGGCATTCCGATGCCGTCCCGGCTGGCCGACGCGCGCGAGCTGCTGGCGCTCACTGGCGCGCTCGGCGAGGCCGGGCGCGGCGTCTTCATGCTGACCAAAGGCAGCACGACGACGGTGCCGTGGCTCGAGGAGGTCTCCGCCGCGAGCGGGCGGCCCGTGATGATCGCCGCGATGTTCGTCGATCCCGGCGATCCGACGCGCGTGTTCCGTGAGCTCGGCGAGATCGAGGCCGCGCGTGGCCGCGGTCGCGAGCTGTGGGCACAGGTCGGCTGCTTCCCGCTGGGCATGGAATTCACGCTGCGGCATCCCTATCCGCTGGAGGCGTTCTTGGCCTGGCGGCCGGCGATCGAGGCGCCAGACGAGACCGCGTATCGCCGCGTGCTCGCCGATCCGTCGTTCCGGAAGCGTCTGAAGGACGAGGCGGCGATTCCCGGCGTGCCGAATCGATTCTCGAACAAGACGTGGCCGCATCTGACGATCATGTCGGTCGAGCGGTCTGAGCACCGCGCGCTGGTGGGTCGCACGATCGGCGCCCTCGCGACGGAATCCGGGCGCGATCCCTTCGACGTGTTCCTCGACTTCGGGCTCGACGGCGAGCTCGACGCGATGTTCGACTGTCGTCTCTTCAACACCGACGAGGACGAAGTGCGCCGCCTCCTGCGCCACCCGCACGCCGCGGTGGCGCTGTCGGACGCGGGCGCGCATCTGTCGTTTCTCTGCGATGCAGGGTTCGGGCTGCACCTGTTCGGCCACTGGGTGCGCGAGCGCGGTGACCTGACGCTGCCCGAAGCCGTCAAGCGCGTGACGAGCGACGTCGCGACCGCGTACCGGATCGCCGACCGCGGCCGCCTCCTGCCCGGCGCGTGGGCCGACTTGCTGCTCTTCGACGCGGCGACCGTCGCGCGCGGCGGCAAGCGCCGCGTGCGGGATCTACCTACGGGCGCCGAGCGCCTCGACACGCCCGCCGCCGGCGTGCACGGCGTGTGGGTGAACGGCGTGCGGACGGTTGACGAGCACGGCATCGTCGCCGAGTGCGGTCGGCCGGGTCACGTCCTTCGAGATTTTCGCGACTGAACGGGGCCGCGCACTCGCTGGCGCTCGGTTTGCAATGTCGAAGGAGCGAACATGCGAATCGCTCAGGTCGCGCCGCTCTATGAACCCGTTCCGCCGCGGCTGTATGGAGGCACCGAACGCGTCGTCTCGTATCTGACGGAAGGGCTCGTGCGCCGTGGCCACGACGTCACGCTGTTCGCGAGCGGCGATTCGCGGACGGCCGCGCGGCTGAGCGCCGTGACCGAGCGCGCGCTGCGACTGGACCGGACCAGTCGCGCGGCCCTCGCGGCTGACTTCAGCCGTGAGCTCGGTCGCGTATTTCGCAACGCCCGCGACTTCGACGTGATCCACTGCCACGTGGACTATCTCGCCTATCCGTTCGCGAGCCTCGTGCGCACGCCCACGCTGCACACGCTCCACGGGCGGCTGGATCTGTCGTACCTCGGGCCGGTGTTCCGCGACTTTCCTGAGGTTCCGCTCGTCTCGATCAGCAACGCGCAGCGTGCGCCGCTCGCGTCGCTGCCGCTGACGTGGGCGGGGACGGTGTATCACGGCATGCCGCTTGACGGCTCGCCGTTCGTCGCGCAGCCCGACGACTACCTCGCCTTTCTCGGGCGGCTGTCGCCGGAAAAACAGCCGGAGGTGGCGATCGAGGTCGCCAAGCGCGTCGGGATGCCGCTGAAAATCGCCGCCAAGGTCGACGAGAGCGATCGCGAGTTCGTGGAGCAGGTGATCCGGCCGCTGCTCGACGATCCGCTGATCGAGTTCATCGGCGAAGTCGAGGACGATCGCAAGGCGGCTTTTCTCGGCGGCGCGCGAGCGCTGCTCTTTCCGATCGACTGGCCCGAGCCGTTCGGCCTCGTGATGATCGAGGCGATGGCGTGCGGCACGCCGGTGATCGCGCGCCCGTGCGGCTCGGTTCCGGAGCTCATCGAGGACGGCCGGACGGGGTTCATCGGCGACAGCGTCGAGGATCTCGTGGAGGCCGTGAAACGCATCGACACGATCGACCGCGCCGAGTGTCGTCGGTACGTCGAGCAACGCTTCAGCGTCCCGCGCATGGTCGACGATTACGAGGTACTCTACCGCCGCGCGGTCTCCGCGCGGCAGGCGGCATGAACGAGCGGCTCCCCAGCGACGACGTGCTCATCGGCGAGCACTACTACATCCTTGCCTCCAGTGTCGCCGCGGACCTGCCGAAGCTTGTCCTCAAGCACGACGACGCGTTTCTGGTTGCGGATCGCCGCGGCGATTTTCCGAACGTCCCCGGCGAGTTCGGATTCTACGTCGGGGACACGCGCTTTCTGTCGTTGCTCGAGCTGCGGCTGCACGGGCTGCGCGCGATCGCGCTGAATGCCGGCGTCTCGGATGACGCGCTCGAAGCCGCCATCGACCTGACGAACCCCGACATGCCGCTGCGCCCGCAGGTCGTCCTGCCCGGGCGCTCGATGCGCGTGTCACGCCGACTGACGATCTACGGTCGCCAGCTCTACCACTGGATGGCCCTGGAATCGTTCGTTCACGAGCGCCACGATCTCGTGCTCTCGCTGTCGTTCGCCGCCGACTTCGTCGACGTCTTCGAGGTGCGCGGACATCCGCGCGCGCAGCGCGGCCAGATGCTTGCACGCGAGGGAGACGGGCGCGTCGTCCGGCTGGGCTACCGCGGGCTCGACGGCCTCGTGCGCACGAGCACGCTGAGCTTCAATCCGCCGCCCGACCGGCTCGAGGCCACCGGCGCCGATTACCAGCTGTCGCTGACGCCCGGCGACCGCATCGAGCTGTCGCTGGTGGTGACCGCGAACGTCGAGCCGGAGACCCCGCCGCGCGCGCTCGCGTTTCTGGATGCCGCGAAGCGACGGCGCGCCCCCGTGGAGCGCCTCGACCAGGAAGCCACGCGGGTGCGCACGAACCACGACCTCTTCGATCACTGGCTGCAGCGCTCGCGTCACGACCTGCACCTGCTGTTGACCGAGACGCCCGACGGCTACGTGCCGTACGCCGGCATTCCGTGGTACGTGGCGCCGTTCGGACGCGACGCGCTCATCACCGCCTCGCAAGTGCTGCCGTTCGAGCCGGAGATCGCGCGCGGCACGCTGCGCTATCTGGCGCGCCTGCAGGGCACCGTCGACGACGCCTTCACCGACCAGGAGCCCGGCAAGATCCTGCACGAGTATCGGCGCGGTGAGATGGCGACGTGCCGCGAGATCCCCTTCATCCCCTACTACGGCAGCGTGGATGCCACGCCGCTCTTCGTCATGCTGGCCGCGGAGTACTTGAAGTGGACCTGCGATCTCGACTTCACACGCGAGATGTGGCCGGCGGTGGAGCGCGCGCTCGGCTGGATGCAGGCGATGGGCGACGCGCAGGGCCGCGGCTTTCTCACGTACGCGCGCCGCTCGCCCGTCGGACTGCCGAACCAGGGGTGGAAGGACTCGCACGACTCCGTGATGCACGCCGACGGGCGCCTCGCGGAGCCGCCCATCGCACTGGCCGAGGTGCAGGGCTACCAGTACGCCGCGCTGCTCGGCGCCGCGACGATGGCGGAGGCGATCGGTCGCGATGCGGAAGCGCCGGCGTTGCGCGCCCGCGCGCGCCGACTGCAAGAACGCTTCGAAGCGGATTTCTGGATGCCCGACGAGGCGTTCTACGCGCTGGCGCTCGACCGCGAGGGCGCGCCGTGTCGCGTGATCTCGTCCAATCCGGGGCACCTGCTGTGGACGCGGATCGTGAGCGATTCGCGCGCGCAGATCGTCGCGCGGCGGCTGCTGCAGGACGACATGTTCACGGGCTGGGGCGTGCGCACGCTGTCGAGCCGCGAGCGTCAGTACAACCCGATGAGCTACCACAACGGCTCGGTGTGGCCGCACGACACCGCGCTGGCCGCCGTCGGCATGCGGAACTACGGCATGACATCGCAGTTCACCACACTGGCCACTGGAATCTTCGAGTCCGTCCTGCAGTTCGATGACATGCGCGTGCCGGAGCTCTTCTGCGGCTTTCCGCGCGTGGCCGGCCACGCGCCGACGCGCTACCCCGTTGCCTGCTCACCCCAGGCGTGGGCGACCGGCGTCGTGTTCCAGCTGATCGGCGCCATGCTGGGACTGCGGCCGGAGGCGGCCGACAATCAGATCACGCTCTCGCGACCGACGCTGCCGGGCTGGCTCACGTGGATCGAGGCGCGCGGGCTGCGTGTGAGCAAGTCGCGGCTGGCGGTACGCGTGTCCCAGGGCTCCGATGGGGCCGCCGTGGAGCTGCTCGCGCGCGACGGCGATGCCGAGCTGGTCGTGCGCCGCTAGATCCTCACCCCGCGACGTTCAGCAAGAAGCCGCACACCAGCGCCACGAGGAGCCCGGCACAGATGGCGGCGTACGCGTGATCGCCGAGCCGCTCGAAGGCGATCAACGCGACGACGAGGGCGGTGGCGGGCGTCGCGAGGAGCACGACGATCCCGGCGGTGATCACCGCAACGGGATCCGGGGGCCAGCGGCCGAGCGCGCGGGCGATCTGGGGCAGCGAGACGAAGACGCCGATCGAGCGTCCGGCTTCGCGGTTCTCCACGACGTGCGCGACGTCCAGCGGGTGCGCCGTGCGCGCCGCGTGGACCTCCAGAGCCACCAGGCCCACGAGCATCAGCGCGACCGCGAGCGAGCCGCCGAGCAGCAGAATGCGCGATGTCGCTCGCTCGACGTTCATCACTTGAGCACTCCGAGGCCATGCAGCAGCATGGAAATGGCCAGGTAGACCACGATCGGCAGGAACAGCTTGCGCACCGTCGCGTTGCGCAGCCGCGCGATCAACCGCGTCCCGCCGTAGGATCCGACCAGCACGCCGAGCGCGACGGGTGTGGCGATGACCGGATGGATGTCGCCGCGCCCGAAATACACACCCGCGCTGGCCGCCGCGGTGAGCCCGATCATGAAGTTGCTCGTCGCGGTCGAGACCTTCATCGGTAACCGCATGAATGTGTCCATGGCGAGCACCTTGAATGCTCCGCTGCCGATGCCCAGCAGGCCGGACAGGAGGCCAGCGCCGAACATCACCGCAGCGCCCGCGCGCACACGGACGGCGCGATAGGCCACGTCACGGTCGAGAAGCTGGTCGTGGTACACGCCGTCGAGGCCGAAGCGCTGCGCGAGCGGATCCGCGGTGAGCGACTCCGCGACCTCGACGTGGAGCTGACGAACCGTCGTGAACGCCGAATAGCCCAGGGCCAAGCCGAAGAGCGCCTGCAGCACCCGTGGCGGCACGACGCCGACGAGACTCGCGCCGGCGAGGGCACCGGTGACCGTGAACAGCGCGAGAAAGAGGCCCAGGCGAATATTGGCCAGTCCGGAGGTGAGATGGCCCGCGGCCGCGCCGCATGAGGTCGCGATGACGGAGACGATGCTCGCGCCCATCGCATAGGGCAGGCTCACGCCGAAGAACAGCGTGAGAATCGGCACGAGCAGAATGCCGCCGCCGAGTCCGAGAATGGCGCCAAGCACCCCGGCGCCGGCCGCGGCGCCGAGCAGCGTGACGAGGAAGACGACGTCGCTCACGGCCGGTTCTCGATGACGCGCATTGTACCCACCGCCGGCGCATTGACGCACGGGGGCGCCGGGCGCTACGCTCGGCGCCATTCGGAGCCCCGCGCGTCTCTCTCAGGCCACCCGCGGCGGAGGCGGACGCAACGCTCCGATACAGAGGAGAAGCCGCATGCACGTCGGAATGGCGTCGGTCTTTCAGAATCCGCAGAAGAGCCGCACCGACCGTGACGTCTACCGCAACGAGCTGCGGTTGGCGGATCTCGCCGAGCCGCTCGGCTTCGAGTCCGTGTGGGGCGTGGAGCACCACTTCACCGACTACACCATGTGTCCGGATGTGCTGCAGTTCCTCACGTACGTCGCCGGCCGCACGCAGCACGCACAGCTCGGGTCGATGGTGGTCGTGCTGCCGTGGCACGATCCGATGCGCGTGGCCGAAGAAGTCTCGATGCTCGACAACATTTCCGACGGCCGCCTCATCCTCGGCCTCGGTCGGGGTGCCGGCAAGGTCGAGTTCGACGGCTTTCGCCTCCCGATGGACGAGTCGCGCCAGCGCTTCGTGGAATCCGCCGAGATGCTGCTGCAGGGTCTCGAGCGCGGCTGGTGCGAGTACGCCGGCGAGTTCGTCAAGCAGCCGCACGCGGCCATCCGCCCCGCGCCCTTCAAATCGTTCCGCGGCCGCACCTACGCCGCCGCCGTCTCGCCCGACTCGCTGCCGATCATGGCGCGACTCGGCGTCGGCATCCTGATCATTCCGCAGAAGCCGTGGCACGAGGTCGCCAAGGAGCTCGAGACCTATCGCGGTGTCTATCGCCAGGTCAACGGCGTGGACGCGCCGCCGCCGATCGCCGCGGGCTGGACCTTCTGCGATCCCAGCGCCGACCGCGCGCGGGAGATGGCGCGCCGGTACATCGGTGGCTATTACCGCACGGTGCTCGACCACTATCACTTCGAGGCCGACCACCTGGCGAAGACCAAGGGCTACGAGTACTACGGCAAGATGAGCGAAAAGATCGCAGAATACGGAACCGACACCGTGATCGACTACTTCGTGAACCTTCAAGTGTCCGGAACGCCGGAGCAGTGCTACGACAAGATCCTCGACATTCATCGGCGCACCGGCAACAGCCACTTCGTCGGCGTCTTCTCGTACGCCGGCATGCCGTACGAGGACGCGGAGCGCAACATGCGGCTGTTCGCGCGCGAAGTCATGCCGCAGCTCCGCAAGCTCGACGTGAAGGCGCCCGCCGCGCCCGAGGCGGCCGTCGCCGCCGCGGGCAAGGACGTGCGAGCCCTCGGGTTCTGATGGCCTTCGAGACGGTCCTCTACGACGTCGCCGATGGGATCGCCACCGTCACGCTCAACCGGCCGGAGCGGCTGAACGCCGTCAACGGCACGGTCATCCGCGAGCTCGTCGAAGTTTTCGACCGCGCGGACGCGGACGACGGCGCACGCGCTGTCGTCGTCACCGGTGCCGGTCGCGCCTTCTGCGCGGGTGCCGATCTCGGCGGGGGCGGCAAGACGTTCGACGGCCGCGGCGAGAATCCCGGGGCGCATCGCGACGGTGGCGGCCTCGTCACGCTGCGGATCTTCGAGCTGAAAAAGCCCGTCATTGCGGCCATCAACGGGCCGGCCGTCGGGTTCGGGATCACGTTCACGCTGCCGATGGACGTGCGCCTGGCGTCGAGCACGGCGAAGATCGGCTTCGTCTTCGCCCGGCGTGGCGTCGTGCCCGAAGCGTGCAGCACGTGGTTTCTTCCACGGCTCGTCGGGATCGCGCAGGCGGCGGAGTGGACGTACACCGGCCGCGTATTCTCCGCCGAGGAGGCGCGCGCAGGCGGGCTGGTGAGTCGCGTGCTCGAACCAGAGGCGTTGTTGCCGGCGGCGCGCGCGCTCGCGCGTGAGATCGCCGACAACACGTCGGCCGTCTCCGTCGCGCTCATCCGGCAGATGCTGTGGCGCATGCTCGGCGCCGAGCACCCGCGCGCCGCGCACCGTCTCGACTCGCTCGGCATGTGGTACACGGGGCGCTCGGCGGACGCGCACGAGGGCATCACGTCGTTTCTAGAAAAGCGAGCGCCGCGGTTCACGGGGCGCCCGAGCAAGGACATGCCGCCGTTCTATCCGTGGTGGACGGACACCGAGCGATGACGACACCGCTGACCGTGCATCTGCCGTTCAATCGCGACATCCTGGGCCGCGCCTTCGCGCCGGCCAAGCGCGGCACCAAGCCGCCCGTCGAGCGCGGGCACTGGATTCTCGTGCAGGATCAGAATCTCCTCGTCATCCCCGAGGCCGGCGGCTTTCGTCTGCCCCACGGGGATTGTCCGATTCCGCTCGAGACCGCGCCGTTCTGGCTCGGCATGTATCGCGACACGCCGTGCTGGGTCGTGTCGGTTCCGCCCGGCGCGCCTGCGCCGAACGGACTCTCGGTCGAGACCATTGTGCCGATGCGCAACACGCGGCTGCCGGATGATCTGCTCTCGCTCGGCGGCATGGCCATGCAAGCGCTCTGGTGGGAATCGACCAGCGGCTACTGTCCCCGCTGCGGCGAAGCCACCGAGCGCATCGAGGGCGAGTGGGGCAAGAAGTGTCCGCGCTGTCGCTACGAGCACTATCCCCACCTGCACCCTGCGACGATCGTGCTCGTCCGCGATCGTCAGCGCGTTCTGCTCACGCGCAAGACCGGTTGGGCGCCGAATCGCTACGCCCTCGTCGCGGGCTTCGTCGACAATGGGGAGTCGCTGGAAAGCTGTGTCGCGCGCGAGATCAAGGAAGAGGTCGGCGTCGACGTGAAGGACATCCGCTACGTCGGCAGTCAGAACTGGCCCTTCCCCAGCCAGATGATGATCGGCTTCGTCGCCACCTATGCCGGCGGCGATCTCGTCATCGACACCGAGGAGCTCGAGGACGCGCGGTGGTTTCAGTGCGACGCGCTGCCCAGTCTGCCGACGCGGCATTCGATCTCGCGGTTCATCATCGATCACTACGCGCGGCCGTAACGCGAGGCGGTCCAGGCTTGACGCGGGCCCTAGACTCATTCGATGTCTCATCAGCGGCCGCCAGTCGTCTCGAACGAGGAGGTGCCTCGATGACACGTTAGAAAGGAAGCCGAGCATGGACGCCTACCAGTGGAAGTCGCTCGATCAGTACGAACGAACGGAAGCGCTCGAGAACCGCGCACACAAGATCGAAAGTCGCATCGAATCG
>DAIRVP010000078.1:20722-24138 GCA_036802765.1 Candidatus Rokuibacteriota bacterium
GCGCTCCGTCGTGAAGTGCCCGACGACATCTCGGAGTGTTCTCGCTACTCTGACCCACGCGCGCTCTCGCTGGCCCAGATGGTCACCATGGCGCTCGACCTCGACGCGCGCACGCCGGCGGGCCAGTACTTGTAGATCGACTCACCGGCTGGCGTCGCATTCGGTCTGCGTTTCCGCGGGAACGTCGGGTCGCGTTTCCGCGGGAACGTCGGGTCGCGTTTCCGCGGGAACGTCGGGTCGCGTTTCCGCGGGAACGTCTGCCGCGCATCGCCTGGGCTGGCGCAGCCGAGCCAGCTACCACAGCGCGAAGTACCACCCGCTCGGCCGCCATTGCGCGGCCTGCAGCCGCGTCGAGCCAAGCTGCAGCGTGCGATAGCTTTCCGGCGTGGGTGCCTCGCCGCCCTCCCACCGCCGCAGCAGCGCCTCCACTGTGCGGCGGTCGGCGGCGAGCGCCCGGCGCAGCGGCCACGGAAACCGTGCGCTCGTCTCGACCCCCGCCGACATCCGCAAGAGGCTGCGCGCGTCGGCGATCGGGTCGGCCACGAAGTCGCGCCACTCGAGCGCCGCGCGCGCGTCGGCGGCCTGCGCGGCGAGCACGGCCACCCAGCCCGTGACCCGCGCGAGCTTGGCGTAGTCCAGCGTGTCGGGCGTGTCGTCCGCGGTGTGATAGGTCTCCGTGCGGCCGGTGGACAAAAACACGAACGGGCGCCCGACGTGCTCCCGCAGCCCGTGATAGTCGCTGCGCGCGAAACGCCGGTGCGGCACGTACGGCATCGCCTCGATCATCGGCAGGCTCAGGAAGACCGGCACGACGCCATCGCTGGGCGGCACCGCGCGCGCGAAATCGGCCAGGCCGCGGCTCGCCTCGGCGCCCAGCACGAACACCGAGTCGGCGAGCCCGGCGGCGATCATTTCGGGCGACGCGCGGCCGCCCATGAGGTCGAGCACGACGGCCAGATGCAGTCGCGTGGCGGGCAGCGGCGGATGACGCCAGAACCACGACGAGCCCATCCGGTCGGTGCGAATGTCGGGAGGCTCCTCGGCGTCGGGAAACAGGAAGACGACGTGGCGCCGCAGCCGCGGGCGGCTCCCGCCGAGCGAGTCGGCGATGGCCAGCAGGAGGGCCACCGAGCTCGCGTTGTCGTCGGCGCCGGGGTGGACCGCGCCGCTGACCACGCCCAGATGGTCGTAGTGCGCGACGAGCACGATCCACTCCGCCGCCGCATCGTCGGCGCGAAAGATCGCTCCGACGTTCGTGCTGTGCCGCGCGGCTTCGGCCCGCTCGCGCGCCGCGTCGGCGATCTCTGCGTACGTGGCCTGCTCGTACGAGCCGTCGAAGAGTGGCGCCATCCCGGCGCCGCGCAGCCGCTCGATGAGGTAGGCGCGAGCGCGCGCGTTGTCGTAGGTGCCGCGCAGTCGCCCACGCATCTCGGGAGCGGCGAGGACGCGCACGTCACGCTCCAGCGCCCCGGCGTTGATGCCGCCGCGCACCGCCGCGGCCGCGGCTTCGACCGGCGCCACGGGCGGCGCCGGCGCGGAAAGGTAGTCGACGAAGACGTAGTGCGCCGCTTCCGCAACGACTGCCTCAGGAATGACGATCGTGAGAGCAATGACGAATCGGGACAGCGCCATCGCCCACGCAATCGTCCGTGTGCAGGCGCCGGGCTCGTTGATTCGCCCATCAGCGTCGCGTCGCATCAGTTTCGGCTCGCATCAAACGCCAGGCGCTGAGGCGTTCCCGCGGGAACGCCCGTCCCGTTCACCCCGCCGTATACCCTCCATCCACCGGTAGCGACACGCCGGTCACGAAGCTCGCCTCGTCGCTGGCCAGATACAGAATGGCCGATGCGACCTCGTCCGCCTGGCCGAAGCGCTGCAGCGGATACTTCAGCAGCACCGCCTCGCGAAACGCGGGGTCCTCGAGGAGCGCGCGCGTCATCGGTGTCTCGATCATGCCGGGGCACACACAGTTGACGCGCACGGCCGGCGCCCACTGCATCGCCATCTGGCGCGTGAGATTGACCACGGCGCCCTTCGATGCGGCGTAGGCGGGCGACAGCGAGCCGCCGACCATGCCGTACACCGAGGACAAGTTCACGATCGCGCCCTTGCCGCTGGCGCTCAGCGCGGGGAGTGCGGCGCGCGACGGAAAATACGTGCCGGTGAGGTTGGTATCGACGACGCGGTCCCACTCCACGGGTGCGGGCGCGCGATCACGGCCCTCGGGACGGACGCCGGCGGAATTGACCAGTGTCGTGAGCACAGTGAAGCGCCCGACGACCTGATCGACCATGCGCTCGCAGGCGGCGGCATCGGTCACATCGGTCTCGATCGCGAATGCGTCGCCGCCGGCGGCGCTGATGATGCGCGCCGTCTCTTTGGCGCGCTCGCCCATGCGATCGACGCAGGCAACCTTCGCACCTTCGGCGGCCAATCGCTTCGCCGTGGCGGCGCCGATGCCGGAGCCTGCGCCCGTGATCAGCGCCACCTTGCCCTTCATCCTGGCTGCCATGACTTTGCTCGCCGCGGAGGATACAATCGAGCACTCGACAACGCCAGAGGGGGCCGTCCATGGATTTCGAGTACTCGAAGAAGACGAAGATGTACTTGGAGCAAATCACCGACTTCATGAACAAGTACATCCACCCGAACGAGCACGTCTTCCACGAGCAGCTCGACGCCGGTCCCACGCGCTGGCAGATCCCGCCGATCATGGAAGAGCTCAAGGAAAAAGCGCGTGAGCGCGCCCTCTGGAACCTCTTCCTGCCCGAGAGCCAGCGCGGCGCCGGCCTCACCAACCTCGAGTACGCGCCGCTCTGCGAGCTGATGGGGCGCTCGCATATCGCGCCCGAAGTCTTCAACTGCTCGGCGCCCGACACCGGCAACATGGAAGTCTTCGAGCGGTATGGAACCGAAGAGCTCAAGAAGACGTGGCTCCAGCCCTTGCTGGAAGGCAAGATCCGCTCGGCATTCGCGATGACCGAGCCGAAAGTCGCGTCGTCGGACGCGACGAACATCGAGTCGTCCATCGTGCGCGACGGCGACCAGTACGTCATCAACGGCCACAAGTGGTGGACCTCGGGCATCGGCGATCCGCGCTGCAAGGTTCTCATCTTCATGGGCAAGACCGACCCGAAAAACCCGGACAAGTACAAGCAGCAGTCGATGATCGTGGTGCCGCGCGACACCCCCGGCATCACCGTGAAGCGCATGCTGACCGTCTTCGGGTACGACGATGCGCCGCACGGCCACGGCGAAGTGTTGTTCGAAAACGTGCGCGTGCCCGCGGGCAATTTGCTGCTGGGCGAGGGGCGCGGCTTCGAGATCGCGCAGGGCCGTCTCGGTCCCGGACGCATCCATCACTGCATGCGGCAGATCGGTGTGGCCGAGCGCGCGCTCGAGCTGATGTGCAAGCG
>DAIRVP010000079.1:0-24020 GCA_036802765.1 Candidatus Rokuibacteriota bacterium
GAACTTGTCGGGCACCTGCAAGAGAATCCCGGCGCCATCGCCTGTGTTGGGCTCGCACCCGCAGGCGCCGCGGTGCAGGAGGTTGATGAGGACGAGGAGCCCCTGCCGGACGATCGTGTGCGACTTGCGGCCCTTGATGTCGACCACGAAGCCGACGCCGCACGCATCGTGCTCGTGCGAGGGGTCGTACAGCCCTTGAGATTCACTCATCGCCCTACCCCTTTGTGAACAGTTGCACGATACTACCGGAGGAACCAGTATTAGTCAGCAGCGAAAAGACGGATGGTATGTATCAGGAGAACTGATGGTGTAGAGTGGGGCGGTGCACCTCGAAACCCTGCGACTCTATTGCGACGTCGTCCGGCTGCGCTCGTTCTCCAAGGGGGCCGAGCAGAACTTCGTGTCGCAGTCGGCGGCGAGCCAGGCGGTCCAGCAGCTCGAGAGCCAGGTGGGTGTGACGCTCATCGATCGCACCAAGCGGCCGTTTGCGGTCACTCCGCAGGGGCAGACGCTCTACGACGCCTGCCGCGCGATGCTCGAGGCCTGGGAGAAAGCAAAGACGGCCGTGGCCGCGGTCAAGGCGCGTCTGGACGGGACCGTGCGCGTGGCGGCGATCTACTCCGTGGGTCTTCACGACGTCAGCCGCCCGATGCAGCAGTTCGCCGCGCTCTATCCTGATGCGCGCGTCCAACTCGAATGCTTGCATCCGCACAAAGTCGTTGAGGCGGTGATGAACGACGACGCCGATCTCGGCATCATGTCGTACCCGCCCTCGGATCGTGCGCTCACCGTGGTGCCGTTGCGCGTGGAGCCCATGGCCGTCGTGTGCCATCCCAATCATCGCTTCGCGCGTCGGCGCCTGGTCATGCCGGCCGATCTCAACGATGAGCGCTTCATCGCGTTCGATCGGGCGCTGCCGATTCGCAAGGCGATCGATCGTGCGCTGCGGCAGCACGGGGCGCGGCCCACCATCGTGATGGAGTTCGACAACATCGAGACAATCAAGCAGGGCATCATCATCGCCGCCGGTGTGAGTATTCTGCCGCGTCACACGGTGCAGAAAGAGGCCGGCATCCGTACGCTGACGGCGGTGACGCTCGGCGTCCCGGACCTGGCGCGACCGGTCGGAATCATCTACCGTCGGCAGAAGCGGCTGACCCCGACGGCGAGCCGGTTCGTCGAAATGCTGAAGGAGGCCAGCGCGGTGCCCGCCCAGGTTGCGGCGGGCGACCGGTAAACCCCGTCTACATGGGGAGGAGTTCCATGGTGGACTTCGAGGATCACGACCGGGACATCGAAGAGGAGCTGCAACAGGTACGTGGCGCGCTGCTCGATGACACGATTGCCACGCTCGGCCCCGCCGACCCGATCTGCCTGCCGCCGACGGCCACGGTCGAGGACGCGATCGCGCGCATGCTCGTGCGGCGGCAGGCGTGCGTGCTGATCGTCGACGACGGTGGTCGGCTCACCGGGATTCTGACCGAGCGAGACGTGCTGACGCGCGTGGCAGGCGCCGGTCGCGATCCGCGCCGCACCACGCTGCGCGAGGTGATGACGCCCAACCCGGAAGCGCTCGCCGCGCGCGACCGCATCGCGTACGCCGTGCATTGCATGAGCGTGGCGGGGTACCGGACGGTGCCGCTGGTCGACGCGGAGCGCCGCCCGATCGGCGTGGTGACGGTGAGCGACGTCATCCGGTGGCTCGCGCAGCTGTTTCCGGAAGCGGTCCTGAACCTGCCCCCGGGCGACGTGCTCAAGCGGCCACAAGAAATGGATGCCGGATAGCCATGAACCTTGCCGGATGGGAGAGGGTCCTTTAAGATGAAGCACGCCCTGTCGAAGCCGTTGGAGGGCCGGGCGGCCTCAGCACCAATCCCGCGGATCACGACGATGCACAGCGGCCGTGCGCGCGAGGTCTGCACGACCCCGAGACAGCGGAGAGGAGATCGATGAGCGAGACCGCAGCGCCCGTCGGCACGACCAAGGCGCGGCGCGAGCTACAGCGCGCTGTGATCCGCTTCGCCGGCGACTCCGGCGACGGCATGCAGCTCACGGGAGAGCAATTCACGACCGAGTCGGCGTGGGCGGGCAACGACATCGCCACGCTGCCGAACTTCCCCGCCGAGATCCGCGCCCCGGCCGGCACGCTGTTTGGCGTTTCGTCCTTCCAGCTCCAGTTCGGGAGCCAAAAGGTCTATACACCGGGCGATCGGCTCGACTGCCTGGTGGCGATGAACCCCGCGGCGCTTAAGGTGCATCTTCGCGATCTCAAGCCCGGCGGGCTGCTGATCGTCAACACCGCGGCCTTCGAGAAGCGCAATCTCGACAAGGCGGGCTACGCGCAGAATCCGCTCGAGGATCCCGCGCTCGCCGAGCGCTACCGCCTGCACAAGGTCGACATGACGGGCCTGACCCACAAGGCCATCGCCGACCTCAAGCTGGACACCAAGGAGAAGGACCGCACCAAGAACTTCTTCGCGCTGGGTCTTGTGTCGTGGATTTACACGCGACCGCTCGAGCCCACGCTCGAGTGGATCACGAAGCGGTTCGCGAAGAAGCCCGACATCGCCGAAGCCAACACGCGCGTGCTCAAGGCCGGCCACGCCTTCGGCGAGACTGCGGAGTTCTTCGAGGAAGCCTACACGGTCGAGCCGGCGGAGATGGCGCCGGGGCTGTATCGGGCGATGACCGGCAACCGCGCGCTTGCGTGGGGCCTGCTCGCCGCCGCCGAGCGCTCGAAGGTTCCGATCGTGTACGGCGCCTATCCGATCACGCCGGCGTCGAGCGTGCTCGAAGAGCTCGCCATGCACAAGCGCTTCCGCATCCGGACGATCCAGGCCGAGGACGAGATCGCCGCGGTGACCGCGGCCATCGGCGCTGCGTTCGGCGGGGCCATCGGGGTCACGTGCTCGAGCGGCCCGGGGATCGCGCTCAAGGGCGAGGGGATCGGTCTCGCGGTCACCGCCGAGCTTCCGCTCGTCATCCTCAACATCCAGCGCGCCGGTCCGTCGACGGGCATGCCGACGAAGACCGAGCAAGCGGATCTCATGCAGGCGCTCTACGGCCGCAACAGCGAGTCGCCGGTGGTCGTGCTGGCGCCCGCGACGCCGGGCGACTGCTTCTACGTCGCGTACGAAGCGGTGCGGATCGCGGCCAAGTACATGGTGCCGGTGATCGTGCTCTCGGACGGGTTCCTCGCCAACGGCTCGGAGCCCTGGCTGATCCCCGATTCCACGACCCTGCCACCGATCGACATCCAGTTCCGCACGGAGAAGGAAGGCTTCTTCCCATATCTGCGCGATCCGGCGACGCTGTCGCGGCCGTGGGTCCGTCCCGGAACGCCTGGGCTCGAGCATCGAATCGGCGGCATCGAGAAGCAGGACGTCACCGGCAACATCTCGTACGATCCGGACAACCACGACCACATGGTGCGCACGCGCGCCGAAAAAGTGCGGCGAGTCGCGCAGGAGATTCCGCCGACCAGCATCAACGGGCCGGCCACCGGCGATCTCCTCGTCGTCGGCTGGGGCGGCACCTATGGATCGATCACGGCGGCCGTCGAGCGGGCACAGGCCGAGGGCAAGTCGGTCGCGTCGATCCACCTGCGGCATCTCAATCCGCTGCCGCCGGACCTCGGCCACATCTTGCGCGAATACCGCAAGGTCCTCGTGCCGGAGATCAATAGCGGTCAGCTCGTGCGCGTGCTCCGCGCCGAGTATCTCGTCGACGCCGTCGGCTTCAACCGCGTGCGCGGGCTGCCGCTCGCGAGCGAAGAACTTTTGGAAGGCATTCAACAATTGCTCGGGAGTCATCCATGACGCAGGGGGCAGCCGCCGCACCGACGCCGAAGTACACGAAGAAGGACTTCGAGTCCGACCAGGACGTCCGCTGGTGTCCCGGATGCGGTGACTACGCGATCCTCAGCGCCATCCAGAAGTCGATGCCCGACCTCGGGATCCCGCGCGAGCAGATCGTGTTCATTTCCGGAATCGGCTGCTCGAGCCGTTTCCCGTACTACATGAACACGTACGGGTTCCACACGATCCACGGCCGGGCGCCGGCCATCGCGACCGGTCTGCGTGTCGCGCGCCCCGACCTGAAGGTGTTCGTGGTCACTGGCGACGGCGACGGGTTGTCGATCGGCGGCAACCACATGCTGCACGTGCTGCGCCGCAACGTGAATCTCACGGTGCTGCTCTTCAACAACCGGATCTACGGGCTGACGAAGGGCCAGTACTCGCCGACGAGTGAGCTCGGTAAGGTGACGAAGTCCACGCCGATGGGCTCGGCCGATCGGCCGGTGAACCCGCTCTCCTTCGCGCTCGGCTGCGGCGCCACGTTCGTGGCGCGCACGGTCGACCGGAACATCCAGCACATGGAAGAGACGCTCAAGCGCGCGGCCGCTCACAAGGGCACCGGGTTCGTGGAAATCCTCCAGAACTGCAACGTGTACAACGACCTTGCCTGGAACGTCATCTACGACAAGACCTCCAAGCTCGCCTACGAGCTCCGGCTCGAGCACGGCAAGCCGCTCGTGTACGGCCCGCCGGACGCGCGCAAGGCCGTCATCATGGAGGGCGTCACGCCGAAAGTCGTGAACGCGAAGGACGTGCCCGAGAGCGCGCTCTGGATCCACGACGAGAAGAACGTCAATGCCGCCAAGATCCTTGCCGATCTGTTCGCGCCGGACTTTCCGGTGCCGATCGGCGTGCTGGAGGCGATCGAAGCGCCGATCTACGAGGAGGTCATACTCGAGCAGGAGCAGCGCGCGATCTCCGACCGCGGGCCGGGGAGCATCGCGAAGCTTCTGACGTCGGGCGACACCTGGAAGATCGGCTGATCGCCGTCCCGTCGTGGCGCTTTCCGCCAGCGTAGTCTCCGGGCTGCAGCGCCTGCTGGGCCCCGCGGGCGTCGTCCTCACTCCCGAAGGTCGCCTCACCTACGAGAGCGACATGCTCACGCTGTACAAGGCCGCCCCCGACGCCGTCGTCCTTCCCACCAGTACGGACGAGGTGCAGGCGATCGTGCGGCTGTGTCGCGAGGCCCATGTGCCGGTCGTCCCGCGCGGCTCGGGCACCGGGCTCATCGGAGGCGCCACCGCGCCGCACGGCGGCGTGATGGTCTCGATGACGCGCATGACGCAGATCCTCGAGCTCGATCTGGCCAATCGCTGCGCGACCGTCCAACCCGGACTCATTAATCTGTGGCTGACGAACGCCGTGCGCGAGCGGGGCTGGTTCTTCGCGCCGGATCCCTCCAGCCAAATGGTGTCCTCCATCGGCGGTAATGTGGCGACGAACGCCGGCGGACCCCACTGTCTCAAGTACGGGATCACCACCAACCACGTGCTCGGACTCGAGGCCGTCATCGGCACCGGCGACGTCGTGCGCGTGGGCGGCAAGGCCTCGGAGCGCGCCGGTTACGACCTCACGGGCGTGATGGTCGGCAACGAGGGCACGTTCGGCCTCGTCACGGCGATCACTGTGCGGTTGTTGCACTTGCCCGAGGCGGTGAAGACGGCGCTCGCGTCGTTTGCCACCGTCGTCGAGGCCTCGGAAGCGGTCTCCGCGATCATCGCCGCCGGCATCATTCCCGCCGCCCTCGAGATGCTCGACGACGCGATGATCGGCGCCGTCAACGCCGCCGTCGGCAAAGTCTATCCCGATGGCGCGGGCGCTGTGCTGCTGATCGAGCTCGACGGTCCGCGCGCCGAGGTCGAGGCGCAGGCCGAGCGCGTCGCGGCGATCTGTCGTGAGCGACAGGCGCTCATGGTCACCGTCGCGCGGGACGAGACCGAGCGCGCGCTGCTCTGGAAGGGGCGCAAAGAGGCCGCGGGCGCCGTCGGCCGCATCACCGCGGCGTACCTGCTGCAGGACGCGGTGGTGCCGCGCAGCCGGCTGCCGGAGATCATGCGTGAGATGGTCGCCATCAGTAAACGCCACAATCTCCTCTTCGCGAACGTGTTCCACGCGGGCGACGGCAACCTGCACCCGCTGATCTGCTACGACGACCGTAAGCCCGGCGAGCTCGAGCGCGCGCAGCAGGCCAACGAAGAGCTGCTGCACGCGTGCATCGCGCTCGGTGGCACCGTCAGCGGCGAGCACGGCATCGGCATGGACAAGGCCAAGAATCTGCCGCTGCAGTACGCCGACGCGGATCTGAACTTCATGTTTCGGCTGCGCCGCGTCTTCGATCCCGACGGCCTCATGAATCCCGCGAAGCTGCTGCCCTCGCATCCCGCGTGCGGCGAGGGCTTTCGTCCGTCGCGCCCGACGTTGCCGGCCGGCACGTGGGTGTAGCGCCGTGGCGGTGACCACGAGCGCCGCGCTCACCGACGGGCTGCGGGCGATCGTCGGCGCCGAGCACGTGCGCGAGGGCGGCGCGCCGGTCGACGGGACCATCCCACGGTGGACTGCGGCCCCAGCCACGACCGGCGAGGCCGCCGCGCTCGTGGCGCTTGCGCACGACGCGCGTCTGTCGGTGGCGCCGCGCGGCGGCGGAAACGCGCTCGAGCTCGGATATCCGCCCGCGCGCGTGGATCTGGTGCTCGACACGGGCCGTCTCGACGCCGTGCTCGAGTACACGCCGGAAGACCTGACCGTGACCGTTCAGGCGGGATGCACCGCGGGAGCGCTGGCGGCGCGCCTGGCTCCGCGGCGACAAATCCTTCCGCTCGACCCGCCGGGTTGGGCCACGCGCTCGCTGGGCGGCATCGCCGCGACGCATGCGAGCGGACCGCTGCGGCACCGCTATGGCACGATGCGCGACCTGCTGCTTGGCGTGCGCTTCGCACAGGCGGACGGCGTACTCACGTGGGGCGGCGCGAAGGTCGTGAAGTCCGTGAGCGGCTACGACGTCCCGAAGCTGATGGTGGGCGCATTGGGCACGCTCGGTGTCCTGCTCGAGCTGACGCTGCGTCTGCATCCCGCGCCGGAACACGAGTCGACGTGGCTGGCGAGCTTCAACACACCTGCCCACGCTCAGGAGTGCGTCGCAGCGCTGCTGGATTCCACCGTGCAGCCCAATCGCATCGAACTGCTCGACTCGCGCGCTCTCGCCGCGTGCAATCTTCCCGTGAGCGCGGCCGCGCTCGTGGTGTCGATCGGCACCGTGGAGTCCGCGGTGCGGGCCGAAGAAGGGCTCGTGAAGGCGCTCGCCCAACGGGCCCATGGCACCATCGAGACCATGGGCGCCTCGTTCTGGCGGACGTACGATCGCGCGCTCGCGGCCTTTGAGGGCGTGACGCTCCGGATCGGCACCGTACCCGCGCGGCTGGTGGAGACGCTCGGCGCGGTGCAGGCGGTGTTACCCGGCGCATCGGTCGCGGGGAGCGCGGGTCTCGGCGCGCTGCGGGTGCTGATCGCGAATGCCGACGCCGGTGGGCTTCCCGGTGCGCTCGAGCAGTTGCGAGCGGGCGTCGGCGAAGTCGATGGCGCGGTGATCGTCGAGCGCGCGCCGCGGTCGATTCGTGAGCGGCTCGATCCGTGGGGGCCGGTCGCGGCGCCGGCGCTGACCGTGATGCGTGCGCTCAAGACGGAATTCGATCCGCGCGGCGTGCTGAACCCCGGCCGCTTCGTCGGCGGACTATGAAACGTGTGGCGTCGCTGCCGGCGGGAGAACGGGCATGACGGAGCCGGTAACCTCCTTGAACAGGCCACATAACCTGTACATGCGCAGCCGGTGACCGTCTTGAACGGGCCACGTAGCCCGTACGTGCGCAGCCGGTGGCCGTCTTGAACGGGCCACATAACCTGTACATGCCCAGCCGGTGACCGTCTTGAACAGGCCACGTAGCCCGTACTTGCGCAGCCGGTGACCGTCTTGAACAGGCCAGATAACCTGTACATGCGCAGCCGGTGACCACCTTGAACAGGCCACGTAGCCCGTACATGCGCAGCCGGTGACCATCTTGAGCAGGCCACCCACGAATCGAGCCGGCCTCACGGACCCCGCTACAATCAATTCGATTCGATCCTGCGTTCACTGTGGGATCTGTCTTCCAGCGTGTCCCACCTATCGCGTTCTCGGCGAGGAAATGGACTCGCCGCGCGGCCGTGTCTACCTCATGCGCGCCGTCGCCGAAGGGCGGCTGGACGTCACCGACACCTACGTTCGGCATCTCGATCTCTGCCTCGGTTGCCGCGCGTGCGAGACCGCGTGTCCGGCCGGAGTGCCGTTCGGCTTGCTGTTGGAGACCGCGCGGGGCGATATCGAGCACAAGGGCCGCCCGCCGCGGCGGCGACTCATGGACGCGCTCCTCTTCGGCATTCTTCCGCATCCCGATCGACTCGCCATCGCGCTCGGATTATTGAGACGCTACCAGCGGTGGGGACTGCAGGCGCTCGTGCGCCGCACGGGGCTGCTGCGGCGCTTCTCGAGGCTCGCGGCGATGGACGCGCTGCTCCCCGAGGTGCCGCGGACGGACGACCAGCTCCCAGAGTTTCTCGCAGCGCATGGCCGCGCGCGTGGTCGCGTGGCCCTGCTGACGGGATGCGTGCAGCGCTATCTCTTCGCCGACGTCAATCGGGACACGATGCGTCTGCTCTCGGCGGCCGGCTGGGACGTCGTCGCGCCGCATGCCCAGGGGTGTTGCGGCGCGCTCGAGCTGCATGGGGGACGTCTCGTCGCGTTCCGCGCGCGTGCGCGCGCGCTGACCGCAGCCCTGCCGTCCGACGTCGACTGGATCGTCACCAATGCGGCCGGCTGCGGATCGGCGCTGCGCGACTACGCGCACTGGATCGACGACGACGCGGTCCGGCGCTTCGCCGCGCGAACGCGCGACGTCAGCGAGCTGTTGGCCGAAGCCGATTTGCCCCTGCGCCCGTTGCCGGCGACCGTGACCTATCATGATGCGTGTCATCTCGCGCACGGACAGCGCGTCCGTACGGCGCCGCGCGCGCTACTCGGCCGGATCCCGGAGCTGCGTCTGGTGCCGCTGACCGACAGCGAGCTCTGCTGCGGCAGCGCCGGGGTGTACAACCTGCTCGAACCCGACATGGCTGACCGGCTGCTGACGCTGAAGCTCGCGCGAATCGGTGAGACCGGCGCGCGCATCGTCGCCACCGGCAATCCCGGCTGCCTGATGCAGATCGCGCGCGGCGCGCGCGACCGAGGCCTCGACCTCGAGGTCGTTCACCCGGTGACGCTGCTGGCGCGCGCCATGCGATGGGAGGAGCGATGAAGATCCGGCTCGCCGACCGCGCAAAATATCAGTCCGACAAGATGGCGAAGATTGCGCTTGCCTCCACGCCGCGCGCACAAGTCGACCTTTACTGTCTCGAGCCCGGACAGAGCCAGAAGGTTCACGCTCACGAGGGGCAAGACAAGGTGTACGTCGTGCTCGAGGGGCGCGGCCGGTTCACGCTCGATGGCGCCGATCACGCGCTGGAGAGCGGCGAGGCACTCGTCGCCGCCGCTGGCAGCCAGCACGGTGTCACCAATGATTCGGGCAAGCGACTGCTGTTGCTCGTGTTCATGGCCCCGCCGCCGCCGCACGCATGACCGAAGCCCAATCCGCGCCCCGAGCCCCGGCAGCGTCGCAGCGCGTGGCGCTGATGATCACGTGTCTCGCCGACATGTTCTATCCCGAGGTGGGAGAGCGCATCGTTCGCCTGCTGCGCGGGCTCGGCGTCGAGGTGACGCTGCCCGCGGGACAAACGTGCTGCGGGCTACCGCTGTTCAACTCCGGTTACCATGACGAGGCGGCGAGCGTGGCGCGGCGCACGGCGAGCCTGTTTCGTGACGCGGACGCCGTGGTCGTCCCGTCAGGCTCGTGCGCCTGGATGGTCAAGCACGAGTATCCGGGCCTCCTCCGCGGCGGCGCCGACGCGACCGCGGCCGAGCGCCTGGCCGAGCGGACGTGGGAGTTCTCGCAGTTCCTCGTCCGTCGGCTCGGCCGCACGGCGTTCGAAAGCGACGTCGAAGGCCCGCTGGCGTATCACGACTCGTGTCATCTGCTGCGAGGCCTGAACGAGGGCGCCGCGCCTCGCACGCTGCTGGCGAACCTCAAGGGCGCTCAGGTCGTGCCGCTGCCCGGCAGCGACGAGTGTTGTGGCTTCGGCGGCTCGTTCTCGGTGCGATTGCCCGAGGTCTCGACCTCGATCCTCGAGCGCAAGCTCGCCAATCTCGAGGCATCCGGGGCCAGCTGCCTCGTGGCGTGCGACGCCGGCTGTCTGATGCAGATCCGTGGTGGCCTCGCGCGCCGCAACTCGCCGCTGCGCGCGCTGCACCTGGCGGAGATTCTGAAATGACGAAGGCGCTCCGACGGCAAATCAGATGACAGAACCCATCGTCAGCACGCCGCTACGCGAGCGCGCGACCAAGGCTTTGGGCGACCGCTTCTTGCACGAAGCGCTGGACATCGCGACGACAAAGTTCATCGCCCTGCGTCGCGAGGCGTTCGGCAACTTCCCCGAAGGCGAGCATCTGCGCGACCGCGCGCGCGCCATCAAGGAGGCGACGCTCCAGCGGCTCGACACGCATCTCGAAACGCTCGTGGCCAACGTGGAGCGCTTGGGCGGTCACGTCCACTTCGCGACGACGGCGGAGGAGGCGCGCGATGTCATCGTTGACATCGCGCGACGGACGGGCGCGCGCATGGCGGTGAAGTCGAAGTCGATGGCGACGGAGGAGATCCACCTCAACGAGGCGCTGCAGGCGATCGGCGTCACACCGGTGGAGACCGACCTCGGGGAGTACATCATCCAGCTCGCTCACGAGCGGCCCTCGCACATCATCGCCCCCGCGATCCACAAGACGAAGGGCCAGGTGGCCGAGCTCTTCTCCCGCGAGCTCAAGCGCCCCGGGTTACCCGCCGATCCCGAGGTGCTGACGAAGATCGCGCGCGAGGAGCTGCGCGAGAAGTTTCTGCAGGCGGATCTCGGAATCACCGGCGCCAACTTCGCGGTGGCCGACACCGGAACGGTGGTCCTCGTGACGAACGAGGGAAACGGGCGCATGGCCACCTCGCTGCCACGCGTGCATGTCGCCGTGATGGGTGTCGAGAAGATCATTCCGTCGATGACCGATCTCGCCGTGTTCCTCGCCATCCTGGCCAAGAGCGCGACGGGTCAGAAGCTGTCCGTCTACACGACGCTGGTGCAGGGGCCGCGGCGACCCGGAGAGCTCGAAGGGCCCGACGAGTTCCACCTGGTGTTGCTCGACAATGGCCGCATCGCGCAGCTCGCGGGCACGCTGCGCGAGTCGCTCTACTGCCTGCGCTGTGGCGCGTGTCTGAACGTCTGTCCCGTCTACCGGCAGATCGGTGGGCACGCGTACGGCTACACCTATCCCGGACCCATCGGCATCCTGCTGACTGCGATGCTCAATGGTCCGCGCTCGGTGAAGGACCTCTCGCACGCCTCGTCGCTGTGCGGCGCGTGCGCGGACGCGTGCCCCGTCCGCATCGACATCCCGCGCATGCTGGTCGAGCTGCGCCGCGAGGTCGACGACAAGGGCATCGCGCCGTGGACCGAGCGCGTCGTGTTCAAGACGTTCGCGCGGGTCCTGCGTTCGCCGCGCCTGTATCGGTGGGGGGCGCGGATCGGCCGCACGGCGCAGCGGCCATTCGTCCGTGGCGGCCGCATCCGCGCGCTGCCGTTCTTCTTCGGCGCATGGACCCGGACCCGCGACCTGCCTCCGGTGGCCGCGCGGACGTTCCAGGAGCGCTGGCGTGAGCTCTAAGACAGATTTCCTCACGCGCATTCGTACCGAGATGGCGAAGACGCGCGGGCTCTTCGCCGCGTCCTCGGCCGAGCGCCCGGCCCAGCCGGCCCAGCGGCTCGATCTGCTGCGGCGCGAGCTGAGCGAGCGCTGGCCACAGACGCTCGAGCGCTTTCGCGCAGAGTTCGAGCTCGTGGCGGGCGTCTTCCACCGCGTCGCGACCGCGGCCGAGGTGCCGGCGGCGCTGGAGCGCATCTGCCGCGAGCGTCACGCGCGAAAACTGGTGGCCTGGCCGGCCGAGGATCTCGGCGTCGCCATCGCTCCCGCACTCGCCGGCGCGGGCATCGCCGTCGAGTCGATGCCGCGAGCCGCCGTTGCCGACACCGAGCGAAGACGTCTACGCGGCGTCATCGCCGATGCCGACCTCGGCGTGACCGGCGCGGATCTGGCGGTGGCCGAGACGGGCACGCTTGTGCTCGTCTCGGCCGCCGGACGACCGCGGTCGACCTCGCTGTTACCGCCCTGTCACGTCGCCGTCTTCGATCGTGAGGCGCTCGTGGAGTCGCTGGAGCACCTCGGTCTCGCGCTGGAGGCGTGGCACGAGGGCGTGCCGCCGGCCGAGCGTGGCGCCGTGATCAACTTCATCACGGGACCGAGTCGCACCGCCGACATCGAGCTGACGCTCACGCGCGGCGTGCACGGTCCCAAGGAGATTCATGCGATCTTCGTCGACGGCGGCTTGTCGCGACATGGCTGAGCGATATTTCGAGCCCGGGGACGTCGACACGCTCATTCCGACGCTCACGCGTGTCATGGCGGGCATCATGCGCGCCAACGAGCAGGCCACGGCGATCGCGGGACGGCTCGAGGCCGAGCGCGAGCGGATCGGGCAGGCGGGCGGAGGCGTGATCGATCGCGCCGCCTGGAAGGCGGATATGGAGCAGGTCGCGCGACTGACCGAGACGGTCAAGGCCGGCCTCGCCGAGATCATGGGGATGGGCGGGACCATCAAGGATCTCGCACTGGGTCTCGTCGACTTTCCGCACCGGCGGCAGGGGCGTGTGGTGAACCTCTGCTGGAAATACGGCGAGAGCTGTGTTTCACACTGGCACGGCCTCGACGAAGGCTTTGCCAACAGAAGGCCGCTGTGAGCGCACGCCGCTATGATGCGATCTTCTTCGATCTGTTTGACACGCTCGTGCATTTCGATCGCGAGCGGCTGCCCCAAATCGACGTGGGCGGGCGCACCATTCACTCCACCGCGGGCTGCCTGTATGCGCTGCTGCAGCCGCATGCGCCGTCGGTGAGCCTCGAGACGTGCTACGAGGCGCTGGCCGCATCGTGGAAAGAAGCCGAGCGGCTGCGCGCGATCGATCACCGCGAGGTGGGCGCGCCCGAGCGATTCCGAGACTTCTTCGGGCGCCTGGCGCTCGAGCACGCGACGGTGTCGCCGGATCTCGCGACCGTGCTCATCGAAGCGCACAAGGCCGAGCTGTCGAAAGCCGCCTCGTTCCCGCCGCACTACGGCACGCTGCTGCGCCGTCTCGCGCGCCAGTATCGGCTGGCCGTCGTCTCCAACTTCGACTACACGCCGACGGCGACCGGAATCCTGGAATCGGCGGGCGTCCTGGACCTGTTCGCGGCGGTGATCGTGTCCGACGCGGTGGGGTGGCGCAAACCCCGCCCAGACATCTTCCGGCGCGCACTCGCCGCGACCGGTGCTGACCCGGCGCGCACGCTCTTCGTCGGCGACCGCGCCGACATCGACGTGGAGGGCGCGCACCGCGTGGGCATGGACGCCGCCTGGGTCAATCCCTCGCGCGATCCGCTGCCGGAGGGCATCGCGCCGCCCGAGTACGAGATCCGCGATCTCGCCGACCTCGCGCCGATCCTCGGCGTCAGCTGACGGCGCATCTCCCGGCATGCCGTCTGCATCTCAAGGCGCGGGAGATAAAGGCGACATGGCAACTGTCCGCAAGGTCCTCATCATCGGCTCGGGCCCAGCTGGATACGCGGCCGCGATTTATGCGGCGCGGGCGAATCTGGCCCCGCTCATGATCAGCGGTGTCCAGGCGGGCGGCCAGCTGATGCTGACCACGCACATCGAGAACTATCCCGGCTTCGTTGATCCGGTGCTCGGCCCAGAGCTCATGGAAACCATGCGCAAGCAGGCGGAGCGGTTCGGCACCGACATGCTCGGCGAAGACGTCGTGGCGGTCGACTTCTCGCGTCGTCCCTTCGTGGTGCAAACGGCGGATGCGAGGCTCGAAGCGCAGACCGTGATCGTCGCCACCGGCGCCTCCGCGAAGATGCTCGGCCTGCCGTCCGAGAACCTCCTCATCGGCCACGGCGTGTCGACGTGCGCGACGTGCGACGGGTTCTTCTTCAAGGACCAGGACATCATGGTCGTCGGCGGCGGCGACTCCGCACTGGAGGAGGCGCTGTATCTCGCGCGCCTGGGGCGCAAAGTGGAGGTCGTCCACCGGCGCGATACGCTGCGGGCCTCGAAGATCATGCAGGACCGTGCGTTCGCGCATCCCAAGATCGGCTTCATCTGGAACAGCGTCGTGCGCGACATCCTCGACCCTGCCGCCGGCAAGGTCACCGGCGCGATCCTCGAGGACGTGCTCACCGGCGCGCGCAGCGAGCGCAAGGTCGACGGCCTGTTCGTCGCCATCGGCCATCAGCCGAATACGTCGCTCTTCAGCGGCCAGCTGGATCTGCTGCCGAGCGGCTACGTGCGCGTAGAGCCGGGCACGACGCGGACGTCGGTGCCGGGTGTCTTCGCCGCCGGGGACGTGCAGGACGCCGTGTTCCGTCAGGCGGTCACCGCAGCCGGCAGCGGCTGTATGGCGGCGCTCGAGGCCGAGCGCTGGCTCGAAGCCCAGCGCCTCGGCTAGCTCGGCACCGATCCGCGCGCGATCACGCCCGCGCCGCAACGTAGAGGCGCTCCGTCGCGTGCTCGAACGCATACGGCGGTCGCGTCTCGATCGATTCCACGATGAAGCCGGCGCGACGCACCTGCATCGCGAACGCCGACGGCTGCCGATGATGCAGCTCCACGTCGACCGGCGCGCCCTTGTAGTCGGTGAATCGCCGCGCGCCGATTCCCGCGTGAACGGCGAGCAGCAACCGTCCACCGTCGCCCAGCACGCGTCTCAGCTCGGCCAGCGGAGCCGCGAGCGACGCGTCGTTGCCATAGATGAGTGAGTAGAACGCCACGATTCCCGCGCAAGAGCCGTCCGCGATCGGCAGCTCATACATATCGCCCGCCACGAAGCGCAGCGTGGGATTGAGACGACTCGCCTGCAGCACCGAGCGCTCGGAAAAATCGACGCCGACGACCGGTTTGAGACCGAGGTCCGCGATGAAGCCGCCGACGTGGCCGGCGGCGCCGCAGCCGACGTCGAGCACCGGGCCCGGCCCGCAGCTCGCGGCGAAGCGGCGCAGACGCTCGACGTCCCAGGGCTTACGAGACAGCTCGTCTGCGAAGTCGGCGGCGTACTGCTCGGCGATGCGATCGAACGACGCGCGAACTGGATCGATCACGGCTCGATCCTCTGCGAAACGCGGCTTTGCGCTCTAGGTCCCGACGCGCAGGGTAGCGCCGAGATCACGCAGCAACGCGATCGTCGACAGGTATGAGAGGCGGCCGGTGCGCGGGTTCTCGGACGGAACGTTCTCGACCTCGATGGCGAGGGCGCCGAACTCGCCCTCAACGCGGATGCGGTGCGTGTTCCGGGTCAACCCGGGCACCGCGTAGATTTTCGTCCGCGTCCGCTCCGGACCGATGCCGGCCAGGGAGAGCGCCGCGAGCACGTTGACGTTGGCGGGGAAGGCGCGGCACGCCTCGGTGGCCGGTCCCTCGAAAATCAGCGTTTCCTCCCGCAGGGCATCCAGGTCGATCTTCTTCTCGACGATCCACGGCGCGCCGGCGAGACCCCTGGGCGGCTTGCGCGATTCCATCGTGACGGCGCGAATGCCGCCGATCGTGGCGCCCTTGACGCCGTCCAGCCCCGCGATCGCGCCGGAGGGGACGTGGATGCGCGCGCCGTTGGCCTCGGCCAGAGCGATCCAATCCTCGCGTCCGAGCAGTCCTCCACACGAGAGGACGACGAGATCGCGACCCGCGCCAAGCGTCTTGGGAGCGATCTCTTGCAGGTGTGCCTGCGTGGACGCCTCGACCACGAGATCCGACGCGGCGACGAGTCCGTCGAGGTCGAGAAACGGCGGCTTGCCTTTGAGCGTCGCGAGGAACGCCTCCGCGCGATCCCGCGTACGGGCCATCGCGCCGGTCAGCATCAGGCCTGGCAGTCCTGCATCGACGGCGCGGCATACCTGCCGGCCGATCGCGCCGAGTCCGACGACGCCCACTTTGATCGCACCGTGCGCGGCCCGCATCGCGGCGCATGGTATCATGCGGCAAGTTGACGTCTCCCGCCGCGCTGCAAGTACCTCTCGAGCGGCTCTATCGCGACTTCGATTACGACGCCCGGCTCGCACGCGACGCAATCCAGTGGCCGCTGCGCTATTCGGAGGCTGCCGACCGCGAGATCGTCGCGTTGCTGACCGCCTGCCTGGCCTATGGCCGCGTCGAGCTGTTCGGGCGCGCGCTGCATGGCGCGCTGAACGCGATGGGCGCATCACCGGCCCGGTTCATTCGCGACTTCGACCCAAAACGTCACGCCGCGTGTTTCGCCGACTTCATGTATCGCTTCAACCGACCGCGCGACCTCGTCGCCTTCTGCGTGGCGGCGCGCGACGTGCTCGCGCGACACGGCACGCTCGAGAAGTGTTTCCTCGCGGGCGACACGGACCCGCGCGGGCCGATCGGTCCCGCGCTCGAGCGCTTTGCGCGGGCGTTTCTGGACGCCGACCTCGCCGACGTCTTTCCGCGCGGGCGTCGCTCGCGCGGCTATCGACATCTCTTTCCGCTGCCCTCGGCGGGCGGACCTTGCAAGCGGCTGCTGCTTTTTCTCCGTTGGATGGTGCGCCGCGAGGCACCCGACTTTGGGCTGTGGACTGGCGTGTCGCCGTCGCGGCTGCTGATCCCCGTGGACACCCACGTGGAGAACATGAGCCGCGCCATCGGCCTCACGCGGCGGCGCTCGCGAAACTGGAAGATGGCGGAGGAAATCACGGCGCGCCTGGCCGCACTCGATCCCGCTGATCCCGTGAAATACGACTTCGCGCTCTGTCACACCCGGATGGCCGGCGACTGTCTCGACCGCCGCGACGCCGTCGTGTGCCCGCCCTGCGGGCTGCGCGACGTGTGTCGCCACTGGAAGCGAGGCGAAGGCCGGCGGAGGAGGCCATGACCGAGATCGCAGGCATCCTGCTCGGAGCGCTGCTCGTCGTCCTGGCCGTCGTCGCGTGGACGCTGTTCGCCACGCGCCGCGAGCTGGCGGAGCTGTCGACGCGTCCGCCCACGAGCGACCCCTCGCTGCCGCTGCTCAAGCAAGAGATCGAGACCGTGCGGCGCGAAGGCCGTGAGGATCAGGAGCGGCTGCGCCGCGAGGTGGGAGCGCTCACCAGCGAGGTGACGCGGCAGCTCGAGCAGGGGATGAAGCTGATCCAGGCGGGCCAGAGCACGATCGGGGCGCGTCTCGACGCCGCCACCAAAGTCGTCGGTGACGTGCAGGGCAGTCTCGGCACGCTGCAGGAAGCCACGCGGCGCGTGGCGGAGATCGGTCGCGAGATCCAGGGGCTGGAGCAGGTCCTCAAGTCGCCGAAGATGCGCGGTGGGCTCGGCGAGACGCTCCTCGAGCGCGTGCTCGACGAGATGCTGCCACGCGAGCACTGGATGACCCAGCATGGCTTCCGCTCGGGTGAGAAGGTGGACGCGGCGATCCGGATCGGCGAGCGCATCGTGCCCGTGGACGCCAAGTTCCCGCTCGAGAACTTCCGGCGCATGCTGGGCGAGGCCGATGAGGCGCAGCGACGGCAGTATCGCCGCGTGTTCGCGCGCGACGTCAAGGCGCGTGTCGACGAGATCGCCAAGAAGTACATCCTGCCCGATGAGGGGACGTACGACTTCGCGCTCATGTACGTGCCCGCCGAAAACGTCTACTACGAGATCGCCGTGCGCCCGGAGGAGGCGGGCGAAGAGCCGATCACCACGTATGCCCTTTCGCGGCGCGTGGTGCCGGTCTCGCCGAACAGCATCTTCGCGTATCTCCAAGTGATCGTGCTCGGGCTCAAAGGCTTGCGTATCGAAGCGAACGCTCGGCGCATCCAGGAGGACCTCGCGCGCCTGGGTGGCGACGTGGCGAAGCTGCGCCAGCCGCTCGCCACGCTGGGCCGCCATCTCGGCAATGCCCAGAAGCAATACGAGGACGCGCAACGCGAGCTGGACCGGCTCGAAACGAAGCTGGACGAGATCGCCCGCAAGGGCCCGGACGGCGCGCTCGCCGCGCGCGAGCCCGAACCGCCGACGCTTCCCGGAGTGGTATAGTTCGGCTATGACGAACATCCCCATCCAGGTCTACGGCATCAATCTGCTCGTCAAGATGATGGCCGAACCGCCTGCCGACATCCGCGTGAATTGCCCGAAGGGCTCGCCGATCCGGTACGGGGAAGTGATCGCTCGTGGCGACGGGTTCGACGAGGGCGCCAATGCCTTCCGCGAGATGCCCGAGCTCAAGACCGTCGTCGCGTTCGAGGAGAGCGCGGAAGAAGTCGAGGGCCACTACTTCTACATCGCCCTCGAGGAGTACCGCGTCATCCGGCTCGACTCCGTCATCCTGTCCTTTCCGCACGAGTAGCCTCCGGGGTTAAGGTTCGGCCGTGTCGACCTTGACGGGTGCGCTGTCGCTGATCGACACGGACGAACTGGTGGCCCTCACGCGGGACCTCGTACGCATCCCGAGCGTGGTGCGTCCCGGCGACCCGACCGCCACTGAGGCGGCGGTCGCGTCCCACGTCGAGGGGTGGATGCGCTCGCAGGGATTCGACGTGGAGGTGCAGCAGGTCGCGCCTGGACGCCCCAATGTGCTCGGGGCGATTGGTGAGGCGGCGGCCGGGCCGACGCTCCTGCTCGAGGGCCACACGGATGTCGTGACCGAAGGTGATCCAAGCGCCTGGACGCATCCGCCCTTCGCCGCCGAGCTGGTCGACGGCAAGATCTACGGGCGCGGCGCGGCGGACATGAAGTCGGGATTGGCCGCCGCGATGATCGCCGCCGCCGCGATCAAGCGAAGCGGCGCACCGCTGGCAGGGCGCCTCGTCGTCGGCGCGCTCGTCGACGAGGAAGGCGACATGATCGGCGCCAAGCACCTGTGCGCGACGCCGATCGGTCGAGCGCTCTCGGCCGCGATCGTGTGCGAGCCGGAAGACAACGAGCTGTGCCTGGAGCAGCGTGGCGTCGTGTGGGCTCGCGTCACCGCGCGTGGTCGCATGGCCCACGGCGCGATGCCGGAAGCGGGGGCCAACCCCATCGCCGCGCTCGCCGCGTTGGTCGCCGACGCGCCGCGGCTGCAGCGGCGCCTGCGCGCGCTGTGCACGCGGAGCCGATATCTCAAGCCACCGACGGTGACGCCGACCGTCGTCATGGCGCCGGTGGCCGGTGTCCCGCAGTCCAACGTGATTCCCGCCACGGCGCAGGCCACGCTCGACGTGAGACTCACGCCTGGCCCCGACGCGGACGCGGTCGCGAAGGAAATCGACGAGGCGTGCCGTCGCGCGGCGGACGCGTGTCCCGGCGTCAGTGTCGAGTGGACTCCGATCAACGGCTTTCGCATGGCGACCAAGGTCGAGCGCAGCGAGCCGCTCGTGCGGGCGATGGTGAGTGCCGTCAGGCGTGCCACCGGCCGCGCCGCGCGCTGGGGCGGCGTGCCGGGCTCGACCGACGGCACCATCTTGAGGACGCAGCTTGGCATCCCGATCGTCACGTGCGGCCCGGGCCATCGATTGATTCCGCATCAGGTCGACGAGTATGTCGAGGTCGCCGACCTGGTCGACGCGGCCCGAATCTACGTCGCCGCCGCACTCGCCTACCTCGCGCCGTGACGCGCAAGGGCAGCCTCGCGCGGCGGCCGCGGCTGCGCGGGATCGAGGCGTTTCCGGTCGACCACGAGGGCCAGCGATTCCTCGCTCTGCGCGATCCCTCCGGCTACACGCCCTCCGTCGTGATGGTGCCGTTGGCGCTGCTCGAGATCGTCTCGCTCTTCGACGGCGAGCACGACGTCGCGGAGATCCAGCAGGCGGTGCAGCGTCAGCGCGGCGAGCAGGTCGACGCCGCGCGGATCGAGGAGTTGGCGGAGGCGCTGGATCAACACGGGTTTCTCGAAGGGCCACGCTTCGAGGCGCGCCGGACGGAAGTCGACGCCGTGTTTCTCTCGGCCGCGGCACGACCGGCCAGCCACGCGGGCGGTGCCTACCCGGCCGACGCCGCCGCGCTGCGAGCCATGTTCGACGGTTTCTTCGCACCGCCGACGGGGCCCGGCCCGATCAACGGCGCCGCCGCGACGAGTGCTCGCGTGCGCGGGCTGATCGCGCCGCACATCGACTTTCACCGCGGTGGACCCGCGTATGCCTGGGGCTATCGGGACGTCGCCGAGCGTTGCGATGCTGACGTCTTCGTGATCTTCGGGACGTGCCACGCCGGGATGGCGCATCCGTTCGCCCTCACGCGAAAGGCGTACGAGACGCCGCTCGGCCCTGCACCGGTGGACGTCGAGTTCGTCGAAGCGCTCGCGTCCCGGGCGGGGCAGGACTGCTTCGGCGCGGAGGTGGCGCACCGCAACGAGCACTCGATCGAATTTCAGGCGGTGTTCCTGCGTTATCTCTTCGCGGGACGGCGCGACGTGACGATCGTGCCCGTGCTGACGAGCTTCGTGCACGAGGCGCTGGTGCGCGGCCGGCGACCCGAAGACGATCGCCGCGTCATGCGCTTCCTCGACGCGCTCGGCGAGACGGTGGCCGCGGGGCGACCGCGCGTGGCGTTCGTCGCAGGCGCGGACCTGGCCCACGTCGGCCCACGCTTCGGCGATGGGGCACCGGTGTCGCGCGAGCAGGCGGCACGGCTGGCCACAGCGGACCGCGCCACGCTCGCGACCGTGACCGCGGGCGACGCCGACGGCTTCTTCGATGACGCCAGACGCGACGGCGACGCGCGCAGGATCTGCGGCCTGTCGCCGATCTGGATGCTGCTGCGCGCCATCGGCGGCGCGCCGGGAGTGCTGCGTCACTACGGTCAGACGCCGGACCCGCAGTGTGTCGTCACCTTCGCCAGCGTGGTGTTTTGAGGAGCCCCGCCTGATGTCCACGTCGCCGTCGGAGTGGAAGCTCCCTGATCTCCGCATCGATCGGGACGGGGACTGGTACGACGAGGGCGTTCAAGTGACACATCCTGGAATCCTCGCCAACCTTCGAAGCAACCTGAAAAAAGATGCGGAAGGCTTCTTCATCCAGACGCGCGTTCGAATCCCGGTTCGGGTCGACGATGCGCCGTGGGTCGTGACCAGGATCGAGCGCCGCGGCGAGACGTTGCACGCGCTCCTCAACGACGGCAGCGATGAACGCGTGGATCCCGCCACCGTCAGGCTCGGACCCGGCGAGATTCCGTACTGCACAGTGAAAGGCGGCGCCTTCGAGGCGCGCTTCTCGCGCGCGGCGACGTTTCAGCTCCTGTCCCTGGCCGATTATGACGAGGCCTCGGGCCGTGGCGCGCTGAGGCTCGCCGGCCGCGAGTACCCGCTGGCAAGGGCGTCGTGACTCGGGCGAGATCCCTCGTCGCCGTGGCGGTCGCGCTATCCATGACGGTGCTCGGCGCGCATTGGATCGTGCAGCGGCGGGCCGCCGCCCAGGGCGTATCGACGGACGAGATTGGCGACCGGGTACAGACGACTCGGCGCGGCCAGCTGCCCGCGTTCGCCAGCGAAGGCGACGCCGACGTCCTCTATCGATTCGCGACGACGCACGGCGACGTGCTCCGCTGGATGCCGTGCACCTGCGGATGCGCCGAGGTCGGCCACACGTCCAACCGCTCGTGCTACATCAAGACCGAAACGCCGACCGACCTGACGTACACGAGCCACGCCGCAACGTGAACCCTCTGCATGGACATCACGCGTGACGTGATGCGCCTCACCAGGGAGGGCAAGACGCCGCGCGAGGTCCGGCGCTTCATCGACGAAAAATACGTGGTGCATGGCCGTCCGATGGACACGCCGCGCCCGCCGCGCTGATGAACGTCGCCGCGCGACTGATCGAGATCCTCCGCGCCGCCGGCGTCGACTATCTGTTCGGCAACCCGGGGACGACCGAGCTGCCGTTCCTCGATGCCCTCGACGGCTCCGGCCTCAGCTACATCGTGGCGCTGCAGGAAGCGACGGCGACCGCCGCTGCCGACGGCTACGCCCAGGCATCGGGACGGCTCGGCGCCGTCAACCTCCACGTGGCGCCTGGGCTCTCGAATGCGCTCTCGATCATTCACAACGCCTCGCGGGCCAAGACCCCGCTGCTGATCACCGCAGGACAACAGGACACGCGCCTCTTGCTGGACGCGCCGATCCTCGCCGGCGACATGGTCAAGATGACCGAGGGCCTGACCAAGTGGTCGTACGAGCTCCGGCACGCGGCCGAGGCACCGACCGCTCTGCGGCGGGCGATCCACCTGGCGCTCACACCGCCGACCGGTCCGGTGTTCCTGTCGCTGCCGATGGACCTCATGACCGAGCCGTGCGACGACGCCGGCGCCGCGCCGGGCCTCGTTGCCGCTCGCGCGACGGCCGAGCCGGAGGCGATCGCGCGCGCCGCATCGCTGCTGGCGCGATCGGGCGCGCCCGCGATCGTTGCCGGCGACGGAGTGGCGCGCGCCCGCGCCCAATCGGACCTCGTGGCGCTCGCCGAGACCCTTGGCGCCGCAGTGCATGGCGAGCCGATCCATCGGCGCCTGTCCTTTCCGGGTGATCATGCGTTGTGGCGAGGCGGCCTCTATCCCACCGCGACGGCGGCCGCGAAGGCGCTCGAGCGCTTCGACGCCGTGCTCGTCGTCGGCGCCAGCGTTTTCACGTGGCTCTTCCACGCGCCGGGCTCGCCCTTCGGCCCGTCGCAGACGATCGTGCAGATCGATGAAGACGCGCGCGAGATCGGGCGGACGTATCCGGTCACGCTCGGCGTCGTCGGTGACGTGCGCGGAGCGCTGAGCGAGCTTCGGGACGCCGTGGCCAAGCGTCAGGACGACGCCGCACGAGCCGCCGCCCGCGAGCGCGTGTCGGCGCTCGGTCGCGCCCGCGCCGAGCACGGTCGGCGCCTCACCGCGACGGCCGACGCCGCCGGCGATCGGGTGCCGATCGCGCCCGACTACCTGATGCGCACGCTGGCGACGCTGCTGCCGGCCGACGCGTTGATCGTCGACGAGTCGGCGTCGTCGCTGCCCCACGTGCTACGCCATCTGCCGTTCCGCGCGGGCTCGGACTTCTTCGGAAGCAAGACCGGAACGCTGGGCTGGGCGATGGGAGCCGCCCTCGGCGTCCAGCTCGCGCATCCGCGGCGCAAGGTCGTAGCGACGATCGGCGACGGATCGGTGATGTACGCGCCGCAGGCGCTGTGGACCGCCGCGCACCACGCGCTGCCGGTCACATACGTCGTCGTCAACAACGCGTCGTACGCGATTTTGAAGGCGGGGATGTTGACGTTCGGCCTGCCGGGCGCCAAGCGCGGCGTCTTTCCGGGCATGGACCTGGTGGCCCCCGAGATCGACTATCTCGCGCTGGCGCGCTCGATGGGCGTGCTCGCCGAGCGCGTCGACCGGCCGGCGGCGCTGCGTGAGGTGCTGACGCGGGCGCTCGGTCATCCCGGGCCGGCGCTTGTCGACGTCGCGATCGACCGCGGCTTCGAACCCATGCGATGAGCGCTGGATTGACGGGCGGGGAGTGGGTCGTGCGCTCGCTCGCGCGCGAGGGCGTGCGTCACGTCTTCGGCATTCCGGGCATCCACAACCTTCCCATCTACGACGCGCTGCTGCGGCAATCCGAGATCACCCACGTGCTCGCGCGGCACGAGCAGGGCGCGGCCTTCATGGCCGACGGCTACGCGCGTGCGTCGGGAACACCGGGCGTCGTCGTGGTCACCAGTGGTCCCGCTGCGACGAATACGCTCACGCCGCTGGCGGAGTCGTACTCGGGCTCGGTGCCGGTGTTCGTCATCATGTCGGATATCGCATCCTCGCTGGTCGGCCGCGATCTGGGTGCGCTGCACGAGGTGCCGAACCAGATCGGCTGTTTCCGTCCCGTCACGCGCTGGGCCGAGGCGCTGCAGGACACGTCCGCGATCCCAGCGAGCCTCGCGACCGCCTTCGATCTCACCCGCACGGGTCGACCCGGCCCTATCGCGCTGTCGATCCCGAATGATCTGCT
>DAIRVP010000080.1:0-23944 GCA_036802765.1 Candidatus Rokuibacteriota bacterium
AGTACCTGGCTGTCGCGCTCGATCCGCCCGGGCCGACATTTCGCGACAAGCTCTTCGCGGATTACAAGGCGACGCGGACGACGATGCCCGGTGACCTCGCGCGCCAGCTTCCGTACATCCGCCGTCTTTTCGACGCGCTGCGCATGCCGGTGCTCGAGGTCTCGGGCTACGAGGCCGATGACGTGCTGGCCACGATGGTCACGCACGCGCTCGAGTCGACCGACCTGGACGTCGTGCTGGTGACCGGCGACAAGGACCTCCTGCAGCTCGTCGGCCCGCGCGTCCGTGTGCTGTCGGTGGTCGGGCGCACGGGCGAGAAAATCGTCTATGACGAGGCAAAGGTGCGCGAGCGCTGGGGCGTCGGCCCGGATCAGATCCCCGACGTGATGGCGCTCATGGGCGACTCGATCGACAACGTGCCGGGCGTCAAGGGCGTCGGAGAGAAGACGGCGGTCAAGCTGATCGGCCAGTACGGCTCCGTCGCGCGCCTGTACGACAATCTCACGCTCATTCCGGGCAAGCTGCGCGAGACGCTCGCGACAGGGCGGAAGAACGCGCTGCTCTCGCGCGAGCTCGTCGTGCTGAACCGCGAGGTGCCGCTCGCCTTCGATCTGCCGGCCTACCGACGCGGCGAGCCGGACTGGCCGCGGTTGCGGGCGCTGTGGCTCGAGCTCGAGTTTACGAGGCTGGTGAAGGAGCTGCCGGCCGCTGCGCCCGCCGTCGACGCCGGCCCCGTGACGGTGCTCGGCGCGCCGAGCGCGCTCGCCGACTGGGTTGCCCAGGTGCCGCCCGGCGCGCCGGTCTTGCTCGACTGGGCGGGCGATCCGCGCCCGCCGACGCCGCGCCTCGACGCGCTCGGTGTGTTCCAGGAGGATGCGGGCGCGGCCGGTGTGGCGTTGGGCGGCGAGGTGTTGAGCGAGACCTTTCCTGGCCACCCGCTCGTCGTGCACGATGCCAAGCCACTGATTGCGGCATGGCTCGAGGCGAACACGCCGCCGCCGGTCGTCGACGATAGCGCCGTCGCCGCGTACCTGCTCAATCCGGCGCGGGCGACGTACAAGCTCGACGAAGTGTGCATGGAGGCGTTCGGTGATTGCCCGCCGGCGCTGCTCAACGTCGCGCCGGACGATCTGCCGCGCGTGCTCGGCGACCGCGCGCGCTGGCTCGCGCGCTTTTGGGAGCACGCGCGGAAGGATCTCGAAGAGCGTGGCGTCACCCGCATCTACGAGGAGATCGAGCGGCCGCTCGTGCCGGTGCTGGCCGAGATGGAGCGCATCGGGATCCGCGTCGATCCCGCGCGGCTCGAGGCCTTCGCGAAGGAGCTCGAGCGCGACCTCGACAATCTGACGCGCGAGATCTACGCGCTCGCGGGCGAAGAGTTCACGATCGCCTCGCCCAAGCAGCTCAGCCACATCCTGTTCGAAAAGCTGAAGCTGCCGGTGTTGCGACGCACGAAGACCGGTCCGTCGACGGATGCCGACGTGCTGACCGAGCTGGCGCTCGGGCACGCGCTGCCCGGCAAGATCCTCGAGCATCGAAGCCTCGCGAAGCTCAAGGGCACCTACGCCGACACGCTGCCGGCCCTTGTGAACCCGAAGACCGGGCGCATCCACACCACGTTCAATCAGCTCGTGGCTGCGACCGGGCGCCTGTCGTCGCAGGACCCCAACCTCATGAACATCCCGATCCGCACGGAGCTCGGCCGGCGGATCCGCGCCGCGTTCATCCCGGCCGAGGGCTGGAAATTCGTGGCGGCGGACTACTCGCAGATCGAGCTGCGGATTCTCGCCCACATGTCGGGCGAGCCGGCCATCATCGAGTCGTTCCGCCGCGGTGAGGACATCCACACGCGCACGGCATCGGAGGTGTTCAAGATCGAGCCGTCCGCCGTGACGTCGCTGCAGCGCACGATCGCCAAGAGCGCCAACTACGCCATCCTCTATGGTGTTTCCGCGTTCGGGCTGTCGCAGGCGACGAAGATCGATCAGAAGGAAGCGCAGCGCTACATCAACGCGTACTTCGCCACGCACCCGCGCGTGCGCGCCTTCATCGACCGTATTCTGCAGGAGGGCCGCGATCGCGGCTGGGTGCAAACCCTGCTCGGTCGCCGCCGATACCTGCCCGATCTGCGCTCCGGCAACCCTGTGGCGCGCAACGCCGCCGAGCGCATGGCGATGAACGCGCCGGTGCAGGGCAGCGCGAGCGACATGATCAAGATCGCGATGGTCCGTATGCGCGCCGCGCTGCGCGAGCGCGAGCTGGCCGCGCGCATGCTGCTGCAGGTGCACGACGAGCTGCTCTTCGAGGCGCCACCCGCCGAGGTGCCCGTCGTGGAGGCGCTCGCGCGCGAGATCATGGAGGCGGCGCTGCCGCTCGACGTGCCGGTCGTCGTCGACGTCAAGTCGGGCGACGATTGGTCACAGGTGTGACGGCGCCCCCGCGGCGCTTTCTGCTCGCCGGTCTCACCGGCGGCATTGCGACCGGCAAGAGCACCGTCTCGGAGATACTCCGCGCGCTGGGCTGCGTCGTCATCGATGCCGATCAGCTCGCGCGCGACGTTGTGGCGCCCGGGGAGCCGGCACTCGCCGCGGTGGCCCGTGAGTTCGGCGACGTGCTTACGGCCGACGGTGTGATCGATCGCAAGAAGCTGGCGGCGATCGTCTTCGCCCATCCGGCGCGCCGACGCCGGCTGGAGGCGATCCTGCATCCGGCCATCCGCGAGCGGTTCGTCGCCCGGCTCGCCGACCTGCAGGCCGAGGGTTTCGACGGCATTGTCATCTGGGACGCGCCGGTGATGATCGAGTCGGGAGGCCACACGCAGATGGATCGGCTGATCGTCGTGATCACCGATGCCGCCACACAGCGCGCCCGGCTCCTGGGGCGCGACGGCGATGCCGCCGACGGTGAGCGCCGCATCGCCAACCAGATGCCCCTCGCCGAGAAGGCCGCGCTCGCCGACTACGTCATCGACAACAGCGGCGATCGCGCGGCGACCGAGGCACGCACTCGGGAGGTGCATCGCGCGCTGCTCGCCGAGCTGGCGGCGCGGCGATCCATTCGGTGAGGCGCCGCGCCCTCGGCCAACACTTCCTGCGCGATGCCGGCATCGCGCGGTCGATCGTCGACCTGCTGGCGCCCACGCCTGCCGATCTCGTCGTCGAGATCGGGCCTGGCCAGGGGGCACTGACCGCCGAGCTGTCGCGCCGAGCGGGCCGTGTCGTCGCGCTGGAGGTCGATCGGGCCTTGAGCGCGCGGCTCCGTGTCGCCTTGCCCGCAGTCGAGGTGCTCGACGTCGACGCGCGCGCGTGGGACTGGAGCTCCCTCGCCCGGCCGGCGGGCGGCGGGGCGCTCGTCGTCGGCAACCTGCCGTACAGCGTCGGCACGAACATTCTCGTCGCGCTTGCGCGGGCGCCGCAGGCGATCGATCGGATAGTGGTCATGCTCCAGCGCGAGGTGGCCGAGCGTGTGGCGGCCGCCCCTGGTGGCAAGACGTATGGGAGCCTCTCAGTCCACGTCCAGCTGCGCTGGCGGGTGGAGCTCGCGATGCGCGTGCCGCCGGGCGCCTTCCGGCCGCCGCCGAAGGTCGAGTCCGCCGTGCTGCGGCTGACGCCGTTGCCCGCCCCGCCGGTCGAGCTGGCCGACGAGCCACGGTTCGAGGCGGTCGTTCGGGCCGCTTTCGCCCAGCGGCGCAAGACCTTGGTCAACGCCCTCGCCAAAGGTCTGGGCCTGCCTGTCGGAGCCGCTCGCGAGGCCGCGGCCAGCGCCGGGGTCGATCCCGGCCGTCGGGCCGAAACGTTGGACATTCGCGAGTTTGCCGAGGTCGCCCGCCGGTTATAGTGGAAGACGATGCGACGCCGCATCGTGCTGCTGACCATACTGGCCGTCGAGCTCTGCGTCGGCGGCGTTCTGTATCGCACCGGCTACCTGTCGCGCACGCCCTCCGTTCCCGCGGCCCGCCCGCTGCCGGTGATCGTCGCCGAGCCGCCCTTGCCGACGGGCCCGAGTACCCGAGTCACCGCCATCGACCTTCGCCGGGGCGACACGCTGGTCCGGGCGCTCGAGCGCAAGGGCATGCCGCACGACGCGAGTGCCGGGATCGCGGCGGCGCTGGCCGCCAGTGGCGCCAACCTCAAGAAGCTCTCGCCGCGGCACACGCTCGAGGTGACCTGGACGCTCGATGGCCGACCGCTCACGCTGCGCTACGAGCCGAGCCCGTGGCTCGGCTATGCGGTGATCCCGAGCGACGGTGGGTGGGAGGTGAGCCGCGCCCAGACGCGGCCCGACGTGCGTGTGGACGTGGTGGCGGGCGAGGTCACGCGGTCTTTATTCGAGGCGGTAGAGCAGGCCGGCGGCGCCGCCCAGCTCGCGGTGGATCTCGCGGCGATCTTCGAGTCCGATTTCGATTTCACCGCCGACACCCGGGCCGGCGATCGCTTTCGTCTGCTCGTGGAGAAGCGCTTCGCCAACGACGTGTTCGTCGATTACGGGCGCATCCTCGTGGCGCAGTACGTCAGCGACGGCCGCGTGCTCACCGGCGTCGCCTTCGAGCGTGCGTCCGATGGGCGCCGCGCGTTCTACGATCCCGACGGCCGCTCGCTGCGCAAGAGCTTCCTGAAGTCGCCGCTCGAGTTCACGCGGATCACGTCGGGCTTCACGTGGGCGCGTCCGCATCCGATTCTCGGCGGCGTGCGCCCGCATCTCGCCATCGACTACGGCGCGCCGACCGGCACACCGGTCCGAGCGGTCGCCGACGGCCGCGTGCGCGCCGCCGGATGGGCGGGTGGCAACGGCATCTCGGTGACCCTCAAGCACCGCGAGGGCTACGAGACGATGTACAACCACCTGTCGCGCCTCGGTCCGGGCATCCGTCCCGGCGGGCGCGTGACACAGCGTCAGGTCATCGGCTACGTCGGCATGACCGGACTGGCGACGGGGCCGCATCTGGACTACCGCGTGTCGAAGAACGGCCAGTTCGTCAATCCGCTCGGCGAGAAATTCATTCCGGGCGAGCCCATCGCCGCCGCCGAGCGCGGCGCGTTCACCGCCCACGCGCGCGATCTCGTGCGCCGTCTCGAGGCCTCGGCGCCTTTCTAATTGGGGGACCCCTGCGGCTTCCCCCAAACCCCCTCGTTCTCGTGAGCCGTCACACGCGGAGCACCGGCCGGCGAAACTTCGGCGGGTGCGAGCCGAATGCTACGATGAGCCGGCTGTCGTGAAAGGAGTCGCGGTGGAACCCTCCGTTCGGCTCATTCCGCTCGGCGGGCTGGGCGAGATTGGCCTCAACATGATGCTCATCGAGTCCGGCGACGACGTCGTCGCCATCGATTGCGGGCTCATGTTTCCCGACGATGAGCTGCCGGGAATCGATTACGTCATTCCGGACTTCTCCTACGCGCTCGCCAAGCGCGAGCGCTTCCACGGCGTCGTCCTCACGCACGGACACGAAGATCACATCGGCGCGCTGCCGTATCTGCTGAAATCGACGCAGCTGCCTGTCTATGCGACCGCGCTCACGCGGGCGCTGGTGGCCGAGAAGCTGCGCGAGCACGCGTTGCTCGAGCCGGCCCAGCTCCTCACCATGCGGCCACGTGAGCCATTCACGCTCGGGCCCTTCACGATCGAGCCGATTCGCGTCACCCACTCCATCGCGGACGGCATGGGCCTCGCTATTCGCACGACCGCGGGAGCCATCGTGCACACCGGCGACTTCAAGCTGGATCCGAGCCCTCTCGACGGCGAGCCCGCCGACATGCGGCGCTTCGCCGAGCTGGGCGATGAGGGCGTGGCCGTGTTGTGCTCGGACAGTACCAACGTCGATCGGCCGGGCCACACGCCCTCGGAGATCGAGGTCGGCGCGGCGCTGGCGGAGCGGTTCGATCGCGCGACGGGCCGGATCATCCTTGCGACGTTCGCCTCGCACATCCATCGCATCCAGCAGGTGCTCACTCTGGCGGCGGCGCGCGGCCGCCACGTCGCGCTGCTCGGCCGCTCGATGGAACGCAACGTCGCGATCGCGGGCGAGCTCGGCTACCTGCGTGTGCCCGCGGGCCTCGTCCGCACGCTCGAGGAGGTCGTCGCGCTTTCGCCCGAGCGGCAGGTGATCCTCTCGACCGGCAGTCAGGGCGAGCCGAACTCGGCGCTCGCGCTGATGGCCGCCGGCGAGCACAAGTATGTGCAAATCGCGCGCGGCGACCTCGTCGTGATCTCCGCGCGCGTGATCCCCGGGAACGAGCGCACGGTGGGACGCGTGATCAACGCGCTCTATCGTATGGGCGCCGAGGTGCTCTACGAGGACAATGCCTTCGTGCACGTGTCGGGGCACGCGAGCCAGGAAGATCTGAAGCTGATGCTCAAGCTCACCCAGCCGCGGTACTTCGTGCCGGTGCACGGCGAGTACCGGCACCTGCTCGGTCACGCGCGGCTCGCCGCGGGCATGGGCTTCGCCGCGGATCGCGTGCTACTCGTCGAGGACGGCACGGCCATCGAGGTCACGCCGACGACCGCGCACGTGATTCCCGGTTATCCGACGGGGCGCGTGCTCGTCGACGGCAAGGGCGTCGGCGACATCGGTTCGGTGGTTCTCCGCGACCGTCAGATCCTCGCGGAGGACGGCGTGATCGCTGTGGCCATCACCTTCGACGCCAGCCACGCGATCGTCGCCGGCCCGGAGATCGCGTCACGCGGCGTCGTCTACGTCAAAGAAAACGAAGTCCTGCTCGAGGACATGAAAGCGGCGGTGCGCGTCGCGCTGGCGGCCCGCGATCCCGACGAGCCGTGGGATCGCGAGGCGATCGGCGCGCGCGTGCGCACGGCCGTCCGGCAGCTCGTCAACCATCGGGTGCAGCGCAAGCCCGTCGTGCTGCCGATCATTCTGGAGGTCTGATGCCTGGCAGCGTGTCCACCACCGAAATCAAGTCAGACGTGCGGACGCCCGATGTATCAGCGCAGCCGCGGCGCCGTGCGCGCAAGAAGGCCCCGCCGCGCCGATGGGTGCGCGAGGTTCAGGGGATCGCGGCGCTGACGGTAGGTGTCTTTCTCCTCGTCGCGCTCGCTGTGTTCGACCCGACGATCGCGCCGGCCGATCAGATCACGATGGTAGGGCCGGTCGGTATCTGGGTCGCCTGGTCGTTCTTCCGGGCGTTCGGCTACGCAGCATTTCTGTTCCCGCTCGCGGCCGGCGTCTGGGGAGCCGCCGCGTTCGTTCGTCCGCTCGCGGCGCGCGGCTGGGTTCCGGTGGCTGGTCTGCTGCTGCTCCTCCTCGCCGCGACGGGGCTGCTGCAGCAATCGACCGACTCGCTCGCGGCCTCACGGGTCACGCGCGGCGGGATGGTGCGCGCCGGTGGGTTGACCGGGTGGGCCGCGGCTGTGGCGCTGCACACGACGATCGGTAATGCGGGCGCGTGGCTGTTGTTGCTGACCGCGGTCCCTGTCGGCGCGCTGCTTGTCACGCAGACGTCGTACGCGGCGGTGACCCGGCTCGTGACCGCGCGCCTGGCGCTGCGGCGCCGCCGTGCTGCTGCACGGCCGGTGTTGGCGGGCAAGCCGATCGCACCGCTGTCCCTCGTCGCCGACGCGGCAACGGAGGAGCTCGAGCCACCGCCGCCGACGATCGTGGAGCCGGCGCGCCCCAAGAGCACGCTGATGGACAAAGGTCTGTCGTGGCAGGAAACGTTCGACTTCGGCAAGGGCGGCGCCGAGGCGTTTCAGCTGCCGCCGGTGGGTTTGCTGCAGGCGCCGTCGAATGCCGAGCTCAAGCGCACGCGTGAAGAGCTCCAAGAGAACGCCGAGATCCTGCGTCGCAAGCTCGCCGACTTCGAGGTCGACGGGCGCATCGTGCAGGTGAGCCCGGGCCCGATCATCACCTCATACGAGTTCGAGCCGGCGCCCGGCGTCAAGGTCGCGCAGGTCGTGAACCTCGCCGACGATCTCGCGCTGGCCCTCAAGGCGGCGAGCGTCCGGATCGTCGGGCCCATCCCCGGCCGCGGCACGGTGGCCGTCGAGGTCCCGAACGACGAGTGGGCCACTGTCTACCTGCGCGAGATCTTCGTCTCGGCCGAATTCGCCGAATCCAAGGGCCGGCTGCCGCTGGCGCTCGGCAAGGACGTCAACGGCATTCCGGTCGTCGCCGATCTCACCGCGATGCCCCACCTGCTGGTGGCCGGTGCTACGGGCAGCGGCAAGTCCGTCGGCCTCAACGCCATGATCTGCTCGATTCTCTACAAGGCGACGCCGGCGGACGTGCGCTTCCTGATGGTGGATCCCAAACGCCTCGAGCTGTCGGTCTACGAGGGCATCCCGCATCTGCTGTCGCCCGTCGTCACCGACGCGAAGGAGGCCGCGGCACGCTTGCGCTGGATCGTTGGCAAGATGGACGAGCGCTACAAGGCGCTGCAGCTCAAGCAGGTCCGCAACATCGAGGGCTACAACAAAGTCGTGCCGGCCGAGGAGAAGCTGCCCTACTGGGTCGTCGTCGTCGACGAGCTGGCAGACCTCATGATGGTTTCGGCGGGCGAGGTGCAAACGTCCCTGGTCAGACTCGCGCAGATCGCACGCGCGGTCGGCATCCACCTGATCATCGCGACCCAGCGTCCCTCGGTCGACGTGGTGACCGGCCTCATCAAGGCAAATTTCCCGACGCGGATCGCGTTCCAGGTCGCCTCGAAGGTCGACTCCCGCACCGTGCTCGATGGCAACGGCGCCGAGCAGCTCCTGGGCCGTGGCGACATGATCTACGTCCCGCCGGGAGCCAACAAGCAGCTGCGTGTGCATGGCGCCTGGGTCTCCGATGACGAGGTGAAGGCCATCTGCGAGTTCCTGCGTACGCAGGGCACTGCGGTGTACGAGGAGGTCGTGCTGCCGACGGAGACAGACAGCGCCGAGGGCGGTGACGCGTCAGACCGCGACGATCTCTACTGGGACGCCGTCCACCTCGTCATCGGCCAGCGCCAGGGGTCCATCTCGTTCCTGCAGCGGCGCATGAGGCTCGGATATCCGAAAGCCGCGCGCTTCATCGACATGATGGAGCAGGACCGGATTCTCGGTCCGGGCGACGGCGCCAAGCCGCGCGAGGTGCTCGTCGGCCCCGAATATCTGGCTAAGCGCGGACGGTAACTAACGCCCAGCATCAGCTGCACGCAGCGCAGTTGTCCGCCACGGCGTCGTGGCGGCCAGCCGGCGCAAGGCGACCCGTTGATAGTCGGCCCACAGCTCGACGCGCGCCCGCTCGAGGGCGGCGACGGCGGCCTCGTCCAGCGGCGCGCCGCTCGCGCGCCAGCGCTCGAGCGTGAGAATCGCGATGCGCAACGCCGTCGTCCTCAGCGCGGGGTCGGTTTCCGCGCGCGCACGCTCGACGAGTGAGACCAGCCGGTCGGAGGACATCCGACGCATCGGCGGCGCTGAACGGGGAGGGGCGACACCAGGCGAACGCCGGCCGACGGGTGCTGTGCGGGGACGGGCGACACGGTGCGAGCCGGTCGGCCAGAGCAATTCGAGGACGCCGAGGACCAGACACCCCAGAGCTCCAGCCGCGACCAGCAGGAGCGTGACCTCTTCTCTAGGAAGCCACTCCAGCACGACGCCATTACAACGGCGTCGCTGCGTCTCACCAAGAAAATTCGTCAGGCGGTGGGGAGGACGATACGGAACGCGGCGCCGCCATCGCGACGATTCATCGCCGTGATGCGGCCGCCGAAGCGCTCCACGATGCCGGCGGAGATCGCCAGGCCGAGGCCGGCGCCCGTCTCCTTCGTCGTGAAGAACGGCTCGAAGACGCGCGGGAGGATCGCGCGCGGAATGCCGGGACCGGTGTCGCGCACCTCGATGGCGCAGCCCACTGGATCGGGCCATGCTGCGATGATGATCTCGCGACGCCCGTCGCGCTCGCGAAGCTCCTCCTGCGCATTGGTGATCAGGTTCAGCAGCACTTGCTGCAGCTGGAATCCCGAGGCGCGGATTTGCGGCACGTCGTCGGCGATGTGCACGCTCAGCGTGATGCTGTCGCGCCGCAGGTCGTACGCCTTCAACTGGGCGACCCGGGACACGACCTCGTGCACGTCGAGCGGCCCTGGCGCGTCACCGGGCTGGCGCGCCATGTCCAGGGTGGTGCGGATGATCCGCATGACCTGCTCACAGGATTCCTCGACACGCGCGAGATGCTCGTCGACGTCGGGCGGTGCACTGGCCAGCTTGCGGCGCACGAGCCACAAGTGTCCGAAGACGCCCTGGAGGACGTTACGCATCTCGTGCGTGACACCGGCCACCACCTCACTGACCGCGTAGAGGCGGCCGGCGCGCTCGATCTGTGCGTGCATCCGCAGCGACTGGTCGTGCGCGAGTTCGAGCTCGTCGTACGCTTCCGCCAGCCGGTGCCGGCTGCGGCGATAGGCATCGGCGAGGATCGCGGACAGGCCCCCGACGATGTTGAGCACGAGCAGGTTGAAGATCGCCATATGCCATGCATACGGTGGCGGCGCGCTCGTGAAGGCGAGCAATCCGGCGGTCTGGGCGCCCGCGATTGACAGGAACGCGAGCGTCGCGAGCGCGGTGACGACGACGCACGCCACGCTCGAGAAGACGATGCCCGTGTACACCGGCACGATCGCGTAGACACCAAGATAGGCGGAGGCCGCCAGACCACCGGCCGCGTACAGACCGGCCGTGATGAGGGCGACGTCCACACTCATGCGAAGCCATGCCTGCACCCGTCGCCGCCAGCGCGAATGCGCCGCCAGATAATACGGAACGTTGACCAGCAGACCGACGACGGAGGTCACCCGGATGATGGCCTGCGCATAGGCCGATGCGGCCAGCAGCTCGTTGAAGACGAGCATCAGGATCGACACGCCCGCGCGGACCGCCAGCTCTTGACGGAGCGCACGCCCGCGTCGCGAGCCCTCGTCGGGTGCGCGCAGCGCCGGCGGCGTGCTCGCCGCCGGCGCGTCTTCGGCTCGCGCCACAGGCTGCGCTGCTTGCGCGACTCTCGCGTCGGTCATTGGCCCCCCGAACAGTCGTCCGCCGTCCTCTTCCTGTAGCCGGTATGTGCAAGAGGGGCTCCACACCGGCACGTCTCGTAACTCCGCGCGCCACCGAGCGTTCCGGCCGCTGCCTGGCCAGCGGCTGACCGCCCGATTTCCGGCGCCTGTTCACGAATCGACCAGCGGATTCGGTCGCCGAGCGCACGCGTCGGCGGTGCTATGGTGAAGCGATGCGCGACGCCAGGCGGGTGCTGATCGCGGACGACGAGCCGCAGGTGCGTCAAACGCTCGCCGAGTTTTTCTCGACGATGTACGCCGACTGCGTGATCGAGTCCGTCGCCGATGGCGAGGCCGCGGTCGCCGCCGTGCGCCGCGCGACGCCGACGCTCGTGATGCTCGACATCGAGATGCCACGCATGGATGGTGTGACGGCGCTGAAACACATCCGTACGCTCGCCTCGGGTGTGCCGGTCATCATGGTGACCGGCAACGAGAGCTCAAAGGTGGCCGGCCAGGTGATCGGTCTCGGCGCGCACTCGTATCTGCCGAAGCCGTTTCGCCTGCAGTACCTGCATCACCTCGTCGCGACCGTGCTCGACCGCGGGCCGAGCACGGCCGCCGTCAGACGCTAGAACCGCACGCGCACGCGGTAGGTGAGCTTCGCGGCGCCCTCCTGGGTCACCGGCACCTGGAACTTCAGCGTGTGAGCCTCGGGTTTCTCCCACGCGTGTGTCGAGGTGAGCACCTGCCAGTCGCCCGGCACCGGCTCGATGACGGTGACCGTCTGGTCGGCCTTCTTGTGGTTGCGCAGCGCGATTTCCCACTCGACCTCGTACAGACCCGAGCCGATCTTGCGGAACTCCTTCTGCGTGCGCTCACCGACGACGTCGAACGCGTCGCCCATCTTAATCTTCACGCGCTCGTCCGTCGGCGTGTGGTCGATCCAGTCCTCGCCGACGAATTGCTGGCTGCCCGACGCGTCGGCCTTGTAGACGCGAACCTTGCCTTTGGGCAGCGGCACGCCGAGCCGATTGGTCTTGCTGTTCTTGACGTCGAGGTACACGCCGACTTTCTGATTCGACATCGGCATGCCGTAGGACGTCCGGTAATAATCCTGCGCGCCGTAGTAGATGAGCTGCTTGAGCACCGGCACGTCGCTGGCCGACATCAGCGTGAGCTGCTTGGTCTGGTTGTCCTTGAGCGTGGTACGGCCGTCGAGGGTATACAGGTGATACTCGAAGAACCCTTCCGACGTGAAGTCGCGGGTGGCGTCTTGCATCGACGCCGCCTTCGAGGCCACCTCCAGCGCGCGCTGGTTGCGGCGGCCTTCCGGCGCGCGGTTGACATCGCCGGCGACGAGCTTCAGCGCCGCGTTGCCGTAGGTCGCGCCGCTGCGGTTGTCGATGGTGACCCAGCCCGTGAGGTCGGCCTTGGTGTCGGTCGGGTCGAGCACCATCACGTAGTCGGCCTTCCACGTGATGCCGCCCGTCAGATACGACGCTTCGATGCGCTGAGCGCCCGTGAGCGCGTTACGTAGCAGCCAGACGAGCGTCGGCTTGCTCACGAGGTTCTCGGGCAGCGAGGGCAGCACCAGTCGGCCGTTGTGGCCGAGATGGATCTGGCCGTTGATCTCGAAGACGGGGCCGGCCGTCGAGAGGAGCTTTGCCTCGAGGTACGTGCCGTCCGTGTTGTACAGCCGCACGATGCGGCCGACGTACTTCTCCATGAGCTTCTGGCTCGAGAGGAGGTCGTACTCGTAGTTCTGCTCGAGGATCCGCAGTCCCGCGGGATCAGTCAGCGACTTCAAGTGCACCGTGGTCGGATCGATCTGCGCCGCCACGTCCGTGAACTCGGTTTCATGCAGCCCCGTCGGCAGGCGCGCCTCGCGCACGTCCTTGACCAGCCCGAGATTGCCGTTGTAGATCGTCACCATCACGTCGCGCTGGGCGTCGCGACCGACAGCGACCTGCGCCGCCTCGGCGCCCGACGCGAGCGACGTCACCAGCACGAGCACGATCGCCATCGTCCGTTTCATGATCCGGCCTCCCGCTATTGGAATGTGTGCCACCGGTTCGTTAGACAGGGCAGCACCCCGGAAGTTCCCGGACGACGGAGCGGGTCAGTGCGACAGGGTGACGGCGACGGCGAGCATCGGCGCGTCGGTTGCCTGGCGGTCGATCGACATCGAGCCCAGCGCCGTCGCGTCGCGCACGAACTGTGGGTACGCGTCACGGGGCACCGCCAGCTCGACGACGATCCGGCCGGCGTCGATGCGGCGGCCTGTTTGTCGCCCCCCCGCGCGCGCGGCGAGCGCGATGAGCGATTGCTCGCCGGCTTTGACGTCCGCTACACGCAGCCGGGCCGTCACGTCCGGCGGGACCGCGGGAATACCAGTCATCGGCCCGGTGCGTGACAACGGCGACGTCTGCGGTGTCGGCTGGCCTTTCGCGACGGCGGCTTGCCGGTCGCGAGACGGCGAAGCCGGCGCCGGCTGGATTGCGTCCTGCGCGACAGACGGCGGGGCGTCGGCGCGGCGCTTTGCCAGCGGTTCCTGCGCGGTGTCGCGTTTGTCTTTGTCCTGCGCGCGCTCGGCGGACTCGAGTTTTGTGTCGGACCGCTCGGCAGTCTGCGACGGCGCGACGTTGCGCTGCTCGTCCGGCAGCGATTTTCTCTCCGCGACGCTCGTCTCGGCGCGTTTGCCGGCGCCGGCCGGCGGCTTGGCGGCGGTCTTCGGCGGCTTGCTGGCGGGCGCCGCAGGCTTCGGCGGCTCGCGCGACGGTGGCGCCGGCGCAGGCGGCGCCTCGGTCGGCGGCGCGGGCGCCGTGACTGGAGGCGGCGACTCCAGCTGGCGCTGAGCGGCCCGCTGCTGCTCGGGGGAGCTGCGGAACAGCAGCACCGCGAGCCCGCCGACCACGAGCAGGGCGGCGGCGCCGAGCGGCAGCATCGGCCAACGCGCGCGGCGCGCCGGCCGTTCCGGCACGGGCGTGGGCCGCTCTCGCAATGGCGTCGGTTGCTGCGGCGCCGGCGTCGGTTGCGGCGGCTTCGAGACCGGTGGCTGCGGCGCCGGGGCCGGTTGCGGCGGCTTCGAGACCGGTGGCTGCGGCGCCGGCGCCGGCCGGTTGGACTGCGCTGCGGCGAGCACGCGCTCGACGAATCCCGCCGGCGCGTGCGCCGGATCGATGGCGCGGACGAGCTTGACGGTGCGCTCGAAGCCCGCGAGCTCCCGCCGACACTCGGCGCAGTCCGCGAGGTGTGCGTCGAGCGCCGCGCGTTCGAGGGGCGTGAGCGCGTCGTCCGCGAGCAAGGAAAACATGTCGCGTGCGTCGATGCACGTCATGCGAACCGCTCCAGCTTCTCCTTCAGCTGCATCCGCGCGCGATGCAGTCTCGACCGCACGGTTCCGGGAACGAGGGCGAGGGCGTCCGCGATCTCCTCGTACGATAACCCCTCGACGTCGCGCAGCACCAACACGAGTCGCTGCTCATTCGGCAACTCTTCGATCGCGGTGCGCAGCGCCGCATCGAGCTCGGCCCGCTCGACCTCGGCAGCGACGTCGGGCGTCGTGGCCGGCACGTCGGCCAGCGCCGCGTCCCCGCGCGCCATGCGACGGTCGGGTGACGAGAGGCGATTGAGACACAGGCGTGACGCGATCCCATACAGCCACGTGCCGAGCCGCGCGTCACCACGAAAGCTCACCACGGCGCGATGCGCTCGCAAGAATGCCTCCTGCGCGATCTCCTCGGCCTCTGCCCGGCTCCCGAGCATCCGCAGCGCCACCCCGAAGACGCGATGCTGATAGGTCGTCACGAGCTCTTCGAACGCACGCGGATCGCCCGCCCGCAGGCGTGCGAGCAGGCCAGGCGGATCGGCGCCGAGGGGCTTGCGCATCCCGTTAGACCGCCATGCCCTCGCGAAGTTCCCCCGGACGCTCAGGCGCGCGCCGCGCTCACTGAAATTCCAGCGTCGCGGCGCGCAGCCCGCACAACAGCTTGCCGGCCGTCTCCAGGCAGCGATCGTTGGACGGCGGCATGACCGGGCCGGCCAGTGCGTCGCGATGCCAGCGCTCCAGCGGCAGTTCCTTGAGAATGCCGCGGCCGCCCGCCATCTGCAGCGCGCGTGTCGTCGCGTCGAGGCCGACCTCGGCCGCGTAGGCCTTCGCCTGGTTGACCACGAGCATCGTCGCGGCCTTGTCGCCGGTCATCCGCACGCGCGCTGCCTCGTGCACGAGGAGTCGCGCCGCGCGGAGCGCGGTGCCGACCTGCGCGACCGTGCGCTGGACCAGGGGATGATGTGACATCGGTTCGGTCGACGGCTTGAGCGTTTTCGTCTTTGCGTACTCGAGCATATAGTCGAAGGCCGCCTCGCCGATGCCCAGATACACGGCGGCGTAGCCGAGCGCGAAGCCGGAGAGATCGATCGTCAAGAGACTGCCCGGTCTGCCGACGATGTCGGAGTCGGGCACGAGGCAGTCGTAGCGGATCGTGTGGCTGATGGTCCCGCGCATCCCGGTCGCGTTCCAGATTCCTTCGATCTTCACGCCCGCGTCCGTGCGAGGGATCATCGCCGAAATCACGCCATCAGCGGCGCCCGATGCGCCCTCGACGACGCCGGTGACGAAATAGTAATCGGCGGCGTCGCCGATCGAGCAGAACTGCTTGACGCCGCCCACGCGCCAGCCGCCGTCGGCTCGGCGAAACACGGTGTTGAGCACGAATTTGTCGCGGAACGACTGCTCCGGCTCGCTCGTGATCGACGCGATGAGGCGACCGTGTCCGACGACATCGCCAAACCAGCGCCGCTTCTGCGCCTCGGAACCCAGAGCGTCGATGAAGCCGGTGATCGTGCTGTGCATGTTGAACGTCAATGCGGTCGCCGAGCAGCCGCGTGCCATCTCGCGCAGCGCATGCACGTAGGCGATCGGATCGGCGCCGACGCCGCCATACGCGGCCGGCACCGTCAGCGGCAAGAGGCCGGCGACGTGCAGATCGCGATAGTTCTCGTGCGGGAACGAGGACTCGGCATCGTATCGGGCAGCGCGGGGCGCAAAGCGCGTGCGCGCCAGCTCGGTCACGCGCGCGACGATGTCGGCCTGCGCGGCCGAGAGCGGGGGCAGCGGAAGCGCGTCCATCTTCCGAGGACGATAGCACAGCGCGCCGCGCCGCCGATCGTCTTGACACGCCAGAAACGCCCGTGGTATCTGCGCCTCTATGCCGGAGGCGCCACTGCTGCGCACCGAAGCGCTCACGCGCGCCTTCGGGAGTCTGATCGCGGTCGATCGCGTCGACGTCGTCGTCCGGCGCGGCGAGCTGCGCTCGATCATCGGACCGAACGGGGCGGGCAAGACGACCTTCTTCCGCTTGATCTCCGGCGAGACGGTGCCGACCTCCGGTCGCGTCTGGTTCGGCGAGCGGGAGATCACCGGCTTGCCGCAGCACGCGGTGGCACGGCTCGGCATCACGAAGTCGTATCAGATCACGAACGTCTTTCCGCATCTGAGCGTGCACGAGAACGTGCGTGTGGCGGTACAGGGCTGGACGCGATCGTTCAACTTCTGGTCGCGCGCCGACGCGCTCACCGACGTGGCCGCGCGCGCCGACGCGCTGTTGCGCACGGTCGGCCTCGGCGGCAAGGCTGCACAGCTCGCCGCGCATCTGGCGCACGGCGAAAAGCGCCATCTCGAGATCGCCATTGCGCTGGCTTCGGAGCCGAAACTCCTCCTGCTCGACGAGCCAACGGCCGGGATGAGTCCCGAGGAGACCGACGAGACCATGCGACTCATCCGCGAGCTGACGGCCGGGCGCACCGTCATCCTCGTCGAGCACAAGATGAAGGTCGTGATGAAGATCTCCGACCGCATCACCGTGCTGCATCAGGGCCAGGTGCTGGCAGAGGGGACGCCCGAGGAGATCCGCAGCAACGAGCGCGTGCAGCAGACCTATTTGGGGGCGATCCGCTAGCATGGCGCTGCTCGAGCTCCAGGACGTTCATACGTACTACGGCGAGGCGCACATCCTGCAAGGCGTCTCGCTTTCGGTTGGTGAGGGCGAGGTCGTCAGCCTCATCGGTCGCAACGGCGCGGGCAAGACGACGACGCTCCGCTCGGTGATGGGCCTCGCGCGTCCCGCCCGTGGCAGCGTACGGTTGCGCGGTGAGGATCTCACACGCCTGCCGACGCACGAGATCGTGCGACGCGGCATCGCGTGGATTCCCGAGGAGCGGCGCGTGCTGCCGAACCTGACCGTCCTCGAAAACCTGCGCCTCGGCATGCTCGGCGTCGGCGCGCGCGATGCCGATGCCACGACGCGGCTCGACGAGGTCTTTCGCCACTTCCCACGGCTCCGCGAGCGTATCGACCATCGCGGACAATTTCTCTCGGGCGGCGAGCAGCAGATGGTGGCCATCGCGCGCGCCCTCGTCGCGCGGCCGGCGGTGATGCTGGTCGACGAGCCGACCGAGGGGCTGGCGCCGATGCTCGTCGAGAACCTGACCGGCATCCTGGCTGCGATCAACCGCGGCGGCACGACGATCCTGCTTGTGGAGCAAACGCTCGAGGTGGCACTGGCGCTGTCGCGCCGCGTGTACGTGATGGATCAGGGCCGGATCCAGTTTCGCGGCACACCGGACGAGCTACGGAAGGATCCCAGCATCCAGCAGCGGTTCCTGGAGGTCTAGATGATCACTCGCCGGATGTTTCTCGGCGCCGCCGCGGCAAGCGCCGCCGTCGCCACGGTTCCTATCGCGTCACGCGCGCAGGGCAAGACGATCAAGATCGGTGTGATCAGTCCCGTGACCGGCGCGCTCGCCGAGGTCGGTCAGGACTGCCGATTGGGAGCCCAGATGGCGGCCGAGGCCATCAACGCCGCCGGCGGCATCCGATCTCAGGGCGGCGCGCGGCTCGAGCTGCTGCTCGCCGACAGTCAGACGAAGCCGGACGTCGCGCGCGCCGAGGCCGATCGCCTGCTGTCGAGCGGCGCGCAGATGCTGACCGGCGCGTTCCACTCCGCCCACGTGGCCGGCATCGCGCCGCTGGCGCAGCAGCGCCGCGTGCCCTACATCATCGACATCTCCGCGGCCGACGCGATCACCGCGAACGTCGCGAAGTCGGTGCGGGAGGGCCAGCAGAAGCAGCAGTTCGTCTATCGGATCTTTCCGGGTAGCGCGACGTTCGGCCGCAACGCCGTGCGCTACATGACCGAGATATTCCGCGAGGCCGGCGTCAGCCCCAAGCGCGTCGTGGTGATGTACACCAACGACCTGTTCGGCAAGACGGCGACCGAGGGCTTCCTGGCCGCGCACAAGGCGGCCGCTCCCGCGTTCGAGATCGTGGACGTGATCCCGTATCCAGAGACGGCGGTGGATCTCTCGACCGAAGTGTCGCGCGCGAAGGCCGCAAAGCCGGACGTGCTCGCCCCCTTCACGCGACCGGCCACCGCGATCCTGCTGCTCGACGAGCTCGTCAAGCAGCGCGTGGACGTCATGGGCGTCATGAGCCCCGGTGCCCCGGGCCTCTACGAGACGAAGCAGATCGAGCAGCTCAAGGAGCGCATCGAATACGTGATGGACCTGACGGTGTGGCCGAACATGCGCCTGCCGCAGACGCAGAAGCTCGCCGCCGAGTACGTCAAGCGCTCGGGCGGACGCAACTTCGACGCGAGCGCGGCGTACACGTACGAGGCGCTCCTCGTGATGGCAGACGTGCTGGAGCGCGCCGGCTCGACGGATCCGGACGCGCTGATCGCGGCGATCCGCAAGACGAGCTTCGCCGGCGGCGTTACGACGGCGACGGGGCCGGTGATCTTCAACGAGCTGGGCGACAATCCCAATGCCAGCACGGCGGCCATCCAGATCCTCGGCGGCAAGCCGCGCGTGGTCTGGCCGCGGGAGGCCGCCGAGGTGAAGTTCGTCTTCCCCCGACCGAAGGTCTGAGCGCGGGCGTTACTTCACGCTTCCCGCGGTGAGGCCGCCGACCAGGTGGCGCTCGATCATCGCGAACAGCACGACGACCGGGACGATAGCCAGCACCGAGGCCGCGAACAGATGGTTCCAATGCTGCACATAGGCGGTGACGTACGACGTGATGCCGACCGTCAACGGCTTCCGTTCCGGCGCCGTCATCAGCGTGAGCGCGACGATGTATTCGTTCCAGGCGGCGATGAACGCGAAGATCACTGCGGTGACGAGAGCGGGCAGGGACAGCGGCACCACGACGCGGAGCAGCGTGCCGACGCGGCCGCAGCCGTCGACGGCCGCCGCCTCCTCGATCTCGCGCGGGATCGACGCGAAGAACGCGCGGAGGATCCAGATCGCAAAGGCGAGGTTGAACGCGGCATTGGTCAGGATGAGGGCCGCGTAGGTGTTGACGAGGTCGAGGTCGAAGAACTCGCGATAGAGCCCGACGACGAGCGCCGTCGGCGAAAACATCTGGGTCACGAGCACGACAAAGAGGAACGCGCCGCGGCCCGGAAAGCGGTGGCGCGCCGTGTAGTACGCGGCCGGCGCGGCGGCCAGCACGACGATCGCGGTCGAGGCGGTGGCCACGACCAGCGAGACGCGAAGCCAGTCCGCGAAGCCCGGATCGGCGAGCACAGCGAGGAAGTTGCCCGGACGCCACACGACGGGGAGCAGCCGCGGCGGCGTCGTACGCAGCTCGGCGTCGGGCTTCAGCGCGGTGAGAAGCATCACCGCGTACGGCGCGAGCACGGCGCATGCGAGCAAGCCGCCGGCGGCGGTCAGCGCGGCGCGTCGCACCTCACGCTCTCCCGGATACCGTCACGTCGCCGTCGTCCCAGCGAACGGTTCTCAGGTAGCCGAACACGGCGATCAGGATGAGCACGACGTTCACGACGCCGAGCGCGGCGGCGAGGCCGACGTCACGCAGCGCGCTCTTGAACGCGATCTTGTACATGTAGGTGACCATCGTGTCGTGGGCGAAGCCCGGATTGCGGTCGTTGAGCGTCCACACGATGGGGAACGAGTTGAAGACGTAGATCACGTTGAGCACCACCGCGACGAGCAAGGCCGGCTTGAGCAGCGGCAGCGTGAGCCGCTGATACGTCGCCCACCGTGACGCGCCGTCGACACGCGCCGCCTCGTAGATCTCGCCCGGAATGCTCGCGAGGCCGGCGAGGATGACGTACGTGGTGAACGGCAGCGACACGAACACGCCCACGGCGATCATGGCGGCCATCACCGTGGCGTCCTCGCCCAGCCAGTCGACCGGCTGTCGCAGCACGCCGAGGGACGTCAGCAGCGCGTTGAGGGCGCCGAAGTAGTAGTCGTAGATCCACACGAACAGCTTGGACGTCATGATCAGCGAAGCGGCCCACGGCACGATGAGGGCCCAGCGGACGAGCGCGCGTCCGGGGAAGTCTTCGTTCAACAGCTGCGCGAGGCCGAGCGAGATGATGACGGTGATCCCGACCACCGCCGCGACCCACACCGCGGTGTTACCGAGCACCGTGGGGAGCGCGGGCTGCTGCAGCAGCCGCGCGTAGTTGTCTGCGCCGACGGGGCCCTGATACGCGCCGGTGATCGAATAGCGCCCCAGCGAGGCGTGCACGAGCGCGACGGCGGGGTAGAACACGACGCCGCCAATGAGGGCGAGGCTCGGGCCGAGCCAGAGCAGCGCCTCCCAGCGGCGGCCTCTCACTTCGCGGCAGCGACGGCGTTCTGCTGGAGCTGGTCGAGGACCTGCTTGGGATTACCGCCCGGCTGCACGGCGAGGCCGATGTTTTGCTGCACGTCGAGCTTCACGCGATCCCACGCCGGATCGGTCGTGGGCGCCAGGCGAGCGTTGGGCAGGGCGTCGAGATACGGCTTGAGCGCGCTGTTGGCGCGCATGCGCTCGAGCCCGGACTTCGTCACCGGCAGGAAACCCTCGGCGGTGATCCACTTCGTGATGTTATCGGGCTGGTAGTACAGATCGAGGAACTTCTTGACCGCCTCGCGGTTGTCTTTCTTCTTGAACGCCATCAGGTAATCTTCGACGCCCAGCGTCGTGGGTTTGTCGAGCGTCGTCGGCATCTCGGCGACGCCGTACTTGACCTTGCCCTCGGCGTCGAGCTGCTTGGCCAGCGGGCTGAAGCCCATCACCATGCCGACCTTGCCGTCCTTGAAGAGCTGGAAGGCGCCGTCGGTGCGATTGGTCTTGCCGGGGTTGACCTGCGTGATCCGGTCGCGGTTCGCAAGGTCGGCCAGAAAGCCGAGCGTTCGCACGTTCGCGTCGCTGTTGATCGTCCAGGCGTCGCCGGTTTTCCAGTTGCCGCCTCCGTTCCACATCCAGATCGCCCACTCCGCCTGCGCCTCCTCGGGGCCGAGCGGCAGCGCGTAGCCGATCACGCCGCCGCCGAGCGCCTGGATCTTTTTCGCCGCCTGGACGAACTCGTTCCAGGTCTTCGGGGGCGCTTCGACGTTGGCTTTCGCGAACAGATCGCGGTTGTAGAAGAAAGCGCGCGCGCTCGACAGGATCGGCAGGCCGTAGAGCTTGCCCTGGTACTGGCCGCCGCGGGCGAAGGCTTCGAGGAAGTCGTCGCGCGTCGCGGGCGACAGCACGTCGTCGGCGGAATAGAGGAGGCCGTCCCGAGCGTACGACGAGAAGGAGTTCAGGTTCAGCACGTCGGGCGGCTGGTTGTTCTGGATCATCGTGGTGACTTGCTGATCGATCGAGTTCCAGTCGATGATCCGCAAATCGACCTTGGGACCGCCCTGCTTGGTGTACTGCTCGGCGAGGGCCTGCCAGAACGGCCGAGTGTGATCCTTGCTGTAGTCCGCGATGACGACCGTGATCGCGGGACTGCCGCCACCGCCCCGGTCGCACGCGACGGCGAGCGCGACCACGGCGGCGACAGTGGCGAGCAAACGCATCATCCGCACGGGCCCATCTTATCCGCCGGGGTCCTTTTGCAGGAAGCGATTCACATCGCGCGGGGTGATGAGGTCGGGCGCCGTCCAGCCCTCCAGGTCGTACTCGGCCAGGCATTGCTCGGCGAAGGCCTTGAAACGGCCGGCCGCGCCGCTTGTCTGCGCCATCTGCCAGGTGAGGAACCGGATCGTCTCCGGTGCGCCCGCGTAGTTGCGCTCATAGAGCTCGTGGCGGCCGCCGAACTCGGTGCCGATGGCGTCCCACAGGAGCTTCATCAGCTTGGTCCGCTCGACGGCGTTGGTGCCGTCCGAGCCCCGCAGGTATTTGTCGAGATAGGTCCGCAGCTCCGGCGTCTTGAAGTCCACCGCGTGGGAGTTGAGATAGATGAGCGCGCTGCCGAGGATGCTCTCGCAGATCTCTTTCACGCGCGGCCACGCGATGGTCGCGAACAGCCGGTAGGCCTGCGCGTATTCCGGGTTGGGCAGCACGGTCGTGCCCGCCCACGGCACCGCCGCTCGTGCCATCGCATCGCTCAAGCCCCAGAAGAGATTGCGCCAGGCGATCACCTCGCCGATCGAGGCCTGGATGTGGCGCGGCTCGGACGAGCCCACCGCCTCGGCCGCCTTGAGCATGAGACCCGTGATGAAGTCGAGCTTCACCGCCAGCCGCGTGCAGCCGTGGAGCATCGCCCGCGGGAAAAAGCCGGAGTGCTGGAAGAACGTCGCCGATTTTTCCAGGTCCTCGTAGACGAGCACGTTCTCCCACGGCACGCGCGCGTGGTCGAGGACGAGGATCGCGTCGTTTTCGTCCATGCGGCTGCCGAGCGGGTAGTCGAACGGGCTGCCCATGACCTCCGCCGTCATCGCATAGGACGGCCGGCAGATCAGCTTCACGCCGGGCGTGTCCATCGGCGCGATGAAGACGGCGCCGAACTGCTTCGTCTTGATCACCGTCGTGGTCGGGTGCGCGATGAAGTTGGCGTGCGTCAGCGCCGACCCGGTGGCTACCACCTTGGCGCCGCTGACGACGAGGCCGGCGTCGGTCTCCTTCTCGACGTGCACGTACACGTCGGCGACCTCGTCCGGAGGCCGGTGGCGATCGACTGGCGGCTGGACCAGCGCGTGATTCAAGAACAGCACGCGCTCCTGCGCGGCGCGGTACCAGCGGCGCGCGTTGTCCTGGTAGGGCGCGTAGAAGTCGGCGTTGGCGCCGAGGGTGGCGAGAAACGCCGCCTTGTAGTCTGGCGACCGCCCCATCCAGCCATAGGTCAGGCGCGCCCAGGCGGCAATGGCGTCGCGTCCGGCCACGAGCTCGTCGACGCTCGCCGGCGCGCGGAAGAAGCGATGCGTGAAGACGCCCGAGCCGGTGTCGGTCGGGCAGGTCAGGGCCGGCTGCAGCGCCTTGTCGTGTAGCGCATCGTAGAGGCGAGCCAGCATGCGCGCCGGATTGCGAAAGGCGGGATGGGTCGTGACGTCCCTGACGCGCTCGCCGTAGATCCAGACCTCGCGCGAGTCGCGGAGACTCTCGAGGAACTCCGCGCCCGTGAACGGCCGGACGGGCTCGGCCATGGCGTCAGCCGGCCTGTGGCCCCGCGCTGACGCGGAACATCGCTTCGGTCAGCCCAAGCGCGCTCTTGCCAAGTCCGAGCCCGCCGTGAGCGCGCGGAATCGTGGCGCCGAGGAAGCCGGCGCGACCGAGCGCCCGCCAGCTGTCCACCGGATTCTTGGCGTCACGATCGTAGTCGGCGGCGCGCGGCGCCAGCTCTTCGCGGGCCAGCTGCGTCGCCGCCGCCAGAATGCTCGCGTCCGGAACCGTCACGCCATCTTTCCGCCGCCGGCGGCGGTGCGCCGCGCGGTGACGCAGCGACACGTGTCGATCTGGTGCAGCTCGATCATGTTGTCGAACGGATCCTTCATGAAGATCTGCTGCGACTGCGGGCCGACCACGCTCTCGGCCACCCAGTACTTCACGCCCAGGCGATCGAGCTCATTGCGGGTCTCCTGGATGTCGGCGACGGCCAGCGCCACGTGCGGCAGCGACGGATCCTGGCCGGGGCCCTTGGCGAACTTCGACTGACCGTTGACGCCCATGAGATGGATCTGCGCCGTGC
>DAIRVP010000081.1:0-23922 GCA_036802765.1 Candidatus Rokuibacteriota bacterium
GCTTTTTTCCTGAACGCTGGGAAGGGCACCTTCGGAGTCACGGCAGCTCACGTTGTCGCCGAGTTAGAGAAAGCCAAGCTCTGTCACTCCGATCTCATCTGCCAGGTCGGCCATTGCCTATTCGATCCTTCCGAGCGCTTGATTGATAGAGACGACAGTCTCGACATCGCCATATTTCGGGTGACCACAAGCGAGATGCATGAGATCGGCGTTGATCCCCACGTCGCCCCGGCACCTTGGCCGCCACCAACGCCTCAGCAAGGGAAGGGAGGCTTCTTCGGCGGCTACCTGGGCCCCTCCAAGAAGCGGTTTCGGCTTGAGGATACTCAGGATTGGTCTTATCAGTACAGCTTCGGTCCAATCACGGGTGTATTCGATCATCAGTTGACGATGCGGTTTCAGCGTGAGGACTGGGTGGTTCGTCCGGGTCACCCGCCGCCGTCCCCGGGCGCCGCCTGGGGCGGGCTGAGCGGTGGGCCTCTCTTCGCCCTCTTCGAGAATCCGGTCGTGTACTGGCGCTTGGTCGGAGTCATTTCGGAGTTCCCCTCGCGCGACATTGAACTGATGATCGCGAAGCCGGCTCGGCGCATCAGGCAAGATGGCTCGGTCTCCGCATAACGTCCGCGTGAACCCGCCGGTTCGGCCTCTCACGCGTGACGCCCGAGCAGCGCGCGCGGCAGGCCGTCCCGCGGGTTACGCCGAGCGTCAAGACGGACATGGGAACGATCTCAGTGCTCGACGAGACTGGGTTTGCCGCGGTTCCCGGTGTGCTTGGCGTCGATCAGTGCGCCGAGATGGTCACTGCGCTAGACGGCGCGGGCTCGGGCCGTGCAGGCTGCCGGAACTTACTCGATGTTGCCGCCTGTCAGCGGTTTGCGGCGGTGCCGCCTGAGCGATCCGGATGACCGGCTGGCGGCGGGCCGAGTGCGCCAACGCCGGCCGTCCGGCGGGAAGGATTGTCGAAGAGTAATCGACGTGGGACGATCAGCCATGCTGTCGAGCACCCTTGCCGTCCTTCTTCTCGCGAATCCTGGTGGGCACCATCCCCTGGGAAGAGGTGCGCCTGACGCTCGCCAACCGAGCGTGACGCCGTGGCTTCTATTGCGCTTGCGCCGCTGAGTCTACTTCCCGCTGGAACGGAGGAGCTGATGCTCAATCCCCTGTCGTCGGCCACGCCGCCCTCGCACTGAGGTCCCGAAGACTGCGCCTCGCGTGACGAGGCGAAGAGCGTGTTCGTCGGCGGCACGGATTGGCTCCTCTCCTCGAATCTCGACCGCCGTACGCTCCTCAAGGGAGCGAGCAGCGCGGCGCTCGGACTCATCGCGTCTGCCTGCGCAGCACCCGGCAGCGGGACGCCTCCTTCGGCACCGCGGACCAGTACGGCACCCGTGCGCGCGGCCACAACGACCGGCACGACAGAGACCCGCGAGACCGTCTACGTCTTCAACGTCGGCTCGAAAGACGTCACGCTGATCGACGCCGCCGACCGCGTGGTCCGCGAGACCCGACCGCTGGGCGCCTCGGTGCGCTGGTTGTCCAACGAGCAGACGTACTGGGACGGGGCGCGGATCTGGACGTACGACTTTCCCAACGATCAAGTCCAGGCCATCGCGATCGATCCCAGGCAGGTGGCGATCACGAAGACGATCGCCGGGCTGGGCAAGGGGCCGGGCCACAGTCTGGTCGTCCTGCCCGACAAGAAAAAGGCCGCGGTCAACGTCGCGGGCGACAACCTCATCGCGTTCCTGAACCTCGAGGGCGGCGCCGTCGACTCCACGCTCCAGACCGGCGCGTTTCCCTGAGACCTTCACCTCACGCCGGACGGTCGGTTCGGCTTCACACCGGAGCGCGAGGCGGACACGGTCTCCAAGATCGATATGGTCAGCCGCACGCTGGTCAAGACCGTCTCATTTCCCGCCCGCAGCAAGCCGCACATGCTGCGCGTGTCGCCAGACGGCAAAGAAGTCTGGGTGCAGACGGCCGACGCGAACACGAACGTGGTGCTCGACGCGTCCGATCTGACGGTGCTGGCGACCCAGCCGACCGGCAAGCAGCCGGTGACCAACGCGTGGACGCGCGACGGGCGCTACTCGTTCGTGACGAACGGCCAGGACACGTTCGCGCAGATCTTTGACGCGCGGACGTTCAACGAAGTGAAGCGCCTGACGATCGGCCTCGGCGGCACCAACATCGGCTTCAGCAAGGACGGCAAGACCGCGTTCATCGCGGTACGCGGGACGAACGAGGTTGCGGTGATCGACATCGCCACGCTCGCGCTGGAGAGCCGGCTTAGGGCAGGGACGGAGCCTCAGGGCCTGATCGTTCGCTGATCCTCGATCCCGGCGTTGCGGCTCGAACGACGCTTCCTGAAGCCGGCCAGCGCAGCGACGCCGACGCCGAGCAAGAGCAGGGAGGCCGGCTCAGGAACCGGCTGAAATGCCTGGAAGCCTGGCACGACCCACTCTGCGGACGAGGTGAAGACGTCCGTGCTGGCACCGCTGGTCCCGAGCGTCGTGAAACTTCCGGTACACGTGGCGAAGGTGTTGCCGTTGCAGAAGAGATACGACGCGGTGATGTCGTCGCTGCTGGAACTGCCTTTGGTCAGCGCCAACTCGAGCTGGGTAGCCCCAACCGGCGGCGCCAGGGGCACCGTACTGATCGGAGTGAACAGATCGTGGGCAAAATCCAACCAGGCGTATTGCAGGACCGGGCCGGTGAGACCCGCGCACCCGGCAAGGCTGGCTGAACAATCGCGCACGCGGAGTTGGAGGAAATTCCCGGGGGTGGTGGGACTGTTGTTGGTGACCATGATGTCGTAGGTGCCCAGAATGACCGTGGGCACCGTCAGATCGAACAGGCCGGTGACTGTGAACGTATTCCCTGACATCCCTCCCATCAAAGTGTGCGGCGTGGTCGGGCTCGTGGTGCCGCTCTGAAGAGCGGCGGAAACGATTTGGATTACCGGGATGAAGGGATCCGGCTGGTGGATGGTGTTCCCATTGGCCGGATTGAGGAGCGCCTGGCCGTTATTCATGGTGGTCTCGGGGATCGTCCCCACGACGAAGTAGTTCGCAGGGCCCGTCGCTCCTGGTGGGGCGAGGAAGTTAACGCCGGATGAGACGACGGTGCCGGATCCCCCACTCAGTGACGCGACTTGGCCAAAGGAATCATCAAAAATTGGTGTGCCGAGGCGTGTGACGCCGAACTCGTCGAGAGCGAACGTATCAGCGGCCGCTTCCCTGGGCACGGCGCTCAGACCGACGGACATGAGGACGAGTAGCACGATTACGCCTGCCATGGTGACGCCTCTCTTTCCTGGCGCGACCGTTCCTTGGTCGAGGGATTTCGCCACGTCGGGTGTCGTAGAACAATCCCCAGAATTGGGGACCTACGCCGTTGGCAGTTCGCGTTATGCTCCCCGCGCGAGGTCGCCGATGAAGAACACGAGGCGCACGCGCGTGTCGCTGGTCGAGGACGACGCCGACATGTGCAAGCGCCTCGCGGCCTCGATCCGTGGGAAGGACTGGCTCGAGCTGATCGCGACGTACCGCACGGGTGCCGCCGCCCTTGCGGGGCTTGCGGCGAACGCGCCCGACGTCCTCCTCGTCGATCTCGGATTGCCGGACATGTCGGGGCTCGAGGTCGTGCGCTTCACCGCGGGACGACACCCGGCCTGCGACGTGCTGGTGATCAGTGTCTTCGGCGACGAGGCGAACGTACTGGCGGCGCTGGGAGCGGGCGCGCGCGGCTATCTGCTCAAAGGCTCGCTCGAGCGCGACGTCACCATCGACATACGCGATATCCGCAATGGCGGCTCGCCGCTCTCTCCCCTCATCGCGCGCCAGGTTCTCCGACGACTACAACCGAGCCGACCGAACCACCGGCAGCATGTCGCCGAACCGACGGGGAGCACAGGCGAGGAGACCGAGCTCAGTCCGCGCGAGGCTGAGATCTTGAACGCGATCTCGCGTGGCTTCTCGTATGCCGAGATCGCCGACAACCTCGGCATCACGTTCAGCACGGTCCACACGCACCTGAAGCGAATCTACGGAAAGCTCGCGGTCCATTCGAAGACCCAGGCCGTGTTCGAAGCCGGTCGGCGCGGTCTCTTGTCATGAGCGCGTGGAGTCTCGGCCTGCTGGGGGCGGCGTGTCTCTGGATCGCGGCCCCGACCGGGGCCGCCGCCCAGGCCGTCTTCGAATTCCGGGCCGCCGACTTCGTCCTCCACGACTCCGATCATCCGCCTGGCGATGCTGCTGGATGGCAGCGCGTGACTCTGCCGGATGACTGGTACGTGTCGCGTCCGGGTGTCTCGGGTGTCGGCTGGTACCGAATGCAATTCGAGTTGCCGCCGGGCCGCCACTCGATCCACACGATCTATGTTCCTCGCGGAAGCGCGCGCCGTCTCGTGGTCTTGCTCAATGGGGCGCGCGTCGGGACGGGTCTGATTCAGGGCGACGCACGAGCGCTCAACTGGGATTCCCCCATGCGATTTGCGATTTCCCCGGCGCTGTTACGCGACGGCCGGAACGTCATTCACGTCAGAGTCGACGCTACCGCAGACCTGCGACAGGGGCTGGCGACGGTGACGGTGGGCCCCGGCGGGACGGTCACGCCGATGTTCTTTCGCAGGGCCGCGCTGCAGGTCGACTCACTGCGAATGTTCGGTGGAGCGGCACTGCTGATCGGACTGATCGCCGGCGTGTTCTGGCGAAGAAGCCGTGATCCGGTCATGTTCTGGTTCGCCATCACCGCCTTCGCATGGGCCGTCATGTCGGTGCCCTGGTTCGGTCCGCAGTTCGGCGAATGGAAACTTGCCGGCAGCCTGATCAATTTCCCGCTCCGTTTCGCCTACGCCGCGCCGCTGCTCGTGCTGTGCCTCCGTGTGGGGGGCCGCCGTTCGCCGGCCATCGAATCCGGGATATGGCTGTTCACGCTCTGCGGTGCGGCGGCGATGCCTCTCGCCGGTGAGGCGTTCCAAAGCGGCATCATCACGCTGTGGAGCATCACGTATTTGGTCGCGCTCGCCGCGCTGGTGGTGTTTCTCGGTGTCCGCGCCGAAAAGCGTGACGTGTCGTTCAGGGTCGTGCTCGCGGGCATCGCGCTCGCGGCGGTGCTCAATGTCTTCGACCTTGGACGCTGGATGGGATGGCTCAACTACGACAACCTCACGTTGACCCACTTCCATGTCCCACTCCTCTTGTTCGCGATCGGGGCCACGATCGCTGACCGCCACTTCAGGGCCGTCGCCGCCGTCGAGCACGCCAATGTTGAATTGGAGCGTCGGGTGATAGAGACCACGCGGGAAATCGCCGCGAGCTATCAGCGGCTGCTTGAAGCGGATTTCGAGCGGGCACGGGCGCTGGAACGTAATCGGATCATGGCCGACATGCACGACGGCGTCGGCTCGAGCCTGCTGAGCCTGATCGGTATGATTCACTCGGGCAAGACCGAACGAGCCGCCATCGAGCGCCGCGCGCAGGAGGCGCTCCTCGAGCTGCGCCTGGCCGTCGACTCACTCGGACCTGTGGACGGCGACCTCGGCGTGGTCTTGGGCAACGTCCGCCATCGCATGCGCGAAGCGATCGAGAATTCGAGCGCGCGTTTTCAGTGGCTCGTCGGGGAGCTGCCGCGCATCGATCACCTGACCCCGCAGGGGGTGCTCGCCATCCAGCGGATGCTCCTGGAGGCGATCACGAACGCCCTCGAGCACGCGCAGGCCAAGACCATCACGGTACGAACCCACGTCGATGACGTCGATCGCACGCTCGTCATCGAGGTCATCGATGATGGAATAGGGTTTGACCCGGCGGCAGTGGTGCGTGGCCGAGGGCTCGATAACCTGCAGGCCCGTGCACGAGCCGTCGGGGCGGTCGCAATCGATTCAGCGATGGGACGCGGCACCCGTGTGAGCCTCGCGCTGCCGCTCCAGGCATTCGGAGCCTGAGTCGCTGCGTATCCTTGACTGAATAACCGATTCAGTTATTATTCGAGCCCATGAGGCGTCGTCCCGCCGACGGGCTCGACCAGGTCATTGCCGCCGCCCTGCGCGTTTTCTCGGACAAGGGGTATCGCCGCGCGCAGATGTCGGACGTCGCGCGCGAGATGCGGGTCGCCCCGGGCACGCTCTACGGCTACGTCGCCGGCAAAGAAGCGCTCTTCCACCTCGTCGTGGACCGCGCGTTCATGGCTGAGACGAACGGTCCGGCGCCGCGGCTGCCCATCGCCACGCCGCCGCCGGGCGCGACGCTCGAGCGGCTCCGCGAGCGGCTCGCGGCCGACAGCGCGTTGCCGCCCCTCGAGCGCGCGCTGCGGGATGGACGGCCCAGAAACGCGCGCGCCGAGCTCGAAGCGATCGTCGGCGCCCTCTACGATCGGGTCGCCGGCGCCTGGCAGGGCATCATCATGCTCGAGCGCTCGGCGCTCGACTGGCCCGAGCTGGCGCACGTCTTCTACGTGGACATGCGGCGCGGTCTGCTGCGGCGCCTGGAGCGTTATCTCCAGACGCGCGCGCAGGCCGGCCTGCTCGCGGACGCGCCCAGCGCGTCGGGCGCCGCGCGCTTCGTGCTGGAGACGGTCGCCTGGTTCGCGATGCACCGGCATCGCGATCGCGACGCCGACCTCGACGACGCCACCGCCCGCCGCACCGCCATCACGCTGATCGCCAACGCCTTCACGCGCGCCGAGCGTGGCGCGCATCCGATCCGAAAGGAGCACCGACGCCGATGACATTCGACTGGATCGCGACCGTCCTGTCGTTGATCTTCTTGGGCGGCGTTCATCTCGATGGCTGGGCGCACAGTCACGGCCGCGTCGACGACACGTTCTTCACGCCGTGGCACGCCGTGCTCTATGGTGGGTTCCTTGCGATGACGGCGCTGCTGCTCGGGACGGCCGTCTGGCGCATCGCGCACGGCGCGCGCGGGCGCGACGCGCTGCCCGGCGGCTACGGCCTCTCGCTCGCCGGCGTCGCGCTCTGGTTCGTCGGCGGCCCCTTCGATCTCGCGTGGCACAGCATCTTCGGCTTCGAAGCCAACGTCGAGGCGCTGCTCAGCCCCGCCCACGCGGTGCTCGCGCTCGGCTTCTGCCTGATGACGACAGGCCCGCTGCGTGCGGCGCTTCGACGGCCGCCCGGGCGCTGGCGCGACGAGCTGCCGATGCTGCTGTCGCTGACGTGCCTCGTCTCGAACCTGACGTTCTTCACGCAGATCGCGCATCCGCTTGCCAATCTCTGGGCCGCCGGTCCTCGGCGCTGGTCGCAAGACGTCACCGAGCTCGGCATCGTCAGCATGCTGCTCACGACGGTCATCCTCATGGCGCCGCTCCTCCTGCTGCTGCGTCAGGGCCGGCTCCCGGCCGGCGCGCTGACCATCATGGTCGGTCTCAACTCGATCGCGACCGGCTTCCTATTCGACCACGGCCCGTATCCGGTGGTCCCGGTGGCGGCGATGGTCGCAGCCGCGATCGCGGGCGACGTTCTGCGCGCGGTGCTCCGACCGTCAGCGTCGAGGCCGGCGGCGTTTCGCTGGTTCGCGATTGGCGTGCCCGCGCTGCTGTATGCCGGCTACTTCGCGGCGCTCGCCGTCACGGTCGGGATCGGCTACTCGCCGCACCTGTGGATGGGCGTCGTCGTCTTCGCGGGGGTCGTCGGGTGGCTGCTGTCCTATCTGCTGCTACCGCCGCGCGCGGTCGTCGGGTGCGAGCCGGCGACGGTCTAGGACAGGTCGAAGGCTTCGGCGAAGCGGCGATACGCTTCGAGGTGATCGCCGTACTTGCGGTGTCCCGCGGTGTGCTGGGCGCACGCGAGCAGCAGACGCTCACGATCCGCCGCCTTGCTCTTGAGATAGTCCTCGATCAGGCAGAGGCCGAGCTCCTGATTGTGCGGATCGTTACCGATCTTCGTCGCCCCCGTCGCCAGCGTCTGCACCAGCGCCACGCGATCGGCCCCGCATTTCAGATAGGCGGCGGTGAGGCCCACGGCCTCGTCGGGACGCAGCGCGAGCAGCGCGGCTTCCAACCGCTCGAGCAGCGCGCCGGGCCCGAGCGAGTCCGCGCCGGGCGGCGTCACGATCGCGCGGCGGCCGTTGTCCGGCGTGTTGGCCTGGTGCTCCGCTGCGCGGTTGATGAACGAGGTCGCGACGAACAAGAGCTTGAGCCGGTGCGGATGCTCGAACGTGTCGTAGAACCACGCCAGCGTGTTGCAATACTCGTAGCCGTGCTGCGACATCGAGAAGTTGTTCGGTGCGCCGGTCTCGAGGATGACCTGCGCCGAAGCCACCTGGATGGCGTCGAGAATCCGGCGCGGACTGCACCCGGCCTTCAGCAGCGCGACCACCGCGTCGATCGCCGACCACTCGCGCTGGCGCGTGATCGTCTCGACGAGCATCGCCTCTTCGGCCGCGGTCAGCGGCGTGTCCTGACGCAGCAGATCGGCGTCGCGGCCGTCCAGAAAATTCTGGACGACGTTGCAGCCCATCTCGTAGGTCGAGTACCAGCGCGGGCCCACCGCGATGTCCGGCACGCCCGCGTACAGCACGTGGTGCGCCGCGTCCCAGCCGAGCGCCTCGCCGAGCTCGATGGTGGCGCGTGCGCGGAACGATTTGTGCCCGGTCGTGTAGGAGCGGTTGTTCAGCATGCGGTCCTGCACGTCGATCAGTCCCGCGAAGGCGAGATGCGCGAGCACCTGGCGCCGATGCGGCGTGTCCTGCATGAGGCCGAGGAAGACGCGATAGGCCTGCAGCACCTCGCCGCGCTGCACGAGCGTCAGCCAGTGATTGAGCCGCTCGCCGATCGGTCCCTGCAGCGGCAGCGGCTCCTGATCGGGCCAGTGCGCTTCGGGCATCGGCGGCGCCTGATTCACCTTGATCTCGTAGAGCCGCGTGTAGTGACCCGGCGCTTTGCCGAGCAGCTGATTCCACGGATCGAGGCCGCTCGGGATGTACCAGACGGATTGGGCCAACGGCAGCATCGCGAGCTCGGGGCGCACCATCGCGGCGAGCGGCAGCGATACGCGCTCACTCAGCAGGCAATGATCGTTGTTGACGAACTTCACGACGCCGTCGTCGAGCCGCTGATGGTACGGCACGTGGGTGTACGGCGCGTGGATACGCACCGTCTCCGACATGATCTCCGTCGCTGGCCGCTTCTGCTTGATCAGCTCGTAGAGAGCCGCGCTGGCGCCGACCTGGTCCCGGGCGAGGATCCGCTCCTGCAGCCGGGCGTAGTCGGAGGCGATCGACATGGCGGGGAGTATACGCCCGAGCGCGGTTACCGCGTCAGGCGCGGGTCCAGGCCGTCGCGAATCGCGTCGCCAACGAAGTTGAGGCCGACGACCGTCACGAACAACGCCGCGCCCGGACCGAAAACGATCCACGGCGCCTGCTGTAGATAGCCGCGGCCGGCGTTGATCATGCTGCCCCACGACGCGGCCGGCGGCTGGACACCGAGGCCCAGGAACGACAGCGAGGCTTCGGCGAGAATCGCGAACGCAACGCTCAGAGATGCCTGCACGACGATCGGTGTGGCGGCGTTGGGCAGCACGTGATGGCGCGCGATCCACCAGCCGGAGGCGCCGAGCGCGCGCGCCGCGTCGACGTACTCGCGCGTCTTCACGCTCAGCACCTGGCCGCGCATGAGCCGCGCGAACGTCGGCGTGTACACGACGCCGAGCGCGATCAGCACGCCGCCGAGTCCTGCGCCGAGCACCGCGCCGAGCGCCAGCGCCAGTACGAGCGGTGGAAAGGACAGCACGGCATCCATGAGCCGCATGACCACGCCGTCGGAGCGGCCGCCCGCGTAGCCCGCCAGCATGCCGAGCATGCCGCCCGCGGCCGCGGCGATCGCGATCGAGACGAAACCGGCCACGAGCGACACGCGCGTGCCCCAGATCACGCGACTCAGCACATCGCGGCCGACGTTGTCGGTGCCGAGCCAGTGCGCGCGCCCCGGCCGCGCCAGGCTGTTGCCGAGATTCTGCGCGAGCGGATCGTACGGCGACAGCAGCGGGGCCGCCAGCGCGACGATGACGGCAGTGAGGAGCACGGCGGCGCCGAAGGGCGCCAGCCGTGCGCGCACGGCGCGCCGCAGCGCGTCCCAGCGGCGATCGCGAACCGCCGTGTCGGTGCGCGCGGCCAGCGCGCGCTCAGCGAACGCGGATTCGGGGATCAATCCAGCCATAGAGCAAGTCGACGAGCAGGTTGCTCACGATGAAACCGATCGCGATGAGCAGAATCACGCCCTGGACCAGCGGATAGTCGCGTGCGAACACCGCATCGACCACGAGACGGCCCACGCCCGGCAGCGCGAAGATGTATTCGGTGATGACGGCGCCGCCGATCAGCGTGCCCAGCTGCAGGCCGAGCACGGTGACGACCGGGATCAGCGCGTTTCGCAGCACATGACCGCGAATCACGACCGATTCCGACAGTCCCTTGGCGCGCGCCGTTCGCACGTAGTCCTCGCCGAGCGCCTCCAGCAAGCTCGAGCGCAGCGTGCGCATGATCACCGCAGCCAGTGCTAAGCCCAGCGTCACGGCGGGCAGCACCAGGGAGCGAAAGCCCGACCAGCCTTCGTCCAGCGGGTCGAGATAGCCCGAGATCGGCAGCCATCGCAGCGTCACGCCGAATACGAAGATGAGCAGCAGCGCGAGGAGGAAATTCGGCAGGCAGATCCCGAACAGCGCGAACGAGGTCCCGAGCCGATCGACGGCGGTGTTGTGACGGACGGCGGAGGCGATGGCGACGGGAAACGCGACGAGGACGGCGATGGTCATGGCGAGCAGCGCCAGCTCCAGGCTCGGCCGGATGCGGCGGCCGACGTTTTCGATCACGGGCTCGCCGTTGCGGATCGAGCGGCCGAGGTCGCCGCGGAGCAATCGCCCCATCCACGCCACGTATTGCACGGCGATGGGGCGGTCGAGGCCCAGCTCGCGCCGCAGGCTTTCCTTGGCGGTGGCGTCGGCGGACTCCGCCATCATCGCGTCGACGGGATCGCCGGGCGTGAGGTGGAGGAGAAGAAAGACCCCGGCCGTGACGAGCAGCAGAACGGGGACGGTGGCGAGGAGCCGCCGAACGATTACTTCAGCCACACGTCCTTGAAGCGCATCATGCCGTCGGGAACCGGCTCGTAACCCTGCACACGTTGGCTGAATGCCTTGGGCTCGATCGGATGGACGATGAAGACCATCGGCAGCTCGTCCTGCAGGATCTTCGTGATGTCGCTGAAGATCTTCTTGCGGTCGGCCTGGTTGCTGACCTCGCGCGAACGGTCGAGCAGCGCGTCGAGCTTTTCGTTGGAGATGCCGGACCAGTTGAACGACGTGCCCGGCGTCGTCCTGAAGAACTGATAGATGTTGCCGTCGGGATCGGGGCGTCCGCTCCACTGGAACGAGATCATCTCGAAGTTCTTCGCGTTGCCGTCGGAGATCAGCGTCGACGCGTCAACGAGCTTGATCTTCATCGTGATGCCGGCCTCGCGCAGCTGCGCCTGGATGACCTCGGCCTCCTGCACGTTGATCGGAATGTTGTTCGTCGTCATCGTGAACTCGAAGCCGCCGGGCTTGCCGCCCTCCACCAGCTTGGCCTTGGCCTTCGCGATATCGCGCTTGATAGGCGGAATCGACTTGTCGTACGCCCAGGATGTCGGTGGGATCGGCCCGTTCGCGGGATAACCGACGTTGAGCCACACGCCCTTGACGATCTGCTCGAGGTCGATGGCGTAGGCCACGGCCTGGCGGATTGCCTTCACGTTGAACGGCGCGCGGCCGAAGTTGAGCTGATAGGCGAAGGCCGCCAGCGACGGCACGTCGAGCACGGTGACGTTCTTGTCCGCCTTGACGGCCGCCACGTCGCGCGGCTGCACGTAGTCGATCACGTCGATCTCACCGCTCTGCAGACTCTGCAGCTTGACCGTGTCGTCGGGAATCGGCCGGTAGCGCACGCGATCGAGGTAGGGTCCGCCCTGCTTGCTCCAGTACTGCTCGTTGCGCTTGATGAGCAGATGGTCGTCCTTGATCCACTCCACGAACTCGAACGGCCCGGTGCCGGCGCCCTTGGCGTTGCGGCCGAGCTCCACGCCGCGCTCCTGCACGACCTTCGGCGAGATCATCATGCCCGCGCGGTCGGTGAGCGTGGCGAGCAGGCTCGCGTCGGCCTTCTTCAGATTCAACTTGATCGTGTACGCGTCGACGGCCTCGACGCTCCCGATGTTGGCGACTTCGCCCTTCCGGATCGACTTCGGCTCCGTCTTCATCCGGTCGAAGTTGAACTGCGCGGCCTCGGCATTGAAGTCGGTGCCGTCGTGGAACTTCACGCCGCGACGCAGCTTGAAGATGAGCGTCTTCGGATCGGGCTGTGTCCACGATTCCGCGAGCCCCGGCTTGATGCCGAGCTTGACGTCCAGCGTCACGAGCGGCTCGTAGATGTTGTGATAGACCTGCCGGTCCACCTTGCTGCCCGACAGGTGCGGATCCATGGTCGCCGCCTCGATATAGAACCCGACGCGCAGCGTGCCGCCCTTCTTGGGCGTCTGCGCGGCGACGCTCCGCGGCCGCAGACCGACGACCGCAGCCGTCGCCGCCGCCGCGCTCGAAGTCACGAAATCGCGCCGCGAGAGTGTCATGTCGCCTCCTTCGCAGGCACTGCGGTTGCCGTGAAGTGCGGACGAGTATAACCTCCCGCCCATGCGTTACCAGTGGCCCAAGCGCAACCAGTCTGCGGCGGTACTGTCGTTCGACGTCGACGCGGAATCCGGCTTCCTCTTCCGTGAGCCCGAAAAGGCCAAGCGCAGTCTCGGCGATCTCGAGGAGCGCCGCTTCGGGCCACGCGTGGGCGTCGACCGGATCCTCCGCCTGCTCGATCGCCTCAAGCTGAAGGCGAGCTTCTATATCCCGGGCTGGACGGTCGTGAATCATCTGGCGCCGTGCAAGCGCATCCGCGACGCCGGCCACGAGATCGGCGCCCACGGCAACGTGCACGAGGCCGTCGGCATGCTCGACGAGATGCAGGAAAAGCGCGTGATGGCCGAGCAGCTCGCCATCCTGAAGGACCAGCTCGGCGTGAAGCCGGCCGGCTATCGCTCACCGTCGTGGGACGTCAACGTGTGGACGCCGGCGCTGCTCAAGCGCAACGGCTTTCTGTACGACAGCTCGCTGATGGGCAACGACGTCCCGTATGACGTCGATACGCCGGAGGGGCCGCTGACCGAGGTGCCGGTGCAATGGATCATGGACGACGCGCCGCTGTTCCGTCACGTCTACGGCGCGGGCAACGTCATCGCCGATCCTGCGCGGGTGTTCAACCTCTGGTCCACCGAGTTCACCGCCATGCACAAGGAGAACGCCTGCTTCGTGCTGACGTGTCATCCGTTCATCAGCGGGCGGGCCTCGCGCGTGCAGCTGCTCGAGGATCTCGTGAAGTTCATGCGCAAGCAGAAGGGCGTGTGGTTCACGACGTGCGAAGAGGTCGCGCGCTGGCACGTGCAGCAGAGCGGCGCCGGCAAGCGCAAGTAGGAGGACGCCATGCGCCTTTCAGATAAGGTCGTCATCGTCACCGGCGGCGCGCGCGGCATCGGGCGCGCATACTGTGTCGGCCTCGCCGCCGAGGGCGCGCGCGTGGTCGCCGCGGACGTACTGGATTGCAAGCCGGTCGTCACGGAGATCGAGACGCGCGGCGGCCAGGCCCTGGCCGTCACGTGCGACGTCTCGCGCGAGAGCGACACGCAGCGGCTGGCCACCGAAACGCTCGCGCGCTTCGGACGGATCGACGCCCTGGTCAACAACGCCGCGCTCTACGGCAACCTCAAGCGGCGCCCGTTCATGGAGATTCCCGTCGAGGAGTGGGATGCGGTGATGGCGGTGAACCTCCGCGGGCTGTTCCTCTGCGCGCGCGCAGTGTTCCCGACGATGAAGGCGCAGGGCACGGGCGTCATCGTCAACATCTCGTCCAGCACGTTCTTCAAAGGCGTGCCGGACTACATCCACTACACGACGTCCAAGGGCGGCGTGGTGGGGTTCACGCGCTCGCTCGCGCGCGAGCTGGGCCCGCACGGCATCCGCGTCAACGCGCTGGCACCGGGCTTCACGCTGTCCGGCGAGAACGAGAAGAACATCTCCGAGGAGCGTAAGCGCGTCAACGTCGAGTCGCGCATGCTCAAGCGTGTCGAGCTTCCCGAGGATCTCGTGGGGACGCTCGTCTACCTGGTCTCCGACGACAGCGCGTTCATGTCGGGCCAGACGCTGCTCGTCGATGGCGGCGGGAGCGTGCATTGAGCCCCGCGCTCGACTTCACCAACACCGTCGTTGCCGTCACCGGCGCGGGCGCCGGGATCGGCCAGGGCATCGCCGAGGCGTTCCACGCTGCGGGGGCGCGCGTGGCGCTGGGCGACCTGCGCGAAGCGCCGCTCAAGCGCGCGGCGTCCGCGCTTGGCGATCGCGTCTTCTCCCAGGTCGTTGACGTGCGCGACGAGGCCTCGGTCGGGGCGTTCGTGAGCGCGGCAGAAAAGCAGCTCGGCCCGCTCGGCGTCCTCATCGCCAACGCCGGCATCTATCCCAACACGCCTGTCGTCAACATGGACGTCGAGGAGTGGGACCGCGTGATGGAGACGAACGTCCGCGGCGTGTTCCTCACGTGCCGGGCTGCCGCGCGTTCCATGGTCGCCTCCGGCACGCGCGGCAAGATCATCACGATCTCGTCGGGCGCGTATGCGAGCGGGCGGCCGGGCGCCGCGCACTACTGCGCCTCGAAGGCGGCCGTCGTGATGTTCACCAAGGTTCTGGCGCTAGAGCTCGCGAAGTCGAAGATCAACGTCAACTGCATTGCGCCGGGCTTCGTGCGCGTCGACAGCGAGATGTCGCCGCTCACCGACGAGTACGTGACGACGCTCACCAAGGGCATCCCGTGGGGCCGGCAGGGCACGCCGAAGGACATCGCCAACGCCGCGCTGTTTCTCGCCTCGCCCTACGCGGAGTACATGACGGGCGAGGTCATCGGCGTCAACGGCGGCACGTCTGCCGGCCGCTCGCAGCTGCCGCTCAGCACGCCGCCGTCGGCGAAGAAGGAGAGGGCACGATGAGGCTCGCCGGAAAAGTCGCGCTCGTGTCGGGCGCCGCCAGCGGTATGGGACGGAGCGAGGCGGAGATCTTCGCGCGCGAGGGCGCCAAGGTCATCGTCGCGGACGTGCTGTCGGCGGAGGGCAAACAGGTCGCCGACAAGATCGGCGGCGCCGCGCGGTTCGTCAAGCTCGACGTGACGAGCGAGACGGAGTGGGACGCGGCGGTGAAGGCGGCAGTGAGCGCGTTCGGCAAGCTCGACGTGCTCGTCAACAACGCGGGGATCAGCGGCACCTACGATTCGGACATGCTGAGCAGCGTCGCGTGGGACAAGGTGATGAGCATCAATGCCAAGGGCGTCTTCCTCGGCATGAAGCACGTGATTCCGCTCATGAAGCAGGCGGGCGGCGGCGCGATCGTCAATATCTCCTCCATCTCGGGCTTCGTGGGTCAGGACGGCGTGCACATGGCGTACAACGCCTCGAAGGGCGCGGTGCGCATCATGACGAAGACCGCGGCCGTGCAGTTCGCGCCTGACGGCATTCGCGTGAATTCGGTGCATCCGGGCTTCATGCCGCCGATGCGGACGTCGAAGACGTCCGCCGATCCGACGTGGCGCGCAAAGATGCTTGCCGCCGTCCCGATGAAGCGCGAGGGGCGCGTCGAGGAGGTGGCGCACGCCGTGTTGTTCCTGGCCTCCGACGAGGCGTCCTACATCACCGGCACCGAGCTCGTGGTCGACGGAGGGTATCTGGCCGTTTAGAACGCGCTACCCGATTGCCGCGCGGATCTTTCCGTGCAGCGCCGCGAGCGCATCGAGCATCGCGTCGACCGACCGCGCGCCGGCCTGAAAGATCGCGGTCGCGTTGACAGCCGCCCAGCCGAAGCCCATCGACTGAATCTCCGCGACTCGCGCCACGACGCGATCGTGCTCGGCGTAAAACCGCTTGCGCTCGGCGTCGCGCGGCGGCGGGGCCACCATGCTCTGCAGTCCGATCGTCGCCGGGTCGCGGCCGGCCGCCTCGGCGTGGCGACGAATCGCGTCGAGCGCCGTGCGCGCGCTGGCCGCGTCGGTGACGCGACTCGCGAGCCACCCGTCGCCCAGACGCCCGACGCGCCGAAACGCCGGCTCCGACATTCCGCCGATCCAGATCGGTAGCCGACGTCCCTGCGGGGGCTTCGGCTCCATCGCCATCGCGGTCACGGGATAGCGCGGACCCGCGAAATCCACCTGCGGCTCGCTCCACCACGCGCGCAGCAGCGCGATCGCCTCGTCCATGCGGGCGCCGCGCGTCCCGAATTCTTCGCCGAGTGCCTCGTACTCGGATTCCTGCCAGCCGACGCCGACGCCCAAGCGCACGCGCCCGCCGGACAGTGTGTCGAGCGTGCTGACCTGCTTTGCCACGAGCGTTGGGTGACGCTGCGGGAGCACGAGCACTTCGGTGCCGAGCGTCACGCGCGTCGTCACGGCCGCCAAGTACGACAGCGCCATCAGGGCTTCGAGGATCGGCATCGTCGCCGTGTAGGGCCCCGGCGGCCTACCGGCGATCGGCCAGCCCATGACGACGTGGTCGAAGACGTCGATATGGTCATAGCCGATTTGCTCGATGGCCCGCGCCATCCGAGTAACCGCCGCGGGCCCTTCGCGGTAGGCCACGCTCGGAAACTCGACGCTGAGCTTCATGCGTTCAGCCCGATGGCGTGCGCGACATGCTCGAGGTGCTGGGCGACGTCGCCGCAGTCTACGCTGGCGGCGAGGATGCGTTTGTGCAGCAAATGCAGCGGATGCTCCTCGCAATAGCCGATCGCGCCGAAGATCTGGTGCCCGCGTCGTGCGACGGCGAGGCACGCCTCGCTCGCGTACGCTTTCGCCATCGCGATGTCCGCGGCCGCCGGCTCGCCTTCGCTGGCCTTCCACGCGGCGGCATAGAGCAGGCCGCGCGAGGCATCGACGTCGCGCACCAGATCGGCGCACGCGTGCTGGATCGCCTGGTGGCCGCCGATCGGTCGTCCGCCTTGCACCCGCGTCTTCGCGTGCTCGACGGCCAGCTCGAGCACGCGCTGTGCGGCGCCGACCATCTCCGCCGTTCGCGCGAGCGCGCCGACCTGGAACGCTTCGAAGCCAGCGTCTTGCCGATCGAGGATGTCCGCCGCGGTCAGCGAGACGGCGTCGCATGTGACTTCGAACAACTTCTCCGGCCCGATGGTCTCCTGCGGCTGTCGTGTGACGCCCGGCCGATCGGCCGGCAGGAGCGCAAGACGCCGCGCGCCGTCGTCGCGAGCGGCAACGATGAGCGCGTCGGCGACGTGAGCCGCTTCGACAAACAGCGCACGGCCGTTCAAGCGCCCATGCCGGTCGATTTCGAGCGTATTGCCCGTCTCAGCGAGCGCAACGCTGACGATTCGCTCGCCGGCTGCCATCGTGGGCAGCCAGCGCTTTTTCTGATCGGCGCTACCTGCAGCAAGCAGCAGCGAGGTCGCCACGACAGCGCTCGGCACAAATGGTCCGGGCGCGCCGACGCGTCCCATCTCTTCCATCAGCAAGATGACATCGAGCAACGATCCGTCGCTGCCGCCGAGATCGGCCGGAACGAGAAGTCCCTGCCAGCCGAGCTCTGCCATGCGCCGCCAGAGCGCCTCGTCGAAGCCGAGGGGATCGAGTGCGATCTGCTGCGCGCGCTCAGGCGGACATTCTTTGCGTAGAAACTCGCGCGCCGTGGAGATCAGCAGCTGCTGCGCGGACGACGGACGGAAGTCCATGTCAGGCTCGGCGCGGCTCCGCGGGCAGCCCGAGCCCGCGCACGGCGACGGTGGTGCGCAGGACCTCGGCGGTACCCCCGGCGATCGTGTGTCCCAGGCTGGTCAAATACGCGTGCGAGATGTCGCCGCCCAGCGGCGCCTCGCGCGAGCCCGCCCGCAGCGGCGCCCACGGCCCGAGCAGATCCATGCCGAGCCGCGCCAGCTTCTGTCCGAGCTCGTCGGCGTAGACTTTCGCCACCGCGGTTTCGTACGTGATCGGTGCGCCGTCGCGCAGCAGGCACGCCGCGCGATAGAAGAGGAAGCGAAGCGCCGCGATCTCGGCAGCCATCGACGCCATGCGTCGCCGCACGCCCGCGTCTCGGCTCGCGCCAGTCGCGTTCGCGTGGTCGACGAGTCGCCGCAGCACCCGCTCGAGCGCGGGCGCCTTGTAAAAGCGACCCCAGAATCGATCGGAGTCGAGACCGTTGAGGAGCGCCTGGAAGCCTTCGCCCTCGGGGCCGAGCCGAAGCTCCTCGGGCACGCGCACGTCGTCGAGAAACACTTCGTAGTGGTAGACGCCGCCGGTGAGACTGCGAATAGGCCGAATGTCCATTCCGGGAGTGCTGTTCGGCACCACGAACATGCTGAAGCCGCGGCTGCGCCGCGCCTCGCGGCTGGTTCGCGTGAACACCAGGCCGTGCGTCGCGATCCCGGCGTGACTCGACCAGATCTTGTGGCCTCGGATCACGTAATCATTGCCGTCGCGCCGCGCCTCGGTCTTGAGCGCGAGCAGGTCCGAGCCGGCATCGGGCTCGCTGTAGCCCTGCCAGAACGTCGCCTCGCCGCGCGCGACGGCGGGCAAAACGTCGCGGCGCAATCGCTCGCTGCCGTAGTCGATGATGGCGTCCGCCGTCTGCCATGAGCCGGCGAGCGGCCCGAACGGCGCGCCGGCGAGCGCGAGCTCCTCGAACAGCACGAGCTTGAAGAACATCGGCTTTGTCTGCCCGCCGAACGCCTCGGGCCAACACATGCTGATCCAGCCGCGCTCGCCCAGCGCTTTCATGAATGCGCGCGAATGCGCGCCGGAGCCGTAGCCCGCGTCCATGCCGTCGAGCGCAAACCGGTCGAGCGGATTGGCGCGGAGAAACGCGCGCACCTCTTCGGCGAACGCTTGCTCGGCGGGGCTGAATCCGAAGTCCATGGCCGGCTATGCTACACGCAATGCGTGAGCTCGGTCCTCTGATCGCCTCCGGCCGCGACGCCGACATCTTCGCGTACGGTCCCGATCTGGTCGTTCGCCGCTCGCGTCGCGGCCGGTCGATGGAGCGCGAGGCGAGAGTGATGCAGTACGCGGGCGCGCACGGCTTCCCTGCGCCGCGTGTCGAGGATGTGACCGCCGGCGGCACCGAGCTGGTCATGGAGCGCGTCGACGGCCGGACGATGCTCGACGTGCTCGCTGGCGACGTGTCGTCGGCGCGGACTCACGCCGCGACGCTCGCCCGTCTTCATCGCAGGCTTCACGAAATCCCCGCACCAGAGTGGCTCGAGCGATTCCTCGACGGTGCCGGCTGCGTCGTCCATCTGGATCTTCACCCGCTCAACGTCATCCTCTCGAGCCGTGGTCCTGTGCTGATCGACTGGACGAACGCGCGGAGTGGTGCCGGCGCCGTCGACGTCGCCGCGACGTGGCTCGTGCTCGTGGCGGCCGAGCTGCCCGATGCGGGCACGCTCACGACTGTCCGCGAGACCTTTGTGCGCGAGTTCCTCAGCCATTTCGATTTGCCGCCGGTTCGCGCGGTGCTGCCTGCCGTTGCCGCGTGGAAATGCGAGGACCGAAACATGCGACCCGGCGAGATCACCGCGATCCGAAGGCTCGCGGCGGCGGAATCGGGCGGCGCGTAGCGCGACTGCCGTCAGCCGCGAATCAGTTCCACTTCACCAGCTCGTTGACCGCCGTCCGAAGATTCGCGCGCCCGCTGTCGAGATGCGGATGCACGGCCAGCGTGCGGCGGAACAGGCCCTCCGCCTCGCGGTACTCCCCGAGCGCCATGTGACAGAGGCCCTGGCCGGACAACGCGCCGAAGTGATTCGGGTTGCGCGCGAGCGTCTCGCGGCAGTCGGCGATCGAGCCGGCATAGTCCTTCGCCATGTAACGGACCGTCGCGCGCTTGTTCCAGCCCTCGGCGAACTCCGGCGCCGCGTCGATCAGCCGCGTGAAGACGCCGTCGGCCTCTTCCAGACGTCCGCTCTGCATCGCCTCGATGCCTCGCAGAAGCAGGGCATCGAGCTCGCTCCGTCCCGACTGATGCCACATCTGCCACAGCGCGTTTGCCGCGCGAGCGGCACGCGCGGGATCGTCGCCGCGCAGAACGGCCAGCGCCTCGCGCTCGGTCATCGTCACCGCCGGACGGCGACCGCGCCGTCCTTCACCACGAGCCGGATGCGGTCCTCGGCCTGGAGAATCCGAACGTCGGCGAGCGGATCGCCCGCGACGACGACGAGGTCGGCGCGCTTGGCCTTCTCGACCGTTCCGATCTCCCGCTCGAGCCCGAGGCACTCGGCGGCGATGCTGGTCGCTGCCTGGATCGCCTGCATCGGCGTCAGTCCGGCCGCCACGAGATGCTCGAGCTCCGCCGCGTTCGGTGGATGTCCGTGACCGCCGGCGTCGGTGCCGGCCACGACGCGGACACCGGCCGCCAGCGCCCGTTGAATGCTGGCGAAGTGATGCTCGCGCAGCGCGCGCGAGCGTTCACGGACGTGCGGCGCCTTCGACTCGCTGTGATACGTGTACACGGTCAGCGTGGGCACGAAGAACGTGCGCCGCTCGGCCATCATGGGAATGAGCTCGGGATCCTCATCGAGGTAGCAGCCGTGCTCGATGGAATCCACGCCTGCCTCGAGCGCCAGCCGCAGCCCCGACCCGCCGAGCGCGTGGCACATGACTTTGCGGCCCTGCGCGTGCGCTTCATCCACCAGGGCGCGCATCTCGTCCGCGTCGAACGCCGGATCCTTCGGCCCATGGCCAGCGCGGGAGCTGGCGCCGCCGGTGGTCGCGCACTTGATCACCGCCGCGCCGGCTCGAATCATCAGCCGGACGACGCGACGGACATCCTCGACGCCGTTGGCGACACTGCGCGGCAGCGTGGGATCGGCGGGGACGAGACACTCATGACCCGACGGGCTGATGCGGTCGCCGATCCCGCCGATGGGCGAGATGATCGCGATCGCGCTCAACAACCGCGGTCCGCGGAGCAGTCCCTCGTCGATCGCCGCGACGAAGCCGGCGTCGAGGCCGCCGGCGTCGCGGATCGCGGTATAGCCCATGCCGAGCGTGCGCTCGATGACGCGCGCCGTGCGCAGATGCCGCGTGCTGCCCGCCTCGTTGAGCTCCCAGCGGCTCGCCAGCTCGTAGCCGTGGAACGCCAGGTGATCGTGGCAATCGATGAGTCCGGGCAGGACGGTCATGCCGCCGACGTCGATCACTTCGGCGCTCGACGGCCACGTGGCCGCCGCGCCCGTCGTCACCGTCTCCACGCGACCGTCCTCGATGACGATCGTCGCGTCGCGCACCGGGGCGCGCCCGGTGCCATCGATCAGAGTGCCGCCGCGCAGAATGAGCATCGGGAGCCTCCTTCGGCAATCGCGAGCGGAGTATACGCCGCCGTGCGTCTACGCGCTGCCGCGCAGCCGCGGATCGAGCGCGTCGCGCAGGCCGTCGCCCACCAGATTGAACGCGAGCACGGCGAGCATGATCGCGAGCCCCGGCACCGTCGCCACGTGCGGCGCCACCAGCAGCACGTCGCGGCCCGTCGACACCATCAGTCCCCACGAAGCCGTCGGCGGCTGCACGCCGAGCCCCAGAAACGAGAGCGCCGCCTCGAGCAGGATCGCGTTGGCCATGAACAGCGTCGCGTAGACGATCAGCCCGGGGATGATGTTGGGCAGGATGTGGCGGCCCAGCACAGCAGCTGCCGGCGACCCGAGCGCTCGCGCGGCGCCGACGTATTCCGTCTCGCGCAACGCGAGCACCGAGCCACGCACGATGCGCGTGACGGCGGGCACGCCCCAGATGCCGATTGCGATGGTCGTGTTCAACGCGCCTGGGCCGAGCACGGCCACGATGGCGAGGGCCAGCAACAAGTACGGAAACGCGAGCAGGATCTCGACGCCGCGCATGAGCACCGCGTCGACCCAGCCGCCGCTGAAGCCGGCGAGCGTGCCCAGAAGCAGGCCCCCGATGAGCGCGATGACCATCGACAGCACGCCCACCAGCAACGCGATGCGCGAGCCGTAGATCACGCGAGAGAGGATGTCGCGCCCGAACTCGTCGGCGCCCAGCCAATACTTCGCGCCCGGCCGCGCGCGCTTCTCGATCAGGCTCTGTCGCGCCGGATCGAGTGGCGCCAGCCACGGCGCGAGCGCCGCGCTGAGCGCGAGCACCATGACGAGCGCCAGGCCGAGCAGCGCCAGGCGATTGCGACGGAAGCGTGACCAGGCCGTCACAGTCAGCCTTGCCGCCCGACTCGCGGATCGAGCAGGCCGTACGAGAGATCGACGAGCAGGTTGATCACGACGAAAGCGAGCGCGAAGACGAGCACGGCGCCCTGCAGCAGCACGTAGTCGCGCGCGAAGATGGCCTTCACCATCAGCCGGCCGAGCCCCGGCCACGCGAAGACGGTCTCCGTGAGCACGGCGCCCCCCATGAGCTGGCCCGATTGCAGTCCGAGCAGCGTCAGGATGGGGATGAACGCATTGCGGAGCGCGTGCTTGCCGAGGACCCACCATTCACCGACCCCTTTGGCGCGCGCCGTCCGCACGTAATCCTCGCCGAGGACATCGAGCACCGCGGAACGCGTCATGCGCGCGACCATGGCCACGGAGGGCAGCGCCAGCGTAAACGCGGGTAGAACGAGGTGCGAGAGCGAGCCGGCGCCGCCCACGGGCAGCCAGTTCAGCCAGAGCGAAAAGATCACGATCAGCACGAGCCCGGTCCAGAAGATCGGCATCGACAGGCCGAAGAGCGAAGCCAGACGCGCCACCGCATCGAACAGCGAGTTCGGCCACACCGCCGACACGACGCCGGCGACGACGCCGACGGTGGCGGCAATGAGCAGCGCGGCGATGGTGAGCTGCAGCGTTGCGGGCCAGACGTCGGCCAGCTCCGCCGCGACGGGACGGTTCTGCTGGATCGAGCGGCCGAGGTCGCCCCGCGCCAGCCGGCCGATGTAGTCCACGTAACGCACGGCGAACGGCTTGTCGAGGCCGAGGTGCTCGCGCAGGGCGGCGACCGCGTCCTTCGTCGCGTGCTCGCCGAGCATCAGCGTCACGGCGTCGCCCGGCAGCAGATCGATCGTGAGCATGACGACGAAGACGACGCCGAGCAGGACGGGAATGGCGAAGAGGAGGCGGCGGATGACGAAGGTCAGCATCCGCCGCGTCCCGCCATCCTACTTATCGAGATAGGTCTTCCAGAGCGCCAGGTTGTACTCGACGGGGTGGACGTGGAAGCCCTTCACGCCGGCGCGCGTGACGATGATCTCCTTCGTCGTGTACACGGGAATCCACACCATTTCCTTGCCGACGATGTCCTGCACTTCGAAGTAGAGCTTCTCACGCTCGGTCTGGTTGAGGCTGCGCCGCGCCTGCTCGACCAGCGTGTCGACCCGCGCGTTGCTGTAGCGCGACGTGTTCCAACCCGTCGGCGGCACCTGCTTGCTGTGAAACAGCGCGTAGAGCGAGTAGTCGGCGTCGGCGTTGGAGGTGACCCAGCCGACCGTGAACAGGTGATGATTGAACGGGTTGCCCCGCAGCTGCTGGAACACGGCGGCCCACTCGAGGATCTGCACTCTGGCCTCGACGCCGACCTCCTTGAACATCGCCTGCACGGCTTCGGTGATTTCGCCGTCCTTGGGATAGCGGCCGCGCGCGGCGAGCCACGAGAGCGTCAGCTTCTGACCGCCCTTCTGCATCATGCCGTCGGCGCCCGGCGTCCAGCCGGCCTGCGCGAGCAGCGCCTTGGCTCGGGCGCGATCGAACGGATAGAGGCGGTCGAGCTGCATGTCCTTGTAGCCGAACACGCCCGGCGCCAGGACGCCGCGCGCGGGGCCCGCCGAGCCTTCCATGATGTTGTCGAGGAT
>DAIRVP010000082.1:0-23791 GCA_036802765.1 Candidatus Rokuibacteriota bacterium
CGGGAGAACTGACGAGCGAGATCATGGAAGGCCCGGAGCGCGGCGTCAGCCTGTACTTGAGTTGCCGACGGAGCGACGAGTGACCGCCCTCAATAGCGCCGGATAACCTGCTCGGCGAAGTCCTTCAGGGTCTGGCGCGCCTCGGCCATGGCGGGCAGCAAGGTCACCTCGTCGAGGCCCATCGCCTCGCGCTCGCGCAAGCCGGCGATGATGTCGTCCGGCGTGAGCCGGTCGCGTTGCTCCTTGGTCAGTGCGGCAGCGAACCCGCGGCGACCGGACATCGCGACACCCACCAGGATCGTGGCGATCGCGATGCTGGTGATCCCGAGGAAGCCGCGGCGGTCCACAGGGCGCTTATCGGCCGGCGGCGCCTCAGACGCAAGGGCCATCTGTACCTTCAGCCCTTGACGCCTCCCATCGTCAGGCCGGCGGTCATGCGTCGCCGGAATGCGTAGTAGACGGCGACGGGCGGCAACGCGTAAATGATGGCCGTCGCCATCATGTAGTTCCAGGGAGACTGATCGCTGCTGAGGAACTGCGCGAGGGCCACCGGCACGGTCATGCTCGACTTGGAGGACAGGAGCAGGAATTGATAGAGGTACTCGTTCCAGGCCAGGAGCATGGCATACGTGCCGACCGCGACCAGGGCCGGCGCCATCAGCGGCAGGTAGATGCTGCGATAGATCTGGAACGGTGAGGCGCCGTCGATGCGCGCCGACTCGTCGACCTCGATCGGGATGCTGCGCCCGTACTCCTGGAACACGAAGGTCGCGTACGGCGTGGCGAATGCCACGAGGGCCGCGATCACGGACCAGAGGTTGTTCGCCATCCCGTAGTTCTGCATGATCCGGTAGAACGGGATCGCGAGGAACGACGCCGGAATGACGTAGGTCAGCAACGCGGCATTGCTGACCAACCAGCCGTGTCGGATGCGCATCCGGCCGATGGAGAAGCTCGTCAGCGATCCGATCAGCAGCGTGAAAAGCGTCACCATCGCACCCATGTAGATGCTGTTGGCGAACTGCCGCCAGAAATGCTCCAGGTACCAGTGGCCCTGGGTCAGGACGCCCCAGAAGCTCTCGAATGACAGGACTCTCGGCCAGATGTGATCGGTGAAGACGTCGCCCTCCGGCTCGAGCGAAACCAGAACCATGTTGTAGATGGGGAGCAGCGTCCACACCACGAGCGCCGCGGAGAGCACGACCGTCCCGGCCGTCGCGAGACAGCGCCGGACGCGCACGGCACGCTTCGCTCGCGCCGTGGCCCGGGACGACGAAAGCGCCGCGTCGAACGCGAGCGTGCTCATAGCTGTACCTCCGCGGTGCGCAGCTTGCGCATGAGGACAATCACCAGCGGGATCACCAGGGGCAGCGCCGACATCACCGCCGCCACCCCGAGCCGCGGCTGGGCCATGTCGAAGGCGTTGCGGATGCCGAGCGTGCCGAGCACGTGCGTCGAGTTTGCCGGCCCGCCGCCGGAGATGAAGTACACCGTGTTGAAGTCGCCGAGCAGAAAGATCGTCGAGAGCAGCGTGCAGATCAGGTAGAGGTTCGCCAGCAGCGGGAACGTGATGTGGACGAATCCACGGACGCCGGTGGCGCCGTCGACTTTCGCCGTGTCCGAGATCTCCAGGGGGATCGCCATCCGGCCCGCGAGCAGGATCAGCGTCCAGAACGGCGTCCACTTCCAGATGTGGGAGACGATGACCGAGCCCAGGGCGCTCCAGCGGTCGTTGAGCCAGTGCGGTCCCTCGATGTGGAACAGCTTGTAGAGGACGTTGTTGAGGAAGCCCCACTCGCCGTTCAGCATCCAGTGGATCGAGATGAAGGTGGAGATCTGCGGCACGGCCCAGGGCAGGATGAAGATGAGCAGCAGCACCTTCATCCACCGGCCGCGGCGCATGAAGAACCCGGACAGGAGCAGCGCGAGAAACATCTTCACGTTCACGCCGAGCGCCAGGTAGAGCACGGTGTTGACCACCGAGCTCTGGTAGATCGGGTCTGCGAAGAGCTCTCGGTACAGGCTCGCCTCGCTGCCCATCCACACGCCGTAGACGATCGGGTAGACGACGAACGTCAGGAACACAGCGACGTAGGGCACGAGGAAGGCGACCGCCCACGTGTACTCGCCACCCTTGAGGTTGCCGTGGAGGTAGCGCGCGAGCGCTCGCCGCCGGATGGCGGGACGGCCGACTGCGACGACCGACGCGGTGTCCATGGTTCCCTCCGCACTCACGCCATCTTGTACTTCGCGAAGATCTCCTCGATGCGCTTGAACGCCTTGTCGACGGCGGCATCGGGCTTCGCTCCGTCCTTCGCCACGTCGATCATCGCCGTGCTCCAGACGTGCTGATTGCGCACTTCTGCCATCGCCAGGTTGTACACGTAGTGGTCCGGCAGCGTCGGGCCGACGAGGCCCTGCGTAGCATAGCCCTTCAGGTGCGGGTCCTTCGGGTTCTGCCAGAACGGGCTCTTGGCGAGCGCGGGCATGACCGGCAGCCAGCGGCCCAGCCCCAGTTCGATGAACTCCCCGAGCACCTTCGGCTGGATGAAGTACTTGAGGAACTCTTTGCCCACGGTGACGTTCTTGGCGCCCTTCGGGATCAGGCCGGTCGTGATGTAGACGAAGGCCGGCACCGGCTTGCCGGCATTGTCGTTCGGATAGCCGGGGATGCCGTGGGTCACGATCTCGTTGAAGTACCACTCCGGATGCTTTTCCTTGATGGCCACCTCGGTCGAGAGCGTTCCGTCGACGTCCATCACCATCAGCTTCGCGTGGAAGGCGTTGTTGTCATCCGCGTCGTTCCAGTTGATCGCGCTCGGCGGGACGTAGCCGTCCCGGTAGGCGCCGCCCAGGTACGCGACCGCCTTGATCGCCGCCTGCTTGACCTTGGGGTCGTCGAGATGGAGCTTGCCGTCCTTGGTGACGATGTCCTTGCCGCCATAAGCGACGAGAAACGGCATGAACAGCTGATAGGGGTCGACCCCGTTGGCCGTGACCTGAAAGCCCAGGCCATACACCTTGCGCTCGCCTTGCTTGCGCAGGTTGTCCTGCACCTTCTTGAAGAAGTCGAAATAGGCATCCCAGGTCTTCGGGATGTCTTCGATCTTCATCCCCGCCTTCTCGACCAGCGACTTCCAGATGTGGCACGGGACGATCGAGGCCCGGATCGGCACGCCATAGGTCGCGCGCTTCTTCGTGACGTTGTTGTAGGCCTCCGCCGACACCAGCGCGGTTTCGCTGAGCTGCGCTCGCTGCGTCTCCACGACGTCTGCGACCTCAACCCACCGGTCCTGCCAGGCGTAGATCTGCAAGATCTCGGTCGGGTTGGAAGCCATCACGTCGGGAACGACACCGCTGGTCAGTGCCGCGACGATCTTCTGACGCTCCGGCGCGAAGGGTGTGATGGAGAGCTCGATCTTGTTGCCGCTCTGCTTCTCGTAGTCGGCCACGGCCTTGCGCAGCGCGATGTCCTCGTCCTGGACGAAGCCCTGCGGGAACCATACGGACGCGGTGGTGGCCGCGGCCTTCGCGACGTGCGGAAACGCGACCGTCTTGGCCGCAGCTAGAGCCAGGGATCCGCGGAGCATCGAGCGCCTCGTGAGATGGGCCATGACCGCTCCTTCCTGCGTCCCGCGGGCCCTTGCAGTCCCGCGCCGTGTGCCCACTTGCGAGCCTTGCGACCGAAGGGTTTCGATCTTCTACTCTCGCAGTCATCGGCTTGTCAAGTCGATCCACCTGTCAGGTGCGCGTCCTGGCGTCCGGCCTCCTTGACACGCTGTTGTCCGCGCTGTATCTCGGGCACGCGGCAAGGTCCCCGCCCGCTGCCGCGAACGAGGAGGCGGGCATGAGTGGTGCGCGCCAGGACCTCACGCTGGCCATCGCCTTCATCGCACCCTACGCGGCGCTGTTTTTGGCCTTCGCGCTCTATCCCATCGGCTACGCGCTGTGGATGGGCAGCAAGCTGTCGCTCTACACCGACCTGATCGCCGATCCTCTCTACCTTCCGAGCGCGCTCAACACGGCGCTCTTCGTCGGCGTCGGGGTGAACGTCAAGATGTTCCTGGCGTTGCTGCTGTCCGGCTTTTTCATGCAGCCCCGCTGGTGGATCAGGGCGCTGCTGGTCGTCTATGTATTGCCGTGGACGTTACCGGCGATTCAAACCGCCATCTCATTCCGCTGGATGCTGAGTGGCGAGGAGGACGGGCTCGTCAATCGCCTGTTGTCGCTGCTGCTCGGCATCGACGGTCCCATTTGGTTCAATCATTGGGGGCTGGCGCTCGGATCGAACATCGTCTTCTACGTCTGGAAATGGATGCCGTTCTGGACCCTGATCTTTCTCGCTGGCCGGATGGCGATTCCCCGCGACGTGTCCGACGCGGCCACGGTCGACGGCGCCACCGGGGTCCGGCGATTCGTTCACGTCACATTCCCATTGCTGGCGAACCTCTATCTTGTCTGCACGCTGCTCTCGATCGCCTGGACGATGGGTGAGTTCACGACCGTGTATTTCGTCTCCGGCGGCGCGCCGGTGTGGTCCACGCAAGTGCTGACGACGCTCGGCTTCCACTATGCTTTCGACGTCGCCAACCCGTCGCTCGCCGTCGCGGCCGTGATGTCGGTTCTCCCGGTGCTCGTCCCTGTCGTCGTCGTGCTGTTGCGTAAGGTCGAGGCGAGGACGCTTCAGCTGTGAGCGGTGTGATCGCGTCCGTCCTACGGCCGCCACCCCGTCGCGTCCGACTCCACAGGCTCGTCACCGAAGCGGCGGCAGTGATGCTCGGCATCCTGCTGCTGATCTGGTCGGTGGCACCGATCTACAACATGCTGCTGATCGCCCTCGATCCCGAGGAAGGGGAGGTGGAGTTTAGCGGCAATATCTGGCCACCGGAGCCGTCGCTCGAGAGCTTCCGAGTTGTCCTGATGCAGGACGCGCGGTATCTCGAACACTTCTGGCGGCAACTTGGCAACAGCGTCTACATCGGCCTGATGACCATGGTCCTCACGGTGGTAGTCGCCTCGCTGGCGAGCTTTGCCGTGAGCCGGATGCCGCTGAAGCACGGCTCGCTTCTGACCAACGCCTCGCTCCTCACCTACACGATTCCGGTATCCTTTTTGATCTTTCCGTTTTACCGGATCGCGCACGCCTACGGGCTCTCCAACGATCCCTGGGCCGTGATCGCGGCGCATGTGGCGTTCGCCACGCCGTTCGCGATCCTCATCCTGCGGCAATACGCGAGGCTGATACCGATCGAGCTGGACGATGCCGCGCGAGTCGATGGTGCGTCGAGCATTCAGGTGTATTGGCGCGTGCATCTGCCGCTGACGACGCCGGCGCTGGGGGCGATCGCCATGTATGCGCTCGTGCTCGCCTGGAACGACTACCTCTATCAGTTCGTGCTCCTCTCTTCGGAGAAGCACATGACCCTGGCGGTGATGCAGGCCCAGCTGTTCGACGATGCCGACCCGCCGTGGAACGCCATGATGGCCGCGGCCATCATGTATTCACTGCCTCCGGTCGCGATGTTCTTCGCGCTTCGCCGCCGCATCTCCGCCGTCCTGACGATCCGCGGGTCAGGGGGCTGATCCGTCACCGACGAGATGTCGCCGCCGACGACATGCTGACGCCCGATCCAAGAGTGGCGAACCTCAGCAACCAGTGGAAATCGGGGAAATCCGCGACACGCTGTGTGGCGCGCGAATTGCGACGGGCCTCAACCGCGGGCCGGAGCGCTCCGGTTCCGCTCGGAAGTTCCTCCTTGTGGGTTGTTCGGGTTGGGGTGTTCAGGCGCCGAATGGGGTGGCGCCGCGGTTCGCGTGACCGGTCGCGCATTCGCACCCCCGCGATCGGTTGCGCGAGCTGCTAACAGCGTACGACGCGCGCTCGACGTCAATCCGACGACGGGTCTTGGGGATCCTTGAACATCCGCTGCAGTGTCCGGACGCTGATACCGAGGACCTTCGCTGCGGCGTTCTTGTCGCCGTGGGTCTCGGTCAGCACACGGTCGATGTAGTCGCGCTCGAGCTCTGCGAGCGTCGGCCGGACGTGACCGCCCGGGCCGGCGGGCGCAAGCGGCTCGACACTGAGGTCCGTTTCCGTGATGGACGTGGTCTTGGCGAGCGTCGCCGCGCGCTCGACCACGTTTTCCAGCTGGCGTACGTTGCCCGGCCATCGCTGCTTCGAGAGCCACCCGAGCGCCTCGGCGGTGAAACCATCGAATCGCTTTCCGAGGGCCGCTGCCACACGGTCGAGGAAGTGTTGGGCAAGAAGTGGCACGTCTTCGGGCCGTTCACGCAGGCTGGGGAGACGGATCGGGATCACGGAGAGCCGATAGTAGAGATCCTCTCTGAAGGACCCGCTACGGACAAGCGCCGGCAGATCGCGATTCGTGGCGCTGATCACGCGAACGTCGAGTCGGATCTCCTCGTTGCCCCCGATGGGGCGGATCGCCTTCTCCTGTAGAGCCCGCAACAGCTTCGCCTGAAGGCTGAGCGACATGTCCGCGATCTCATCGAGAAACAGCGTGCCGCCGTTCGCCTCGGCGAACAGCCCGCGGCGGCGGCGCTCGGCGCCCGTGAAGGCGCCTCGCTCGTGGCCGAACAGCTCTGACTCGAGCAAATTGTCCGGGATGGCCGCACAGTTCACCGCCACGAACGCCCGCGCGCGGCGCGAACCATTCCAGTGAATCGCGCGCGCGGCGAGCTCTTTGCCCGTGCCGCTTTCCCCGATCAGCAACACGGTCGAGTCGCTCGCCGCCACGGCCGCGATCTGCTCGAACACCGGCTGCATCGCCCGCGATTGACCGAGAAGCGAGGACGTGCTCCAGCGACGGCCGACTTCTTCGCGGAGACGTCGATTCTCTTCCCGCAATCGCTGGTCTTCGGTCGCACGGCGCAGGACGAGTGTCACCTCGGGCAGCTTGAACGGTTTCGAGAGGTAGTCGTACGCCCCCTGACGGATCGCCGAGACGGCTGTCTCGACGCTGGCAAACGCCGTCATCAGCACGACGCGAATGCCGGGATGCAGGCGCTGCGCCTCCGCGAGGACGGCGAGGCCGTCGACCTCGTCCATCACGAGGTCGGTCAGGACGAGGTCGCAGTCCTCGTGTTTCAGGAGCGTGATCGCGTCCGCGCCGCTGGCGACGGCGCGGACGTGGAACCCCTCGGCTTCGAGATGTTGCTGCAGGAGCTTGAGCATTTCGGCTGAACGGAATGCGACGCGCTCGGAGCCGCGGAGGACGACACTTTGTCGGCGCTGACGACGTTTCGTCGCTCCGCATCTCAAGCCGCGCCGCCGTCTCCGCAGTAACCCGGCCTGGCACTTGCCTTGCTCGAGACGCGTGGCCGTGACTGCGCACTGGCCGAGCATTTTGCTCACGGCGCGCGATCACGTGCTCGATTGAAAGATGACGCTCAACGCGAAGTGAGACCGTAGACTGGAGACAGGGATGTTCAATTGGGGCAAGGTGACGTGCGTGTTCTGTGATCGACGAGTCCCGAAGACGGCGGTCATACCCCTGCGCGATTGGAAGGACACGGCCATTTGCAAGGCCTGTTTTGCCTCGTGGGAACAGACCGGGCGCAAGTGTGGTCAATGCGGCAACGTCGTGAACGGCAGACAAGAGGTGAGCGCGTTCGACAAGCCCAAGCGAACGTTTGGCCACGCCGACTGTGGTGGCATGCGGCTCGCGAGCTGATCGCAAACGTACGGGGGTGGCGTCAACACGGCGGTGGCGTCCCATCACGGGACGAGAAAAGGGAGCGATGACTAGATACGGATCGATAGCCGTGGTGCTCGGCGCAACAACGGTGCTGATGTTCGGCTGTGCCAAACAACCGGCCACGATGACGACGGCGGCGTCCGCTCCCACCGGCGCGAGCGGTGTGTCGCCGATGTCGAGCGCCTCCACGTCGCCGCAGCCGACGGCGAGCCAGGGGACTGGATCGCTGGCCGGCGCGGATCGGTCAGGCGCATCCGATGCGCGGCCCGCGCCCGTCGAATTCTCCGCTGTTCGTGATCTCGTCGACGTGCACTTCGACTTCGACAAGTATGCGATCCGACCCCGCGACGCCGAGATTCTCGATGCGAATGCCCGATGGCTCCGGGCCAACGCGGACGCGCGCATCCTGATCGAGGGCCACTGCGACGAGCGCGGAACGGAAGAATACAACCTGTCGCTCGGCGATCGGCGCGCCAAAGCCGCGGTGGACTATCTCGTCGCGCAGGGCATCGCGGCGGCGCGATTCGTGACGATCAGCTATGGCAAGGAGCGGCCGCAGTGCAGCGACCGTAGCGAGGCCTGCTGGGCAAAGAATCGCCGCGCGCACTTCCTCGTGAAGCGCGGATAGGACACTCGACCGTTCGCTGATATCTCCGGCGGTGTCGTATCCTCTGGTCTGAGGCCTACGACCGATGAGCGACATCGAGCAGGCGACCGATCCCGCGGCGCTGATCGAGGCGTATTACGAAGCGGGTTGGACGGACGGACTCCCGGTGATTCCGCCCAGCGACACGAGCATCGCCGCGATGCTCGGTGGCGCGAAGCTGCGCGGCGACGAGATCGTCGGCGAGATCCACGGCCGCAACGCCGTGGTCACGGCGGAGAGTCTGGCCATCAACGCCGTCATGGCCGGCTGCCGGCCCGCGTACGCACCCGTCGTCGTGGCCGCGGTGAAGAGCCTCTGCCATCCGGATTTCGCGTACCACGGTCCCGCGAGCAGCACCGGAGGGTCCGCGATGGTGCTCATCGTGAGCGGACCGATCGCGGCGGAGCTCGGGATCAACAGCGGGCACAACGCGTTCGGACAGGGCCACCGGGCCAATGCCACCATCGGCCGCGCGGTGCGCCTGATCATGATGAACGCGCTGAACACCAAGCCTGGCTTCTTCGATCGCGCCACGTTCGGTAATCCCGGCAAGTACTCGTTCTGCTTTGCCGAGCGCGAGGACACGCCGTGGGAGCCGTTTCACGTGAGTCGCGGCTTCCGCGCAAACGAGAGCACGCTCACGCTCTATGCATCGAACAGCCTGCAGCAGGTCTACAACCAGCTCGCCGCGACGCCCGAGGCAATCCTCCGCTGCTATGCCGACGCGCTGTACAACTTCGGCTCCCCGAACGTTTATGGCTTCAATCAGAGCCTGGTGGTCATGGGGTTCGAGCACGCCGACGTCATGCGCGCCAATCGCTGGAGTCGCCGTGACGTGCAGACATTTCTGGTCGAGCATTGCCGCCGGCGCGTGGCGGATCTCAAGCGTGCCGCGCGCTTGCCCGGTGAGACCACGCTGGAGGACGAGACCACGTGGCGCTATGGCTTCGAGTCGCCCGATGACGTGCTGATCGTCGGCGCGGGCGGCGCGGGGAGCTGGTCGGCGGTTCTCCCCGGCTGGGGCAAGAAATGGACGCGCGCGATCACCACTCGCATCGAATGAGGAGCCTGCGATGAAGATGTTCGATCCGACCACGCAGCGCACGGGCCCGCCGCGTCTCCAACTCGCACCGCGCCCGGCCAGCCTTCACGGCTTGCGGCTCGGGCTCGTCGACAACCGCAAGGTGAACTCCGCGACGATTCTGGAGAAGATCGCCGACCGGCTGGCGGAGAAGCACGGCACGCGCGTCAGCGTGCGCGACGTCAAGCGCTCGCCGAGCCATGAGATCGACGGCAAGGCGGTCGCCGCGCTCAAGCGCGACGCCGATCTGGTGATTTCCGGCGTCGGCGACTGAGGCTCGTGCTCGTCGAGCAGTGTGCTCGACGCTATCCTGATGGAGCAGCAGGGCGTGCCGGCGGTGGCCATTGTCACCGCGCCGTTCCGGAAGACCGGCCAGACGATGGCCGAGAGCTGGGGAATGCCGGACTACGCGTTCCTCGATTGCCAACACCCGATCGGCAACCTCACGGAGGTCGATCTCGACAAGATCGCCGATGCGCTTGCGGAGTCGGTGGAACGGCTCATCGCGCGACGATAACGGCGTCGCTGGCGACCTCGGCGCCTGGCCGCTAGATCGCGCGGTCCAGGGTCCACGGCCAGTCGGCGTGCGGCAGACGTGCGGCGGCGTACAGGTCGCGCGCCCCCGAGACGAACACACCCACCGCCATGACGACGAGAGTCCAGCGCAGGGCGGGCGGGACGGCGACCGGAGCGAGCCGTAACGCTGTCGGCTGCTGCCACCACGTCGAGAGCACGGGCAGGAGCGTGGCGATCATCGCGCCGTAGACGATGCCCATGATCGCGTGCGTGACGCGCTCTCCGGCGTAGACGTCCCCGAGCGATCGGCGGACAGCGATCTCGGTGACGAAGTCTGCCATGGTGAGCGCGATCTCGGCGACCAGGATCGCGACGAGCACCGCGGCCCAGACGCCTTCCCATGCCAGCCACGGCAACGTCCCGAAGAGCACGGCATAGAGAACGTCGCGCCCGGCATGCAGCGTCAACTCGGGCGCGGCGATCGAGCCGCGCGCGGCAAGGCGCGCGCGCCACTCGTGATAATAGAGGGTATCGAACCCGCCGATGATGCCCTGGAGGGCAAGAAGCCACATTGCCGCCGAGATCACGAGCGCTGAACCTCGACGCACCCTTCGTATGACATCAACAATCCGATTCCGGGCGCCGAGATCCGAACCCTGACGTGTGCACCTCGTTCGTCAATGCGCGCTTGGCGTGCCTCGACCCGAGGAGCGATGAACCGTGGCAGCGGAATCCGCAGCGGCCCACCCATCAAGGCGACGCCCGCTTGAACCCAGGTCAACGCGCCGTCGACGACGCGAAGGTGAAAGCGAAACTCCAGAGCTCCGAACCGTTCGGCGAGCGTCCCGTCCGGCAGTCCGCGCTGGATCGTGACGATCAGCCGGTGTCCCAACACCCGCGACCACGTCTCTGACTCGACGCGGCGAGCGATGGCGAGCCGGGTGTCGAGCGCCGTATCGGATGACGGAAGCCGAAGCACCCGGCACGTGAGGCGCGCCGCGAGGCTGCGACCGCGACGAAACTCGAACCGACCGCTCGCCACGTCAGCCGTCAGGTGACGACGAATCGCCGGGTGCAGCTCGAGCCATGCCGGGCCGAGCAGCCGGGGATAGAGAGCAGCCTGCTCGCGGGTGGCGGCCGTCATCGGCCCGCGGCGAGCAGATGACGGAGGGCGCCTTCGAGCGTCGGGTAACGGAACTGGTAACCCGACGCGGTCAAGCGCGCGGGCAGCACGCGCGTGCTCGCCAGTAACAGCTCATCGGCGACCTCGCCGAGCCCGAGACGGACCGCGAATGCCGGCAATCGCAGACGCGTTGGGCGGCGCAGCACGCGGCCCAACGTCTTCGTGAAGTCCGTATTGCTGACCGGGGTGGGCGCAACGACATTCACCGGCCCGGCGACCGTCTTGGCGAACATGAGATGTTGGATCGCCCCGACCACGTCGTCGAGCGCGATCCAGCTCATGTACTGCCTTCCCGACCCGATGTCGCCCCCGAACCCTAGTCGGAACGGCGGCAGCATCTTCGCGAGCGCGCCGCCCGTACCGCTCAGGACGACGCCCATCCGGCAGTTGACGACCCGTATCCCCGCGTCTGCCGCGGGACGCGTTGCCGCTTCCCACTGGGAGCAGACCTCAGCCAGGAATCCATGACCGGGACCGCTGCGCTCGTCGATGATTTCGTCGCCGCGGTCTCCATAGATACCGACCGCCGACGCAGAGATGAACACCGTCGGTTTGCGATCGCGCTCGACGAGTGCGCGCGTGAGGAGCGTGGTGCCCCGGACACGACTGTTCTGAATCCGAGCCTTCTTCGCAGCCGTCCACCGACCCGCGGCGATGGTCTCTCCCGCCAGATGCACGACGGCATCGGCGTCTGCGAGCGCGCTCGCGTCGAGCGAGCCATCGTCGGGATTCCAGCGCGCCGCCCCTGCATCTCGGGCCCCGCGAACGAGGCGACGGATCGTGTGTCCGTTCCGCGTGAGCAGCGGCACCAGCGCCGAGCCGATCAGCCCTGACGAGCCGGTGATGACGACGTTCATAGGCTCCTCGACGCCGACGATAATTGAAGATCGCTGGTTCTCTGGTCGAAAATGGCGGCGGCCATGACAGCAGCACTGGCGATCGGCCTCGTTGCGCTGACCGTCCCCGCGCTACTCATCAACCTGTATTTCACGCTCCTGATCCTTCACCGATGGCCCGGGCTACGCCACCGCCTGGGGGCCCTGTTCACGACCTGCGGCGCAGACACGTCCTCGTGCGCGATCGTCGTACAGACGCCGTATGCGCGGTTGTTCGGCGGAGCGCCCAACGTCTACGTCGGCATCGTCTGGAACGTCGCCTTGCTTGGCCTCGCCCTGTCGTGGCTGCTCACCGACCGTGTCCTGGTGCCATGGCCGTACCTGGTCGTGGCGGGCGCCAGCGTGCTGGTCGGGCTCTACCTCGTGCGCGCCCTTGTCGTCGACCTCCGACAGCCGTGCCCGCTCTGAATCGCCGGCCATGCTCTCCACGCGGCGGTCGCCGCGCTGCTTGGAATCGCACGCTGGGTCGCGTGATGTCCTGATCCGGCCCGCGCCTTGACGAGTGATGGGCGCGCGCTGAGACTAACCGCCGTGCACACGCTCTTGCGCTCGATCCTCCTTCGAGCGAGCGCGGTGATCGGGATCGGTCTGCTCCTCGCTCTGGGCGCCACCCTCGGTCCGCTGGCGCCGACGGCTGGCGAGCCGGGCGCGAGTCTGAACGTCCGTCTGCCGGACGCCGTGAAGGCCATCGCGCTCACGCTGCTCGCGCTCTCGGCGATCCTACTCCTCGCGCAGCAGCGCCGACGACGCCCGTCCGAGGACGAGCCACTCCCTTTCGGAGCCGAGCAGCGTCGTTCAGCGTGGGGCGCCGTCCTCTCGCTGATGCCTTTCATGCTGCTGCTGGCCGCTGTCTGCTACTTCGTCTGGAATGGCTGGTCCGGGGAGGACGGTCATCCCGTGGAAAGAGCCTTCGCGGCGATCGCCGGGCTCCTGCAGTTCCTCGCGCTCCCGCGCAAGCCGGCGACATCGGTCCCGTTCTTCGACCTCACGATCGCCGGGCTCCTGCTGCTGTTCGCACTCGCGGCGTTCGCGGTGATGGTTCTCGTCGCGTTGGCGCCACGCCTTGAGAAGTGGTGGGCGGGCCGGAGTGCTGTCGCGAGCACGCCACCCCTCTTCGTCTCTGACGGCGTCGACGATCCTCGGGCCGAACGCGACCCACGCCTTGCGATTATCCGTGCCTATGGCTGCTTCGAGCGTGCTCTCGCTGGCGCCCGCGCGCCACGACTGCCATGCCAGACGCCGAGGGAGTTCATGCGCACGACGCTCGCGCGGCTGCCGCTGCCCGTCCCACCCGTCGCGCGCCTCACCACGCTCTTCGAGACGGCGCGGTTCAGTGACCGACTGGTCGACGTGGAATCGCGAGACGCCGCCTACGATTGCCTGGACCAGATCACGGCGGCGCTCGAAACCGCCGATCCTGCCTTCGAGCCGGCCAGGCGCTCCGATAGAGAAGATGCCGATGAGCGCTGAGCGCCGCCCTTCGATACGGCTCATTGCTGCTCGCTGCGCGGCGCTCGCAGTTGTCGTCCTGATCTTCACGGTCCCGCTTTACGTCTGGGCCGAGCCGTCGTGGCGGCCGCTCGTGGTGCGTGTGGCGGCGGCCTTCGTCCTCGGCATCACACTTCTGCAGTTGCGGCGCGCGCTCGCCGACCGGCTCGAGGACGCCGATGGGTCGGCCATCGACGACGCACGTGGACGTCGCAAGCCCGAGCCCGACGTTCCCTATCATTTCGTGCAGCTCGTCAGTGACGTGCGGGCCGGCCTCCGCAGCCGACACCACTTCGAGAAGGTCTTGTGGCCGCGCCTGGCGGCGCTCGGCTCGCGCCCGCTCGTTCGCCCGCCTGTTTGGCCTGGCCGCGGCCCGAGCCTGGCCAACGTGCGCCGGGTCATCGCCAGCATCGAGCAGCAGCGGTGAAGATCGCTGCGGTTGCCGAACGTGTCCGCGAGGTGGTGCTGACGCTCGGACGCATCGTGGTCGGTAAGGACGCCGTCCTCGAGCGCATCCTGACCGGCGTGCTCGCCAACGGCCACATCCTCGTCGAGGACTATCCCGGGCTTGCCAAGACGCTCATCGCGCGGCTCCTTGCCGAGTCGCTCGACCTCGGCTTCCGCCGCATCCAGTTCACGCCCGACCTGCTTCCGAGCGACATCACCGGCAGCTTCCTCTACGACCAGCGTGAGAGCCGCTTCGAGTTCCGCCCCGGCCCGGTCTTCACCAACCTGCTGCTCGCCGACGAGGTCAATCGCGCCACGCCCAAGACGCAGGCCGCGCTGCTCGAAGCCATGCAGGAATCCCAGGTGACGGTCGAGGGCCGGTCGTTCCCCCTCTCGCCGCCCTTTCTCGTGATCGCCACCCAGAATCCGATCGAGCTCGAGGGCACCTATCCGCTTCCCGAAGCGCAGCTCGATCGTTTCCTGCTGCGTGTCGGCGTCGGGTATCCCGAGGCGGCCGCCGAGCGCGACATCTTGAAAATCCGTCGGGAGCGACGCACTGACGCCGTGTCGGCCCCCGTGTTGGTCACCCGGGCTGAGTTGCTCGGCATGCAAGAGGCGCTCGAGGACGTGTTCGTCAGCGATGCACTCGAGACGTACATCGTGGCCATCGCGCAGGCCACGCGCGTCGATCCTCGCGTGGCGCTCGGGGCGTCGCCGCGCGGGAGCCTGGCGCTGTTGAAGCTCGCCCGCGCGGAGGCGGCCATTCGCGGCCGGGACTTCGTCCTTCCGGACGACGTGAAAGCGGTGGCCGTGGCCGCGCTCGCCCATCGGCTCGTGCTGCGACCCGAGCTCTGGGTGTCGAAAACGACGCCGGCACAGGTCGTCGAGAGCCTGCTCAGCCAGATCCCGGTACCGACGGCTGATCGCTCGTGAGCTGGCGTCCGACGGCGCTGAACGTGTCGTTCCTGACCCTCATCGGCTGGGCACTGTTTCTCGGCATCCTCACCGGCCGGGCGGATGTCATCGTCGTCGCGGTTCCGCTGGTCGTCGCACTGGTCACTGGCCGACTGGCCAAGGTGTCGCCCGCGCTGCAGATCGATCATGAGCTGAGCGCCGAGCGCGTTTTCGAGGGCGAGCGCGTGACGGTGACCGTCACGTTGAGGGCGAAGACGCGCGTCCCGCTCGTGGAAGTGCTGGAGCCGCTCCCTGCGCGAGCGCACCTCGCGCATGGACGTAACCACGCGTTCTTCAGTCTGCAACCTGACCAGGAGGTGCGCTGGGAGTTCGCGCTGCGCTGCACCGCACGTCAGCGCCTGCATCTCGCCGGCCCGCATGTCCGGCTCTGGGGGCGGCTCGGCCTTGCTGCCGCCGAGACGCACTATCGTGCGGCGCGGACCGTCGCCGTCTACCCACACGTCGCGCCGGTCCGGCATCTGCCGCGCCCTGTCCGCACCCAGACGTTTGTCGGAAACTACGTGTCGCCAGCGCAGGGCGAAGGCATCGAGCCGGGCGACATCCGCCCGTTCGCGCCGGGCGATCTCGTGCGGCACGTCAACTGGCGCGCCACGCTGAGACTCGGCACGCTCCACGTCACACAGCACCACCGCGAGCGCAACGCCGATGTAGTCCTCCTGCTCGACACGCTGTCCGCTGTGGGTGCGGAGGGCCAGAGCGTCCTCGATGTCGCGACGCGCGGCGCCGCCGCCCTCGCTGCAGGCTACCTCGCCCGAAAGGACCGCGTCGGCCTGATCGAGTACGGTGGCCACGTGCGGTCAGTGAGACCGGCCTCCGGCCGAGCTCAGCTGCAGCGCGTGCTCGACACGCTATTGGACGCGTCGGTCGTCTTCACGTACGTCACCCGGGGCGTCGACCTCATCCCGCCGCGTATCCTCCCGCCCCAGTCCCTCGTCCTGGCTTTGAGCCCGCTGCTCGATACGCGTTTCGTGAGGGCCGCGACCGACCTCGCCGCCCGCGGCTTCGACCTCGTCATCATCGCGATCTCGCCGGTCGCAGCGGCGCGCGCTACGGCGCGGCGCGGTGCCGTCGCCGACGTCGCCGCGCGGTTGTGGGCTCTGGAACGCCGCGCGCAGCTGGATGAGCACCGCCGCCGTGGGCTGACGATCGTCGATTGGGACGGCGTCAGCTCGCTCGATGTCCCTCTGGCCGCGCTGCGACGTCCCCGCCTTCGGCAGGTCGTTGCGCGATGACGCGGGTGGCGGCGGCGATCCTCGTCGTGATCCTCGGCGCGTTCCCGCTCAGCGTCCTGTTCGCTCCGCCCATCACCTGGCTCGCAGTTGCCGCGCTCGTCGTCGGCGGCACGGGTGTGGTTCTACTCTCAACACCGCTCGTGACGGCCGGCGCCTCGGTGGCGCTGATCGAGTACACCGTCGCGCTCGTGATGGCTGAAGCGGCGGTCGACCTCGTCGCCGCGCTCACAATCGCCGCGACGCTGGTTGTCTTGCTCGCGCTCGTTCACCTCGCAAGCCATCTGCAAGACGCCGCCGTCGCGGGCTCGATCATCGTCGCGCAGCTCGGTCAATGGCTGGTCATCGCCGCCATCGGTGTAGCGGCCGCCGTGGTGCTCAGCGCGGGCGCGGGGGCGGTTGGTGGCGCACTCCGGGGCGCCGCGGCTCCCATCGTCGTCGTCGCTGCGGCGCTCGGGGCGCTGCTGACGGTGGCCGGCGTGATCGCGCTGCTGACGAACCGCGAATCGAACTGATCCCGGGGCATAGTCCTCATGCGACCGCGAGGATGCGTGGAATCCTACCACGTGCCTTTTGTGACTTGACGTAGGCGTGGGCCTACACGAAGCTCCCGGTGCTGCGCGCCTCGCGCACGGAAACGGAGCTGCCATGAGACGGCGCACCCGCCGCTTCGCACGCCGCATCGGTGTCCTTACCACGGCGGTGATGATCGCCGGGTGCTCCTCGTTCGGCCCGAAGACGCTGTTCGAGAACCGACTGCAGTACAACGACGTGGTGAAAACGTCCACGGAGCAGCAGCTCCTGCTCAACATCGTCCGGCTGCGCTACGCCGACACACCGAGCAGCCTCTCCGTCTCCAACATCGCCGCCCAGTACGAGGTCACGAAGAACGTGCAGATCGTCCCGTTCTTCGTGGCCTCCGGAGCGGAAGTCGCGAAGACGTGGGCGGCCGTGCTGCCGCAGCTGGGTCTTGGCGGCGCGGACCGCCCCACGTTCAGCCTGACGCCACTCGACGATCAAGAGTTCACGCGGCAGCTGTTCACGCCTTTACCCCTGGACGGCCTGCTTTACCTGACCAAGACGACATGGCCGCTCCGCACCGTGTTCAGCCTGTATCTGGAGAATCTCAACTGGGTGTCCAACGCGCAGACGGCCAGCGGGCCCACGCCGACGAAGGCGCCGGTCTTCGAGGAGTTCCGCCGGGGCATCCAGGCGCTGCAGATGCTCCAGGACCGCGGGCAGATCGTCTTCGGAACAGAGGAGCGGACCGAAACACTCGGCGGCCCACTGCCGGCCGCCAATGTCAGCGGACGTGATCTGGTGGAAGCGGCCAAGAGCGGGTACGAATACCGTCTCAACGAGGCCGGCACCCACTGGGCCCTGATCAAACGCAGCACGCAGCCGGTTCTGCTCGTGGATCCGCGGGCCGTCGACTCTCCTGAGATGGCCGAGGCGACACGGGTCTTCCGTCTCAAGCGCGGCTTAGCGCGGTATGCGATCACACAGGAGGCACTCAACCCGTTCCCTGAAACCTTCCCGCCCGAGGGCGTGACGTCGTTCGACGTGGAGACGCGCTCGCTTCTGCAGGCGCTCTACTATGTCTCCCACGGCATCGACATCCCCGCCGAGCACATGGCCGCCGGGTTCGTCACGGTCACGCGCTATCCGACCGGCGAGCCGTTCGATTGGAGTAGCCTCACCGAGGGACTGTTTCGTGTGCGCTCGGTGAAAGGCCCCGACGCCCCCGCGAATGCGCACGTGGCCGTGCCGTATCGCGGCTACTGGTTCTACGTCGAGGACACCGATCAGGAGACCAAGGCGACGTTCTCGTTCTTGATGGAGCTGTCCCGACTCCAGCTGGCCGGAAAGCCGGGCGAGCGTCCGGTTCTCACGCTGCCAATCAGCGGGCGGTAGTCCCCGTCGCCTCGCCCACCTTGCCGGCGACCGGCAAGCGAATGGCGAACGTGGCGCCGCGACCGGGCGTGCTGGCCACCGAGATGCGGCCGCCCTGGCGCTCGACCAGCGCGCGACAGATCGCGAGCCCGAGGCCCACACCGGGCGCGCCCGCGGCGCGGGGGCCGCTGCCACGATGGAAGCGCTCGAAGATGAGCGGCATCTCCTCGGGCATGACGCCTGGGCCGGTGTCGGAAACTTCGACGATGGCGTCGCGGCCGTCGACGTCGACATTGACGGAGACCCGACCACCGCTGCCACAGAACTTGACGGCGTTGTGCAGGACGTTGCTGACCGCGACGCTCACGACCGCGGGTGATGCCGCCACGGAAACGCTCGAGCGCGGCTCCAGCACCATCGTGACGTGCGCGCGGCGCGCCTCGTCCTCCAGCCGCTGCATCGCCTTCTCGACGATCGGGGCGAGCAGCGCGGGCTCCGCCGCCGGCTCGCGACCTTCGCCGCTATCGAGGCGGGCCAGGCTCAACAATTCTTCGGTCAGCCACGAGAGCCGCTCGACCTCCTCCAAACACGAGCGCAGCGATTCCTCATACTCGGCGGCGTTCCGCGGTCTGCGCAGCGTCACCTCCAGCTCCGCGCGCAGTCGGGAGAGCGGCGACATCAGCTCGTGCGACGCGTCGGCGGTGAAGTGCCGCTGCATGTCGAAGGTTTTCTCGATGCGTCCGAGCATGTCGTTGAGCGTGTCCACCAGGCGTCCGATCTCGTCGGACGTCCCCGGGTGCGGCAGCCGTTCGGCGAGGCTCGCTTCGCCGATCCGCCGGGCCCGCGTCACGATGTGATCGATCGGCACGAGCGCGCGGTGCGCGAGCAGCGCGCCCGTCGCGGCCACCGCGGCCAGAATCGCCGCCGCGATGCTGAAGAAGAGCCAGCGTGCGGCGTGCATGATGGCGCGGGCGTCGTCGAGTGAGCCCGCGACCTGCACCGCGTAGTGGGCCGCGCCGACGCGCAGCGGGACGGAGAGCATCCGGATCGGCTCGTCGCCGAAGTTCTCGACGGTCTCGTACACGAGGTGCCCGCGCCGCAGACTCTCCCGCGCGCGCTCCGACAGCGGAAGCTTCTCGGTCCCCAGTGTGGCGCTGCGTGCCAGTGGTTCACCCTGAGCGGTGACGATTTGAACGAACTTGTCCAGCCGCTCGAACGAGGGCCGTGCGGTGCCCGGCGGCGCCTCGTGGATGCGCAACGGCTCGGACGGCGTGCGCTGGATGGCCGCGATCTCGTCTCTGGCCAGCGTGAGCAGAGCGGAATCGACTTGATCGCGGACGAGCCGGGCCAGCGCCCAGTCCGCAACGAGGGCCGCGACGGCCAGGATCACGGCGACGCACACGAGATGCCAGAGCGAGAGCCTGGTCTTGAAATCGAGATGCATCACCGCGGTGGTCCCAGACGGTAGCCGCGGCCCCAGGCGGTATGGATCAGCGGCTCGTGAGGCGGCCGATCGATCTTCTTTCGCAGGTGGCTCACGTGGACGTCGACGAGATTGTTGACGTCGTCGTCATCGCGCCAGAGCTGCTCGCCCAGCATGGCGCGGGTCAGCACTTCGCCCGAATGGCGCATGAGGAGCTCGAGGATCGCGTACTCCTTCGGCGTGAGGTTGACGCGCGCGCCGGCGCGCGTCACGACCTGGCTCACGGGGTCCAGGGACAGATCGGCGACCGAGAGCACCACCGGTCGCGTCATTGCCGAGCGCCGGAGCAGCGCGTGCAGCCGCGCGATCAGCTCGGCGAACGCAAACGGCTTGGTGAGATAGTCGTCGGCGCCGACGTTGAGCCCCGTCACCCGGTCGTCGAGACCTTGCCGAGCCGTCAGCATCAGAATCGGAGTCGCGACGCCGCGCGCGCGCAGCGCGCGACAGAACGCGACGCCGTCCTTGCCGGGCAGGAGCCAGTCCAACACGATCGCCGCGTAGTCCGAGCTCGTCGCCATCTCGTCGCCCTCTTCGGCTGAGGAGGCGACGTCGACGGAGAAGCCGGCCTCATGCAATCCCTTGCTCACGAGGCGAGCAGCTTTCCGATCGTCATCGACCAGCAGCACTTTCATCGCCAGTTCTCGACTCTACCGCAGATCGCGCACGACGCGCGTGTTGCGAAGTCCTGAAGGAAAAATTCAGAGTTTCTACATCGATCCTTCAGAACTCCGTCAGTAGACTTGGAGGCGCATCCGAGGGAGACACAACGTTGATTCGTTTGCTGACCGTTACGATCGCCGTGCTCTTCACGCTCGCCGCGTCGACCGGCTGCAGCCGCTCGGGGGACGCGGCGCTGAATGCCGACGAGGGCCGCGGCCCGGCCGCATCCGTCGCGACGCCGTCCCAGGCGATGCCGCTCGTCGTCGTGCCGACGGATTCACCGCGGTTCAAGCAGCTTCGGATCGAGCCGGTCCGCGAGATGCCCTGCCCGACCGACGAAGTCATCGCGCCGGCCAGGGTCATGATCAATCCGAATCGGATCTCGCGCGTGCTGCCGCCGGTCCAGGGTCGCGTGCTGAGCGTGTTCGTGAAGCTCGGCGACGCCGTGGCGGACGGGCAGCCGCTGGTGAGCCTGAACAGCCCCGACGGCGACGCGGCGATTTCCGCCTATGTCCAGGCCGAGGCGACGCTGCGCCAGGCCAAGGTGACGCTGACGAAGACGCAGACCGATCTCGAGCGATCGCGCAAGCTCCTCCAGTACCAGGCGATCTCGGAGAAGGACGTCCTCGGAGCGGAGAACGACTTCGCCACTGCCAAGGCCGCGCTCGAGAACGCCGAGGCGGCGCGCGCGTTGGCGACACGCAAGCTGACGCTGCTGGGACTCAGCGCGAGCGATCTTCAGCAGCCGGTCGTCGTGCGCGCGCCCATCGCGGGTGTCGTGACGGACATCAGCGTGGCGCCCGGCGACTATCGCGCCGCCGTGTCGTCAGCCGCCGACGTCACGACTCCGCTCATGTCGATCGCTGACCTCAGCACGGTGTGGGCCTCGTCGGACGTGCCCGAGCCGTTCATACGCCTGATTCACATCGGCGACGAGGCGGAGATCAGCTTCGTCGCCTATCCGGGCCAGAAGTTCACCGGCCGCGTCGCGCGCGTCGGGACCATGCTCGATCCCCAGACCCGCACGCTGAAAGTTCAGGTCGACCTTCCCAACCCCGAGAGGCGCTTCGTTCCGGAGATGTTCGGCACCATGCGCCACGCCGGCCCGTCGCGTCGATTCCCCGTCGTTCCCGCTTCGGCGATCGTGCTGGAGTACGGCCGCTCACAGGTGTTCGTCGAGCGCGGGCCGGGACAGTTCGAGCGTCGCGTGGTGACGACCGGCGTGCGGATGGCCGACCACGTGGCGATCACGAGCGGGCTTGACGTCAACAGCCGTGTCATCGTCGACGGCGCAATTCTGTTGAGGGGGCAGTAGTTTCGTGCTCGCCCGCGTGCTCGAGTTCTCGCTGGCGCATCGCGCCGTTGTCATCTTCGGCGTGCTTGCGATGGTCGCGGCGGGCGCGTGGTCGTACACCCAGCTGAACCTCGAGGCCTATCCCGACATCTCGGACCCCGGCGTGGTGGTCATCACGCTCTATCCGGGATTCGCCGCCGAGGAAGTCGAGAAGCAGGTCACGGTGCCGATCGAGCGGGCGCTGAACAACACGCCGAACGTCATTACTCGCCGCTCGCGTACGATCTTCGGGCTCTCCGTCGTGGAGCTGACGTTCACCGATACGACCAACGATTACTTCGCGCGGCAGGTCGTGCTCGAAAAGCTGCGGGACGCCGATCTGCCCGACGGTGTCACGCCCACGCTCGGCCCGCTCATCGGCGGCGTCAGCGAGTTCTATCGCTACGTCCTCACGGGCCCCGGCTTCGATGCCATGCAGCTCCGCGAGATCCAGGACTGGGTGGTCGCGCCGCGCCTGCTGCAGGTCCCCGGCGTGGCCGACGTCACGCCGTTCGGCGGTCTGGTGCGCCAGTACGAAGTCCAGGTCGATCCGCGGGCGCTGGACAAGTACAACCTCAGCGTTCGGCAGGTCGCCGACGCGGTGAAGAATAACAATCGGAATGCCGGCGGTGCGCTGCTGCGGATGGGGCAGCAGTCGCTCGCCATCCGGGGATCGGGCCTCATCCAGAACGCGGACGACATCGGCCACATCGTCGTCGATTCCCAGAAGAACGTGCCGGTCTACGTGCGCGATATCGGCAAGCTGGCCGTCGGCAGTCTGCCGCAGACGGGGATCTTCGCGGTCAACCGCGATCCGGTCGGGGCCGGCAGCGTCGAGGCGATCGTGCTGATGCGTCGCGGGGAGAATCCCAGCGACGTCCTCGCCGCCATCCACGAGGCGGTCAACGAGATCAATACGACTCGCCTGCCGCGCGGCGTCCAGATCATGCCGATCCACGACAAGACCGAGCTCGTGCAGAGCACGCTGCACACCGTGTCGCGCGTGCTGATCGAGGGCTTCGTCATCGTCGTCACGGTGCTCCTGATCTTTCTGGTGAGTCTGCGCGCGGCGCTGCTGACGGCGCTGACGATTCCGCTGTCGCTGCTGTTCGCCTTCTTCTGCATGCACCTCGCGGGCGTGTCCATGAGCCTGCTCAGCATCGGCGCGCTCGACTTCGGCATTCTCGTGGACGCGACCATCGTCATGGTCGAGCGGATCATCCGCGCGCTGGAGCATGATTCGGCTCGCCTGGACCGTGCGCAGCTGACGGCGCGCGTGCATGACGCCGCGCTCGCCGTCCAGCGGCCGATCCTGTTTTCGCTTCTCATCATCATCGCCGCGTACATTCCGCTGCTGACGCTCGAGCGCGTGGAGCGGCGACTGTTCACGCCGATGGCGTTGACGGTGTGCTTCGCGCTGCTCGGCTCGCTGCTGCTCTGCCTCACGCTCGTCCCCGTGCTCTCGACGTTCGTATTCCGCGGAAAGCGACGGATGACGCAGCATCGACTGCTCGACGTGATCACCCGACGCTACGAAGCCGCCATCCGTACGACTGTGCGCCATGCATGGCTGACCGTGCTCGTCGCGGCCGGTGTGGTGTCCGGGGCGCTGTTCCTCGGCACGCGGCTCGGGACCGAGTTCTTGCCCACGCTCGACGAGGGCGTGATCTGGATTCGCGCGAACCTGCCGTCGGGCATCTCGCTCGAGAAGTCGAGCGAGATCGCGCGCGCGATCAGGGTCGCGGTGCTCGAATCTCCCGAGGTCCGACTGGTCATGTCGCAGACCGGGCGTAACGATTCCGGGACCGATCCGTTCGGGCCCAATCGCAACGAGCTGCTGGTCGACCTCTATCCGTATCGCACGTGGAAGTCAGGGAAGACGAAGTCGGAGCTGGTCGACGAGCTGAGGCGCCGGCTTCAGAACACGATTCCGGACGTCGTGCTGAACTTCACGCAGCCGATCATCGACTCGGCGACTGAGATCGCGACCGGGTCGTCGGCGGACCTTGCAGTCATCATCAGCGGTCCGGACCTGAGCGAGCTCCGCGGACTGGCGGCCCAGACGCTGCGGATGCTGCACGACGTGCGCGGCGCGGTCGACACGTCGATCGAGCAGGAGCGCGACCAGGCCCAGCTGCGCATCGCGATCAATCGCTTTCAGGTCGCCCGCTATGGGATCAACGTCAGCGACGTTCAGGACGTCATCGCGCTCGCCATCGGCGGCGGCCCCATCACGACGCTGT
>DAIRVP010000083.1:0-23689 GCA_036802765.1 Candidatus Rokuibacteriota bacterium
TCCGAGAGCAGTTGAAGGGCCACCGCCTGCGGTTGAAGGATGACCAGCGCCGCCGTCTCGCAGCGACAGGGCATCGGCTCGGCCGACGGCTGTTGAGTCGGGTTGCCACGATCGTGACACCGGACACGATCCTGCGCTGGCATCGGCGCCTGATTGCGGAGAAGTGGAGCTACCCGCGGAAGCGACCCGGGCGTCCGAGGACGATGAAGAAGATCGCGAGGCTCATTGTGCGGATGGCGACGGAGAACCCGACGTGGGGCTATAGCCGAATCCAGGGCGCACTGAAGAACCTCGATCATCGGGTGGCTCGAAGTACGATCGCGAGGGTGCTGAAAGAGCAGGGCATCCCGCCTGTGCCGGACCGGCCAACGTCGTGGCGGACCTTTCTGCGAGCGAACTGGGGACAGATTGCGGCCGCCGACTTCTTCACGACGGAAGTGTGGACGGCGCGTGGGTTGGTGACCTACTACACGCTCGTCGTGCTGGATCTGTGCACGCGGCGTGTGCACGTAGCTGGCTCGACGCCTCACCCGGACGAGGCCTTCATGACCCAGGCGGCGCGGTATCTTACCGACGTTGGCGACGGCTTCCTCGTGGGATATCGGGCTCTGATCTGTGACCGCGACACGAAGTGGATGGACGGATTCCGGCGCGCCATCGAAGACGCCGGCGTGCGCATCGTGCAGACGCCGATTCGAGCGCCGAATGCCAATGCCCACGCGGAGCGGTTCGTGCGGTCTATCCGGGAAGAGTGTCTCGATCGCGTGATTCTCTTCGGCGAGCGACGTCTGCGCCACGTCATCGACGAGTTTGTGGCGCACTATCACAGCGAGCGGAACCATCAGGGACTCGGCGACGAGTTGATCGCGCCACAAGGTGATCATAGGTGCGGCACGCACGTTTGCTGCCGCGAACGGCTCGGTGGCCTACTGCGCTATTACGATTACGCCGCGTAACCGTAGGCGGAGTTTTCGGACATTACGTGGAAGTCGGCATGGCGCTCAGAGCTAGTAGCCGAACAGTAAGACGCCCTCGAACGGAAGTTGCAGTCTGCCGCTGGAGCGCATCACGCCCTTGATGGGCGTCCGCCGGGAAGACGGTCTCGACAAGCGCCTGGATGTCTGGCGGCGCGAGCTCAACGTCGAGCCAATCCGTGAGGACCCGAACCGCTGGTACACCGTCCTGAGCGACTTGCGCCTATGATCGCCTATCGAGACCCCGGAGCCGCAAGCGGAAACCCTGTGTGGGGTGCCTCAAACAGGCTTCCAAAGCGCGCGAGAAACGCCGCATCGTCGGCCGATAAACCCCCATGTACGTGCCCACCCTGCACCGCGTCGATGAATGAATTTCGGTCGACGGTCACCATGCAGGTGTTCCGTTTTTTCGAGGGCACGGCGTTCTCGTGAACGAGGACGCCGTTACGGATCTCGATCGATTGAGGCTGGCCCTCTCCAACCAGGTCATCGGCGCTTGGAGGGCCTTATCCGGGTTCAGGCGAACGGCCAGAAGATCCAAGATGTAAGACACGGGCAAGTGTCTGAACGAATTGCCGGCCGGATCGAAAATGCCGGGACGGGGTTCTCCAGTTCTCAGCTCTTTGGCGCCATTAAGATATGCGTTCCGCCATGACCCGCTTTCAGACTGGTAGCCGAGCTGTTCAAGGCTGTCCGCAAGCAGCAGGCGTGCCGACTGGTTAGAGGGAGCGGCGAACACGAGGCGAGAAAGCAATTCTGAGGACCAGCGATAGTCGCCGTTGTCGAAGGCCTCTTTTGATTTCTTCAACACAGCGTTTTCGCCTCCCATCGCGTCGACATATCGTCTGTTCGCCTCTTCGGGAGGGAGGGGATTGAGGTGGGCCGGATTTCCGTCGTACCACCCGAGGTAGCGCTGATAGATCGCCTTGGCATTGTGACTCGTCGTTCCATAGTTGCCGCGAAGAAACCACCGCCTGGCGAGCACCTCCGGTAGCGTGAGGCGCTCGGCAATCTCGGACGCGGTCAAGCCATTGTTCATCATCCTGACGGCCTGGTCGTGAAGGTATTTGTACGCGTCACGTTGCGAGGAAACATAGTCCACGATGCTGTCATGGCCCAACGTGGCCAGTAATGCTGCGTCACGAGATATTCCGTTCGTGATCCGTAGAGACGCAACGATTCGGTGAGGTACTCAGCCCACGCCTTGGCGTCTCGTACCTCGGCCCCCCGGAGCGGAAGCAGATTATGGAGCGTGCCGCCAGCGTTCTCCGCAAGACACAACGTCTGAAGATCGGGCAAGAAAATGTTCATCTCGGCCGGCGCTTCGGTTCTCGGCGTGAGCTGGAACTCCAGACGAACGCCGTCAATGGTGATGACCTCGCCGGTGTGAGTGATCTCATGCGTGGGCGGGATGAGTGAGGTGGTGCCCGCAGCAGAAATCGTGTTGCCGGAGCCGGAATAACGGGGGCCATCGCCCGATGTGACAAACCCCTTGGCATCCAGCGGTAGGCCGAGGCCAAATTGATAGCCGCTCGGCGCGCCCAGGCGGGGAACTCGATGACGTTTTCAGAGGCGATCTGGTCCATGAATCCGCGCGGCGCCAGAATCGGCACGAGTCGCACGCGAGCGTCCTGCTCGTCGAGAATCCCCTTGATGCCACCTTAGTGGTCGATGTGGCTCTGTGTGTAGACGATATCCACGATCGGGCGCCTGCCGAGCTTCTCGCGTGCGAGATCAATCGATGCCCTCGCCGCTTCGGCTATCCACAGTGAATCGATGACAATGAAACCGTTAGCACCCAGCACGATCGTCATGTTTGCAGCATCAACGCCTCGGACCTGGTAAACCCTGTCCGAAACCTTGAAGAGCCCCGACTTCGACACCAACCCGGCATTTCGCCATAGACTCGGATTGACCGTGGGCGGTGCGGGTTGCGAAAAAAACCGTCCACATTCAGATCGCGGAGCACGTCGCCCTCAGCATCCACAATTCGATTGTCGGGAATTGGCGCAACGAAGCCCCGGGTTGCCAGGCCGAAGTCATCTCTGTCCGCAAACGGAAGGCTTGCGGAAAGTTCCGCGAGATATGCTCGTGTAGCGGCGGTCGCCGGCTTTGGTGCTGCGCCGGGAGTTGCGTGAACGGGAGAAACGCTCCTGCGATCGAAACGATAGCGACATGGTGGAACGAGACCGAATCTCGATCCACGTAGCTCCGCAAAACTGGTAACCATCGTAGTTCCTCCGACCGGGCTTAGCCGGCCAGGTGTTGCGTCAGTTGCTCGCGGAGCGCCATGCGCGCGCGATGCAGGCGTGATTTCACCGACTCAACCGATTCGCCAAGGATGTCCGCTACTTGCTCGTTTGAGAGGTCTTCGACGTCGCGGAGGACGAGCACCGCTCGATAGTGGGGCGGCAGCGTGTCGAGGGCGCGCGCGAGCATGCGACGCGTCTCGCCTGCAAACGCCGAGTGTTCGGGATCGCGTGACCAGTCCGCGACGAGGTACGCGTGAGCGCCGCTCCGACGACCGTCGGTCCCAAATCTCGGGAGGTGCTCCTCGATCGGGACCTCGACTTCGTACCGCTTGCCTCGCCGCTTGTTGAGGGCAGCGTTGGCGGTGACCCGGTAGATCCACGTCGACAGCGCTGAGCGCCCGTCGAAGGTGTCGCCCTTGTACAGGATGGTCACGAAGACGTCCTGCACGATTTCCTCGGCGTCGGCGTGATTCCGCGTGATCCCATAGGCGAGGCGGAACACGCGCCCGGAATATTCCTTCATCAGTCGCTCGAGCGCCGCCGCGTCCCCGCTCCGCGCCTGCGCGAGCAACCCGCTGGATCCGGCGATCATGTCCGAGCCTTCAGCAGCTCGGTCACGAAGCTCGAGCAGTTGACGAAGGTGACGTCCCGGTCGGCGAGGCGATTCAGCAAGACGACACCGTGACGGTCGACGAACGAGACGTCCGCGAGATCGAGGCGGACCGCTGTGTGCGCGTCGAGCGCGTCTCGAACCACGCCACCGAGCTCATCGACCCACGGCCCCCGGAGCTCGCCCGCCAGCCCGAAGACCAGACCGCCGTCGCCGTCTCTGCGCTCGATCTTTAGCATCTCGTTCTCTGCATGCCATGGAGCGTCGCAAAGGCCGTGCCGCACGCGCGACGCCAGGCCGTCGCGGGAAGTTGTTGAAATCCAATGCGTGCGCGAGACGAGACAGACCGGCAACCACGAGCCTTCGTGGTTGCCTACGAGGAGACGGAGGCGGGCTACGAAACTTCGGAGTGGGAGCGGCGGATGCCGAGCTTGTCGATGCGGCTTCGGAGCGTGTTCGGATGTAGGCCGAGGATGCGGGCCGCCCCGCGCGCGCCCTCGATGACCCACCCCGCCTGTTCGAGCGCGGCGCGCACGTGGCGCGTCTCAACGTCCTTGAGGATGGCCTCGAGGCCGTGGCCGCTCGGCTCGGGCCGTGGCGGCGAAGCCTTGGACTCGTGGCCGATGTCCTTGCCGGTTCTGAGCAGATCCGGCTCGATCTCGAGCGTCGGTCCCGTCGCCAGGATGACCGCGCGCTCGACGACGTTCTGCAGCTCTCGCACATTGCCGGGCCACGGGTAACTGACGAGCCGGTCCATCGTCTCCGGCGAGAGGCGTTCCGCCGTCTTGCCGAATCGCCGGGCGAAGCGACCGACGAAGAACGCCACGAGCTGGGGAATCTCCTCGACGCGCTCGCGCAGCGGCGGTGTACGGATCGGGAAGACATTCAGCCGGTAGAAGAGGTCGGCGCGAAATCGGCCGCTCCGCACCGCGTCTTCGAGGTCACGATTGGTGGCCGCGATGACGCGGACGTCGGCGAGCGAGGGCGTGCTGGCGCCCACAGGCTCGAATTCCCCCTCCTGCAGCACCCGCAGGAGCTTCACCTGCGTGTCGAGCGGGAGCTCGCCGATCTCGTCGAGGAAAATCGTGCCACCGTCGGCGACCTCGAAGCGTCCCAGTCGGCGTTCGAGCGCGCCCGTGAACGCACCCTTCATGTGCCCGAAGAGCTCGCTCTCCACCAGACCCGCCGAGATCGCGCCGCAGTTTACCTTGACCAGGGGGCGTCCACTGCGGCCGCTCCGCGCGTGGATGGCGCGCGCGACCAACTCCTTCCCGGTACCCGTCTCGCCGGAGATCAGCACCGTGGCGTCGGTCGGCGCCACGCGCTCGACGTGACGCATGACCTCGAACAGGGCCGGGCTCGACCCGATCATCTCGCCGAAGTGGTGCTCGGTTCCGATCTCCTCCTGCAGATAGGCGTTCTCGCGCTCCAGCCGCGCCTTCAACACCGAGATCTCCTCGTAGGCCACCGAGATCTCCTCGTACGCCTTCATGTTCTGGACGGCCATGGCAACCTGGTTCGCCACTTCCTGGAGGAAGACTGCGTCGGCCATGGTGTACTGCCCCGGGGCGGTGCTCGACACGCCCAGCGTGCCGATGCTGGCGCCGCGGACGATCAGCGGCACCACGAGCAGTGAGTGGACGCCATCCGCGACGTTGAGCCGCTCCAGCGGGTACTCGTGCTCGACCTCGATGTCGCCGCGGAGCAAGGGCCGTTGCGACCGAAAGACTTGCCCCATATGCGTGTCGGTGACCGCGAACTCCATGCCGACCGTGAAACGTGTGACCGGCAGCGACGACTCGACGATGGCGACCCGCAGGACGTCGCGGGCGGAATCGTGCAGACAAAGAGCCGTGCGATCGAAGGGGATGACGCGACGGACGGCCTGCGCGATCGCGCGGAACAGGGCATCCTGCGTCAGGTTGGAGATCATGAGGTTGTTGATCTCGAGTAGCGCGCGCGCGCGCGCCGCGGCCTCCGTCACTTGCGCGTTGAGCGCGCTGATGCTCGCGTAGGCCTTCATGTTCTCCACGGCGATCGCGATCTGCGTTGCCACGTCGCGCAGAAACCTGACGTCGGTGTCCCCGTACTGGTTGGGCTGACTGCTGGCGACTCCGAGCGTACCGAGGCTCTTTCCGTGCGACACCAGCGGCAGCATCACATACGAGCGGAAGCCGCCGGCAAACACGCGGTCCTCGACGGGAAAGCGCAGGCCCTCCGCGAGGTCCTGGCGCACGAGCGGCTCGCGGTGCTGGAACACCCAGCCGGCGTGGCTGTCGGTGGCCGACACCTCCGTGCCGAGCGGCAGCTCGTTGCCTACGGCCGTGGAGCTTTCCAGAATTGAGATCCGGAGCACGTCCTTGTCCGGGTCGTGAAGGAAGATGGCCGTCCGGTCGAACGGCACTACACGTCGAACGGCTTCGGCAATGGCCCGAAACAGCGCATCCTGGGCCAGATTTGCAATCAACGCGTTGTTGATCTCGAGCAATGTGCGCAAGCGTTCCGCCTCGCCGACCGCTGCTGCGGTCGTCATTGTCGTCGATGTCGGCATCATGGGTCCTCCCCGCACAGGACACATCTCACCGCAGGTGAGGGGGGCCGACCGGGCCCCATCCGCCGCGGCTTCGCTCCTCTTTAGGGAGGGGATCGGTAGTCGCGGTGACTGGCGGCGCGGCATCTTCCGCAAGAATCTGTACCCGTTCGATCGCTCGTGTTGTGTCGCCCTATGACCTTGCCCGCCAGCGTTGGATACCAGGCGGGCGGCGTTCGTCGCCAGATGATGGCTCGCGACTATCGCCTTCGCTCTAGCGGCTCCGGATGGCGGCCTTTACTTTTGCCGCCAGTTCGGGGGTAACCTCCGTGACCCCATGCTCCCTCGCGGCGTGCGCCGCCACCTCTTCGATGAGACGTGCCTCGGTGTCCGCCTCGGCAGTGAAGGCCGAGCCCTATTACGGGGTAATACGGGGCCCGGATTATGGGGCAGTAACAATATTCCGCCCCGAAATTCGGTCTGTCGGCCATGAAAATCCCAGTGGGCGGGCCACCGTTTATTGCATCGTAAAGCGCAGATTTTGGCGGTCCTGCTCGTAATTCTGTCCCCGTTATTACCCCGTTATAACTGTCAGCGTAGCGTTATTGCCGACGTTATTGGGTCGCCAGGTCTGAGAGGGCAGGGGGGCGCCGCTTGGGCATGAGCCGAGAGACTAACGTGTTCGAGGATTGCGCCCTCGGGCGGGTAGTGACCTGTTCGTCGGACCGCGCGAACCCAGCCGCCCGAGACCAGTGTCCAAGCTTCGTAGGAGAGAAGGGGTAGACGGGTCCCTCGGCACGGCGCGCGCGCAGATCCTCGACGAGGAGTCGGGCGACCTGCCGTGTGGCGCGGCGGTGTGAGCGAGGGGCGCGGCACGTCACCATGAACAAGGCTCGCTGGCACGAGTTCCTCGTCTATGGGCTGAATCGGCCCCTCTCGTACGCCATCCTGGAGCTGGCGCGGTGGTTCGGGGATGTCGTATACATCCCGAGAATCGGCCACGTCGTGAACGATGCCGAGGTGGCCCGCGACGTCCTTACGGATAGCGCACACTTCGACTCGCATTCGCCGGGCAGCCTGGGGGTGCTGGTCACCCAGGTTCTCGGACCCTATGCGCTCCTGAATATGGATAGCGGCGCTCATCGCGACCTGAAGCGTCGCCTCATGGAGGTGTTCTCGCCGAGATACATCAACACGCTCCTGGAGGCCACAACGGTCGATCTGGTCGACGAGTTCCGGAAGGCGCTGGTGGACGGTCAGAGCGTGGATGTGGTCGAGTTCATGAAGAACTTCGCGAGCCGGCTAGCCTGCGAGCTGATCGGCGTCAGGCTGTCGCCCGGTGACGAGCGGCGCGCCTACGCGGACATGTTCGAGTTGGCGACGCAGTTCACGGCCCTGGCCGGTCTCGGCAAGCGTCGGCTGGGGCCAAGGGAATTGATGAGAGCCAGGGATATCGTGACACGACTGGCGGCGCACATCCGCGCCAGCTACGACGACGTCCAGCATCGCGACCGTTCTCTGACACAGCAGATGCGCGCCCTCAATTTCAGCCTCGACGAAGCCCAGGGTGTGGTCATCATCGTCATGATCGGGGCCACCGAGCTCATCACCTATGGGCTACCCCGAGTGCTCGCCCTGCTGATCGACTCGGGGCAGCTCGCGACGTTGCAGCGCCATGCTGAGCGCCTCGACGCCGCTATCGATGAGGGCTTCCGCGTCGTCACGCCTTCCAACGTGATCTTGCGAGCGGTGGTCGCGGACTGCGCGATACGGGGACATCGTTTTCACGCGGGGGAGCGCGTGTTGATCGTCTTTCACAACATCATGCAGCAAGCGCGCCATTTCGCGGATCCCCGGCGGTTCGACATCGAGCGGCCACCGCACGCCCGCTATCACCGTCTGATGTTCGGCGCGGGGCCCCATGCCTGCCTCGGCACGGGGTTGGCGATCGCCGAGGCCCGCAAGGTCCTGGCCACGGTGCTGACCCTCGACGGCGACCTCCAGATCGTCGACCGACGCTACAATCGCGGCAAGACGTACCCCGGCTACGCCTCGCTCCGCGTGCGGCTCGTACGTCGCATGCAAGGCGCCGCTTGAGCCGAGAGCTTGAGTGGGGACGGCGATCACGGGGCGTCCTTGCGCAGGACCGTCGCCACGTACATCGTCCGACCGGCCCGGAACTCGTCCCGCATCGCGGTCCCCTCCGTGGCATAGGCGCCGCGCGCGAAGCTCCTGAATAAAGGGGTGGCCCAGCGGTCGATCAGGTCGCGCTTGCGGGCCTCGTCGAGATCGAGAGCGCGCACCACGTTGCCGCTGATGTCATCCCACGCGACCAGGCGCAGGGGACCGCTTCGGACCACCCGCTCCAGCCGGGCCAGCGCGCCGTTCCGGCGGGAGACGAAGTCGGCGAAGAGCAGCTCACCGCCGGGCCGCAGGACGCGATGAACCTCGGTCAGGAAGCGAGGGATCGAGCCGTAGCAGTGCGCGCTCTCGACGTTCAGGACCACGTCGAAGCTCGCGTCCGCGAGGGCGAGCGCCTCGGCGTCGCCCTGTCGGTATTCGAGGTTGGGTTGTGACGCATAGCGCTGGCGGGCCAGCGCGGTGGCCGCGTGGGAAAAGTCCAGTGCCAGCAGGCGACGCGGGGTGAGGCTGCGGGCGATGAAGGCGGCGCCGCCTCCACGGCCGCTGCCGATCTCCAGCACGTCCAGACCGGCGAGGCGTCGGGAACCCGACGTCGCCACGCGCCAGTACAGCTGCAAGGCGAGGCGCTCGGGATCTGCCGGCGAGATCCCGTCCGGCGGCGGGGCGCCCAGCGAGCAGACGTAGCCGTAGTTCATCGTACTCCACTCGGCCTGGGGATAGCGGCGCGCCAAGTATTCGTACAAACGGCGCGAGGCCGCGCGTTTCAGGATGCCTGCCACCGCGCCACCACCGAGCGCACCGGTCACGTGGCGCCACGGATGCAACAGGCCCTCGATGTACGCCCGGAGGCGAGAGCGGGAAGGCAAGCTCGTAGCAAGCGAATTCGGAGAATGGCGGTAGATATCGCTCTCTGGCATCCTGCCCAATCAGCGTGGCACGATGCCCTCGATCGCGCCCGGCTCGGTCCCCATCGTCTTCGCCCGCCTTCGGCGAAATCCGTGGTCTGTCGTGGGGCGTTCCGGACCGCCGTGGGCTCGACGGAATTCCTCGGCTGGAACGACCCGGATCAGCCGACCCAGTCCGTCCAGGATCGTGACCGGCGCCACGCTCTCCTCATCGGCGGCGGCTCTCCCGTCTGCTGATTTCATACTGCCGCTTGAGACACGTCTATCAGGGACATGGGTTCGTCGGGCGCCATGTGGAAAGGTGATGTCGCAAGGCGGTGTTTCCTGGGGGCGCTGTCTCGTGTTGAGCTTCCAACGGTCATCTTTGAGCGGCGAAAGCCGCTCGCGGATCTGACAGTTCAGATGCGCTTTTCTACGGTGACGCAGTTCAGGGAGATGGCCGAACTCGGCGTCCTCATGTGGGGCCGGGGGATACGGTGCGGAGATTCGCACGCCTCAAGGTGCCGGATCGCGCCCGTAATACCAGCGGTGGAGACGCCCCGGCGAGACGCCGCACACGTACAGCAAGCGCAGGAGCCACATCAGGCCGATCGTGCGGATGGCTCCCTCGCGCTCCCACTTACGCGCCGAGGTCGTCACGCGCAAGCGCAGGCAGGCGAGGCGACCGCGGCGCTTGAGGCGTCTGCAGAATTCCACGTCCTCCATCAGCGGAATGTCCGGAAAGCCTCCGACCACGTCGAAGACCTCGCGACGGACGAACAGCGTTTGATCGCCCGTCGCGATCCCAGTCCATCGTGACCGTACGTTCATGAGTGTCGCAACCACCCCCATGATGGGGAGCGCGCTGTCGAACCTCACGTCGAAACGCCCGCCCACGACCGCCGGATCGTCGAGTGCACCCGCGACGGCCTCCAGCGCGTCGGGGGGCAGACGCGTGTCCGCGTGGAGAAAGAGCAGCGCGGTACCGGCGGCCACGTGCGCGCCGGCGTTCATCTGCCGCGCGCGCCCCGCCCGACCGCTCACCGACCGCACACGCGGATGACGACGCACGACGTCCGGGCCGCCGTCGCAGCTGCCGCCGTCGGCGACGATGATCTCGGCGTCGGGCCACCGCTCCTCCAGCTCAGGCAGCAGCCGCGCGAGATTCGCCGCCTCGTCGAGCGCCGGGATGACGATGCTGATCGTCGTCGTCAGGCGTGCTCCAGACGCGCGCGAAGCTGCTGCCAGACGCGGGCGTGCGAGCGACTAATGACGGCCGGATAAACCTCGTCGGTCAGCTCGAAGTAATGCTCCATCACGCGCGACAGCATCGGGGCGTCGCGCTCGATTCGTGCGCGAAGCGCCGTGCCCCAGGCGACGTGACCTGATTCCTCACCGACGATCTGCTGGAAGTCGCGGGCCGCCTCGCGGTCCGCACGCTCGAGGATCGACAGGACGCGACGGTGCGACCGCAGCGTGTTCAGCTCGTTCCAGTGCAGGGTCGCGAAGGCGTAGGCGAATCGATAGCTCGCCGGCAGCTGGGCGCCCGTCACGAGATCGCGCCACACCGTCGCGGCGTAGGGCAAGCGGCGGCGGGGCCGTGGTCCATACCACGCCAGCGCCCATCGGGCCATGATCCGCTCGTGGCCCCGCTCTTCCGCCTGCATCCTCTCTTGCAGAAAGCGGCGTTCGTCAGGCAGCAGGAACGGCGTCGACAGCAGGAGGCCACAGGCGGTCGCGGCCCCGGTCTCGACGCCCGCGATATCCCACAGAATTTTGCCCAGCTGCCTGTGCGCTACGCTTGCTTGCATGCTGCCCCCACGCGCGTTCCCTGTCGGTGAGACACCGGCCCCGACCTCGACGATGCTCCCGGCGGCTGTGAACAAATTGTGAAATTAAATTGTGAAATCGACGCGCAGACCGGCCGGCCGGTCAGCGTGTCTCAATGGTAGAGGGTCGCCGGGACGGTGACCTGCGAGGAGAAGAAACCGATGAACTTCAACCGTGCGTCTCGACGCCGCATCGCGGGCCTCGTTCTCACGCTGACCGTGCTGGCCGGCATTCCCGTCGGCGTGGCGGGCGCTGCGGCACGGGAGGCCGTCAATCCCGTAAACGTCACCAACGGCCTCGGCCTGAAAGGCTACGATCCCGTCGCCTATTTCAGCGCCGGCGAAGCGACGCCGGGTCGGCAGCAATACGCGTATCGGTGGAAGGGCGCCATCTATCGATTCGCATCTGCCGACAATCGCGACCGCTTCAAGACGGATCCGGACAAATACCTGCCGCAGTATGGCGGCTACTGCGCCTACGCGATGTCACTCGACCGTATCGCCGACATCGACCCCGCCCGCTGGGCGATCGTCGACGGCAAGCTGTATCTGAACAATGGCCGCATCTCCCAAACGCTGTGGTCGATCGACAAGGCGGGGCACATCGCGTCCGCCGATCGCAACTGGGTCGTATTTCCAAAGCTGGCCGAGGGATCGTGATACCGGCGTCGGCGCGACTCGCCGACGCTTCTGGCCGGCGAGTGTGGAAGGATGCGCGCAAGCTGACCGTGCTCGGCACAGGGCTGGCATTGCCGGGTGCCCCGATCGCGACGGCCGAGCTGCTCAAGCGTGTGGAGCGGCGGTTCGGCGTCCCCGTGGCGCGGCAGGGGAACAGGATCGCGGCTCGCCTCGGTGTCGAGACTCGACACCTGTGCCGCGACCTCGACGCGGCGCACGAGACGCCGCGCCCGGGCCAGTCGAATGCCGACCTCGCGGCCGCCGCCGTGGAGCGTGCCCTCGAGAGCGCGCGGCTTAGCGTCGACGACCTGGCCTATCTGGTGGGGCACACGACGACGCCGACCTTGCTCCTGCCTCCGAACATCGCCATCGTGGCCGATCGGCTGGGCTTCGCCGGCCCCTACATGGAGCTGCGTCAGGCCTGCACGGGCTTTGCGAATGCGCTCGTCATCGCCCAGGGCCTCGCCGCCACGCCGGGTGCCGGCCCGATCGCTATCGTCGGCTCTGAGACCGGCTCGGTGTACTTCGATCCGCGGCACGCCGGCGAGAGAAGCCAGCTCGTCAACCTCGTGCAGATGGGTGATGGCGCAGCGGCGGTGATCGTCGGCCCGGATGACCGGCGTACGGTCGGACGGCTCATGAACGTGTTCTTCGGGCAGATCGGTCTTGGTCGGAAGCCCGCGCTTACCCTGACGGCCGGCGGCTCCGACGCGCCGTGCGTCGGCGCGGGCGTACTCGAGTTCGAGCATGACTACGGCGCGGTGCGTGCGGGCGGCCCCGAGCTGTTCGATCGAGGCGTCGCGGCCGTGCGCTCTCTCGGGGTCGAGCTGGATGGCGTCGACCATGTGATTCCGCATCAGGCGAACGGTCACCTCGCCGCCATGCTGGCGCCGCGCCTGGGCATCGATCCCCAACGCGTTTTCGTGAACGCCGGCCGGGTCGGTAACACCGGCTCGGCGGCCATGTGGCTGGCCTTCGCGGAGCTGCGCCGCGAGCTCAGGCCCGGCGCCCGGGTCGTGGCGCTCGGCGCCGAGGCCACGAAGTACATGTTCGGGGGCTTCGCGTATGTTCATGGATGACGCGCTCGGCGCGGAGATCGTGGCCGTCGAGGGCCTCGTGAAGCGGTACCCGCATCGGGTTGCCGTCGAGGGCCTGAGGCTGACTCTGCACCGCGGAGACGTCGTCGCCCTCGTGGGCGGCAACGGCAGCGGCAAGACGACGACGCTGAGGATCCTTGCCGGAATCCTGTCCCCGGATGCCGGACGCGGCCACGTGCTGGGCTTCGATCTCGTCCGCGAAGCGGGGGAGATCCGGCGCCACGTTGGCTACATGCCGCAGCGTCTGGCCCTCTATGGCCGGCTGTCGGTGTTCGAGAACCTCCGCTTTCGGGCGCAGATCTACGGCCTGGCCCGCGCGGCGGCGGCGGCCGATCGGACCATCGAGGAGTTCGAGCTCGGCGCCCATCGTCGGATCGCCGCCGGCAAGCTTTCCGGCGGCTGGGCACGCCGGCTTCAGCTCGCGGCGTCGCTCATTCACGCGCCGCGCCTGCTTCTGCTCGACGAGCCGACGGCTGGCCTGGACGTCGCTACGCGCCAGGACGTCTGGCACCGGCTCGGCCGCAAGGGGGCCGCCGGCACGACGATTGCGGTGAGCACGCACGATCTCGCCGAGGCCGAGCGTTGCCCCCGCGCCGTCTTGCTGTCCGAAGGGCGTGTCGTCGCGGCCGGGACGCCGCACGAGCTCGCCCAGCGGGCGCCCGCGGTCGCCGTGCTCCTGTCCGGCGTCGACGCGCACCGGGTATCGCCGACGCTCGATGCGGTACCGGGCGTCATTGCGACGCATCCCGAGGGGTCGGGCCTTCGAGTCATCGCCGAAGCGCCCTCGGAGGAACGGCTTCGCGCATTCGCCGCCAGCGCCGGAATGCAGGTCGCGCGCATCAGCATGCAGCTTTCCGACGCCGCCCTCGTCCTCGCGCGCGAGTCGGCACGGGCCCGGCAGTGAGCGGCGCGGGCGTGTGGCTCCAGCTCATGCGTCGCCTCGCGCGGATCGTCGGCGTCGCTCGCCTGGAGCTTCTGCATCTGGTGAGGGACCCGACCACCATCGCTCTGATCACGACGCTCCCTGCCATCCAGATTCTCTTGTTCGGGTACGCGGTCAATCTGGACCCGCGCGGCATCCGGATCGCCATCGCCGGCGACGCCGGCGCCGCCGCAGACGACGTGCGACGTAGCGTGGAGAGCACGGGCTACTTCGTCGTCGTCGCCGATCATCTTCCGCCTGGCGCAGCGGCACGGATGGTCGCGGACGGTCGCGCGCTCGTCGGTCTCGAGTTGACAGGGTCACCACCGGCGCTTCACGGCGGGGCGCCGAGCCAGCCGCGAATCGTCGCCGACGCGACCGATCCTTCCGCCGTACGACCGGCGTTGGCGGCCCTCGAATCGGCGTACTGGGAGCATGTCGCGCGGGCGTCAGGGCTCGGAGCCTGGCGGCCGGCCGAGGTCGAGTGGCTCTACAACCCGGACGGCCGCACGGCGTGGACGATCGTCCCTGGACTCGCCGGGGTCGTCGTCATGATCAGCATGCTGATGCTGGGCGCCCTGACGCTCGTGCGTGAGCGCGAGCAGGGCACCTGGGAAAGCTTGCTGGCGACGCCGGTCGATGCGGCGGATGCGCTGATCGGAAAGCTCTCGCCCTACGTGCTCGTCGGCACGCTGCAGGCCGCGGTGGTCCTCGGGATCGCCCGCGTGCTCTTCGACCTCCCGTTGACGGGAAGCGTCGCCGCCCTGCTCGCGGCAGTGCCGATCTATGCGGCGGCCCACCTCGTGCTCGGCTTCGCGTTCTCGGCGCTCGCCGACAGCCAGATGCAGGCGGTGCAGGGGGCGGTGCTCTTTTATCTACCCTCCATGCTGCTGTCCGGATTCATGTTCCCGTTCCAGGGCATGCCGGGCTGGGCGCAGACAGCCGGCAATCTCCTGCCGCTCACCCATTTCGTTCGCGCCACGCGCGGCGTGCTGCTCAAAAGCGATGGCGCGCCGACCGTGTTCGCCGAGATGTCGCCGGTCGCCATCTTCGCCGTGCTGGCTGCCGCGGTCGCGCTCTGGGCGTATCGACGTCGCATCGAATGAAGACATGGCAATCGTCGTCGCGCGCTTCACGGGCCTTAGCGTCCGGCCGGGCTGCGCGGGCGATCTGCTAGCCTTGGCTTGATGAGACAGGCGCTGCCGGTCTGGCTGCCGCAAGCGTTGGGCGCGCCGACGGCGCCGTTCGTCGGCCTCGACGTGCTGTGGATCCAGCTCGCCGGCACCTGGTGCAACCTGGAGTGCGCCCACTGTTTGAACGCCAGCGGGCCGCGCGACCCGTGGCTCAAGCCCCTCGCGCCCGCGGTCGTGCGCGCCGCGATCGCCGCGGCCGAGCGTCTCGGCGTCCGGGAGATCTACTTCACCGGCGGCGAGCCGTTCCTGCACGCCGAGGCGGTCGCGCTGATCGGCGAGAGTCTCGCCGTCGCTGCGACGACGGTGCTCACCAACGGCACGCTCGTCACCGACGACGTGGCCGACGCGCTCGCGGCGCTCGCCCGCGGCTCGCGCTACAGCCTGGAGATCCGCGTGAGCCTCGACGACGTCGAGGAGACCGTCAACGACGCCATTCGCGGCGCGGGCGCCTGGGCCGGTGCGCTCCGGGCGGTGGCGCGGCTCGTCGCGCGAGGCCTCCTCCCGATCGTGACCGCCACCGACGTCACCGCCGGCGCCACCTCGGGGCGCTACGACCGCCTCCACGACTTCCTGGTGGCCCGCGGCGTGCCGCGACCCCGCATCAAGCTGATGCCGACGTTCGCGCTCGGCCGCCACGGCGCCGGCGGCGGCGAGCGCCTCACCGAGCTGGTCCTGGATGGATTCGACCGGACGACGCTGCAGTGCTCGCGCGCCCGCGTGGTCGCCGACGGCGGCGTCTACGCCTGCCCGATCCTGGCCGGGCTCGACGGCGCGCGCCTCTCGACCGGGTCGCTGGAGGCCGCCTTCCGGCCGGTCGCGCTCTACCACCCGGCGTGCGTGACCTGCTATCAGACCGGCATGACGTGCGCGAACGGATGAGCGAGATGCTGCCGGAGCATCGCCGGATCGCCGTCTTCGGCGGCGTGTACAGCAATGCCCCGGCGCTGGCCGCGGCGATCGCCGACGCGCGTGCCCGCCGCGTGGAGGCGATGTACTGCCTCGGCGATCTCGGCGGCTTCGGACCGTGGCCGGATCGCGTCTTTCCGCTCCTGCGCGAGACCGGCGTCCACGTGAGCCGCGGCAACTACGACGAGTCGATCGCGGCCGGGCTGGACGATTGCGGCTGCGGCTACGCCGACCCGCGCGACAATCACTACGCGCAGATCTCGTACGTCTACACCTACGAGCACACCGCGTCCGAGCACCGGGCGTGGCTCGGCACGCTGCCGGCGCATCAGCGCGTGCAGCTGGGCCCGCACCGGGTGCTGATGTGCCACGGCTCCCCCCGCCGTGTGAACGAGTTCCTCTGGGAGTCGACCACGCCGGACGGTCTGCTGCGCCGGCTGCTCGCCGACAACGCCGCGGACGTGCTCTTGTGCACACACACGGGGATCAAGTGGCATCGAGATCTCCGGGGCAATGGCCACGCGGTCAACGTCGGCGTGCTCGGCCGGCCCGAGAACGACGGGCGCACGAACGTGTGGTACACGCTGCTCAGCGCGGAGCCGGATCTCCGTGTGGAGTTCGTCCCCGTCGCCTACGACCATGAGTCGCACGCGCGCGACATCGAGCGCGTGGGCCTGCCGATCCAGTTCGCCGAGACCATTCGCACCGGCTGGTGGACGACATGCCTGGAGAACTTGCCTGCGCGCGAGCGTGCGCGCGGCCGCTTCTAGCCGACGGTGGCGGGTCTCGCCAATCGTGCTGCCGTCCAGCTGTTCCGGCGACTGCCGTGGCTCGGCGACCTGTGGGCCGCGCGACGCTCGTTCGTCGAGGGAGGCGGGATCCCGTGGGCACCACTGCGGCGACCGCTCGCACAATGCACCGTGTCGCTCGTCACGACGGCCGGCGTGCACGTCACCGGCGACACCCCATTCGACATGCGTGACCGCAACGGCGACGCCACGTTCCGTGTCATACCCACGGGGACACCGGCGGCAGGCATGACGATTACCCACGACTACTACGACCACTCCGCGGCCGACCGCGATATCAACGTCGTGCTCCCCGTCGATCGGCTCCGCGAGGCGCACACGTCCGGGCGCGTGGGAGGCGTCGGTCCGCGTATGTATAGCTTCATGGGCCACGTCGACGGTTCGCACGTCAAGACGCTGCTCGAGGTCACGGCGCCGCAGGTCGCCAGGCAGCTCGTCGAGGACGGCGCCGACGCCGTCGTCATGACGCCCGCGTGAGGGCTCTGCAACCAGACCGTGGGTCTGGTGCAGCGCGCCGTGGAAGCGGCCGGGATTCCGACGGTGGGCGTCACGCTCAACCGAACCGTGACCGCGCGAGTGCGCCCGCCGCGAGCGGTGTTCCTGCGCTATCCGTTCGGGCACCCGATGGGAGAGCCGTTCGCGGTCGCTCAGCAGACGGCGATCCTCGAGAACTTGCTGCAGACACTGGAGACCGCGGGGCCGGGGACGATCGTGGAGCCGGGATATATATGGAAGCGACACCGGTTCACATAACGGGGATGCATCGGGTCTGGAAGGTGGCCGCCATCGTTGCCGTCGGCCTGACCCTGCTCCTCGCCACGCAGGTCGGCGACGCTCGCGGGTGGCTGGCCTCGGCCGTGGAGACCCTGGCGCGCCTGGGCCGATGGGGACTCCTGCTCTTCGTCGGTCTCTACGTCGGCGCCGCCGTACTCCTCCTGCCCGCGGTGGTGCTGACGCTCGGCGGCGGCGCCGTGTTCGGGGTGGCGCGCGGTGCGCTGGTCGTATGGGTCGGCGCCACACTTGGCGCGACGGCGGCCTTTCTCATCGGGCGCTACCTCGCCCGAGACTGGGTAGAGCGGCGGCTTGCCCGCCATCCCGGCTTTCGCGCGATCGACGATGCCGTCGCGCGCGAGGGCTGGAAGATCGTCATCCTCACGCGGCTCTCGCCAGCGTTCCCGTTCGTCCTGCTGAACTACGCCTTCGGGGTGACACGCGTCTCCCTGCGCTCGTACGTGGCGGCTTCGGCGATCGGAATGATTCCGGGAATCATCATGTACGCGTATCTCGGATCGCTGGCGGGGAGTCTCGCCACGGCGCTCGCGGGAACGACGGCGCGCACCCCAGCCCAGTGGGTTCTTTTCGCCGTCGGATTGCTCGCGACCATCGTGGTGACCGTGTACGTCACGCGGCTGGCCCGGGCCGCGCTCGCGCGGCGGACGGCGACGGCATGAGAGCCGACGACATCCACGACCGCGCGCTCATCGACAACGTGCGCCCGCTACGCTGGGTGAATCCGAGCCCGGCGTCGCGCTACAACCTCGTCGTGCTCGGGGCCGGCACCGCCGGCCTGGTCTGTGCAGCCGGTGCCGCCGGCCTCGGCGCCCGCGTGGCGCTCGTCGAGCGTGAGCTCATGGGCGGCGACTGCCTCAACGTCGGGTGCGTGCCGTCCAAGGCCCTGCTACGCGCGGCACGCGCCGTCGCCGACGCGCGCGGGGCCGCGCGCTTCGGCGTTTCGACCGCGGGCGTCGGCGTCGACTTTCCGGCGGCGATGACGCGCATGCGTGAGCTTCGGGCCCATCTCAGTTCTGTCGACTCGGCGCGCCGCTTCCGCGACCTCGGCGTGGACGTGTTCCTCGGGCAGGCCCGATTCACAGGCCCTGACGCTGTTTCGGTCGGCGGCGCGAACCTGCGCTTCAGCCGTGCTGTGATCGCCACGGGCGCGCGCGCGGCCGTGCCGCCGATCCCGGGACTCGCGGAGGCCGGCTATCTGACCAACGAGTCGATCTTCGACCTCGTCGACCTGCCGCGGCATCTGGTGGTGATCGGCGGCGGGCCGCTCGGCTGTGAACTGGCGCAGGCGTTCGCGCGGTTCGGCGCCGCGGTGACGCTCGTCCAGCGCGCGCCGAGCCTGCTCGAACGCGAGGACCCGGATGCTGCCGGCATCGTCGAGCGTGCGCTGCGCGCGGACGGCGTCCAGCTACGGCTCAATGCCAGCGTCGAGCGGGTCAAGCCCGACGGCTCGCGGATGGTGCTCGACACACTGGCCGGCGGCGTCGGCGCGCAGCTGCGCGCCGATCGGGTGCTGGTGGCGGTGGGTCGGACGCCGAACGTCGAGGGGCTCGACCTGCCGGCGGCCGGCGTAGCGGCCGATGCAAGAACCGGCGTGATCGTGGATGATCGGCTGCGCACCACGAACCCGCGTGTGTTCGCGGCGGGGGATGTCTGCTCGGAGCTGAAGTTCACCCATAACTCCGATGCGCAGGCGCGCGTGGTGCTGCGCAACGCGCTCTTCCTGGGTCGGGCCCGGGCCAGCGCGCTCACGATTCCGCGGTGCACCTACACGGATCCGGAGATCGGCCACGTGGGCCTCGACGAGCCGCGGGCCCGTGCGCGGGGCGTGGAAGTGCGGGCGTTCGTGCAACGCCTCGACGAGGTCGACCGCGCCGTGCTCGACGGCGAGCCCGACGGCTTCGTGAAAGTCCTCGTGCAGCGCGGGAGCGACCGGATCGTGGGCGCCACCGTGGTCGCTCGCCACGCGGGCGAGATGCTCCCCGCGCTCACGCTGGCCATCACGCGCGAGATCGGTCTGGGCGCGCTTGCGTCCGTCGTGCACGCCTATCCGACGCAGGCGGACGCCGTCCGTCGTCTGGGCGACGCGTACAACCGCACGCGGCTTACGCCGCTGGCGAAGCGAGCGCTCGGCGCCTGGCTCGCTTGGCGACGCTGACCATCGCCCCTACGCTCGCGGCGCTGGCGAAGTCCACCGGGCGCGCATGGCCTTGCGAGAGCAGCTGACCCGGCATCTAGGCCCACGCGCATGACGTGCCAAGAAGCCATCGCGAAGCTCGGGGAATATCTCGACGCTGAGCTCACACCAGCCGTACTCCAGCAGATTGACGCACATCTCGAGATCTGCGCGCCGTGCCGCGCCTACCTCGCGACCTATCGGAAGACGACGGAGCTCGTAGCGAGGCTACGCCGCGTCGACCTGCCCCAGGATGTTGCGATGCGTCTCCGAGCGTTTCTCGTCGATCATATGGCGAATCTTGAGACCGACAGACGCGTGTCTCAACGGCGGGACCTTGGATCGGTCTGACGTGGTCAAACGGAGGCCGGCATGACGCCTGAGATCAAGGCGCTGACGTTCGATGTCGGTGGGACGGTCCTCGACTGGCATCGAGGCCTGAGTGAGGCGTTCGCGGACGCTGGCGCCCATCGGGGCATGAGCGCTGACTGGTCCCAGATCGCCAACGAGTATCGCCGGCGCTCACTCCAGGCCATGGTGGGGCAGACCCGCCCCTCCTTCAACATCGATGACGTGCATCGCGAAATGCTCGACGCGGTGATTCAGGCCCATGACCTGTCGAAATTCACATTGGACGATCGCGAAACCATCCGACGCACGTGGCATGAGCTCGACGCCTGGCCGGATTTTCCTTCGGCGCTCGCTCGTTTGCGACAAAAGTATGCGGTCGTCGCATTCACGATCCTGAGTACGTCGCTGATCGTCGACGTGTCACGGCGGAACGGGCTGACCTGGGATGCTGTCGTCTCATGCGAGATGATCGGCGCCTACAAAACTCGCCCGGAGGCCTATGACACCTGCGCGAAGTGGCTCTGCCACCGGCCGGCCGAGCTTCTGATGGTCGCGTGCCACAACTTCGATCTGCTGGCGGCGCGTAGTGCAGGTTACCGAAGCGCTTTTGTGAAACGTCCGGCCGAATGGGGTCCGGCCGGCCCGCCGGACCCGCTCCCGGACCCCGCCCACGACATCGTCGTGTCGGATTTCGGCCAGCTGGCCGAGCTGCTCGGCGTCTAGGGAGACTTGACCTTGTGGCTCCCTGCACTCATCTGTCTCGTCTCGCCCACGCGACCTCCATCAATCGGATCGCGGCGTCGAATCGCCGGCGCGCCTCGCCCTGTCTAATGAGCATGTCAAGGCGCACGAGTCGAACGATCGTGACAGTACAGAAAGGAGAGTCCAACACATGAAGATGTCCCAGCTCCTCATCGCCTCCGCCGTGGCCGCTGCGCTCGCGGTGCCGATCGTCTCGCAGGCAGGCCCGGCGCCGAAGCCCAAGTTCCAGGCTGAAAAGTGTTACGGCATTGCGAAGGCGGGCAACAACGACTGCCAGACCGCCAACTCCTCGTGCGCCGGCACGAGCAGGCGCGACAATCAGGGCGACGCATGGATCTACATGCCGGCCGGCGCATGCGACAAGGTCGTCGGCGGGAGCACACAACCGAAGGCGTGATCGGTACGGGGCGGGCCTCCGCGCCCGCCCCGCCACCCAGCCGGATCGCACGGGTTATCAATCGCCTTGGATCCTTTTCGGTAATGGAGACCGCTTTTCGCGCCAAGCCAAGACGTTGGAGCTTCAAGAGGCGGTCATTGCGCCCCGCTCGCCGTGGCAGAACGCCTATGCGGAGCGGGTGATTGGCTCGATTCGACGGGAATGCCTCGACCATGTCGTGGTGATCGGCGAGCGGCATCTGCTGACGGATCCTGTCGCAGTACGTGCGCTACTACAACGCGGTCCGGACACATTTATCGCTCGGCAAGGACGCGCCCGAGCCGCGAAGTGTGCAGCCGCCACGCCACGGAACGGTCGTCGAAGTGCCGCGTGTCGGTGGGCTCCATCATGAATACGTGCGACGGGCGGCGTGACCCGATCGGACGAGTAAGTAGAAGGCACAAGATCGGCATGGCACACAGGGTGCGAGGCGTGATGGCTGGCGTAGGGGCGCTGGTGATGGTCGGGCTCTTGTCGATTCCGAGCGTGGCAGCGGACAAGTCGAACCCGTCGCGATCGTCGACGTCGTCTCCGTCGTACCAGACGAAATCGTCGAGCTCGTACCAGCCGAAGTCGTCGACCTCGTACCAGCCGTACGAGCCGAAGTCGTCGCCGCCGCCCATGCACCAGCAATTCGACAAGTCGGCGCCGAAGTCGACGCCGTCGAACGCGAAGACGCAGGGCAGCGACGCCAAGCCCGTGGAAGCCAAGCTGCCGCCCGACCTGAAGGCGGCCATCGGCGGCGGCAAGGGCTCGGCGCTGAGCCAGGTCTTCAACCCGCAGGTGCGCCGTCCGCCCGCGGCTGTTCCACAGCAGCCGAAAAAGACAACGAACAGTGGCAACGGCGGTGGTGGCACGAGCGCGGATGCGAGCGGCGGGAACAGGATGCCGCGCGGCTTGACGGCGCAATCGAAGCCGCCGGCGCCGCCGACGCGCTGACCATTCGTAGTTGAGAACGACGCCGTTCGGGTTCTAACGATCTCCTATTAGGCGCTACCGCTCGAGCGGACTTCCAGCATAGGGTGAGCTCGCGCGCGTTGTCAGCGGAGGCCTTTGCGATCGCGCCCCAAAGGTAACAATCGTCGTGCCGGTGCTTCTGTGCGAATCCTCGTTTCTCAACACCGCGGCATCCACGGCCCATTCGTCGGCGCGGTGGCGCTCGCTCGGCGCACAGAGGCGCCATTTTCTCGCCCTCGAGTAGGCGGGCGACAAATCGGAGCCGCTCGTCCATGACGTGACACTCCTTCCAAGGCATGCCCTCCTCCTCCGAAGAGGGCAAGAAGTGTCACCCATGTGTCCGGAATACTCTGTTACCTATCTCGCAGGAAGGACACTCTCACTGACACAGCGCATTTCGGCGACAGGGGTTGTTCTCGTCTCTCTCCGGCACGCAGGCGTCGGGCGCGCGGTTTGCTGTAGGTTCACTGTGGAGCGTCCAGCGCAACCCGGCGAGTGTGCAGCGCGATTCCGACGGCAACTCGCGGCAGTTCGAGGACGGCCGTGGGAGACGCCGAGCCTGGTGGCACGGTCCGGTGGTTGTACCGACACAGGGGAGTCGACGGGGCCGCTCGGCTGGGAGGTGATGCCACATGAGTGGCTTCCGACGTTATTTCGCAGAGTGAGCGTGGGCCGCGCACCACGATACAAGTTCTCGCTGCTCGGGAGTTACCGCCAGAGAACCGGCCATTGACACAGCTTGCTGCGCTTCGGCCGGCCCGTCACCGAGAGCGAGGAGGACACATACTGCGAGCATCCCGGTCCGGCCGATGCCTGCTCCGCAATGGATCAGAACTCGCCCGCCTGACCTCAATTGCGTCGCGAGTTTCGAAGCGAGAGACCAGAACGCTTCGCGATTGCTTGGGACGCCGAAGTCGGGGATGGGGAAACGCTCCACCAAGCACGGAATTGTCTTAGCGTCGAAGGCCGCGGCATATGAGGGAGACCCGGCACGCACCTCGTCGGACTCGCTTAGGCACACGATCAGCTGGACGCCGTGGACTGCAATCTGCTCCCAGGTCTGCTCCAAAAGCTCACGCCGCCCGGGCATACTGTGAAGCCAAAGACTGCCGGCAACGTCCCTGGGTAGTTGGACAGGGCGAAACATCCTTACGCCTATTGTTGTACACGGAACGGCCGTCTAAAGCACACGCGCCTGGATGAGGTGCCCGCCGTTTCGTTGCCGCTTCCTTTTGAGAATGATCCCCGTGTCCTTCTGCGTTCTTTCACGTCCACGTATGTTCCGACCTCATAACTTTTCTGCGATGCGCACTTGCACGCGAGGGCTTTTCGGCCGCGCACTTAACGAAGGCCGTAGTGTCCGAATATTCGGCCGAGCCGGTCGTTCTGCAC
>DAIRVP010000084.1:0-22931 GCA_036802765.1 Candidatus Rokuibacteriota bacterium
GCCACCCGCGACCCATTGATGCCCCCGAGGCGGGGCGCCCGCTACCAGAAGTCGCCGTGCAGATGGTAGATAACGACGTGAGGCACGACCGAGCGAACGCGGGCCCAAACGATCCACTGTTCGTCGTCCGATATCGCACAAAAGTCTGATGTCGTTGGCCCAGGCCGTGCGCCCGCCCTCCTTCTCAAAAACATCGGGCGCGCCGAGCAAGTGCTGCGAATCTCCGTCATAAATGAAACGGGCCCGGAGGTCCGCCCTCCGGGCCCGCGTACTACGCGACCGCTCGACTAGCTGCTAGAAGCTGAACCGGATACGACTCGTCGCGGTGTAGACATCGTCCACACCGTTCTTGCTGCCGCGTCCGTTGAGGCCGTTGTTGGTGGTAACGACAGTGCCACCAGTCCCAGCGGCCGCGCCGGTACCGCTCGTCGAGCCGCAGCAAGCCTGTGTGAGCGCGTGCCCCAGGGCATCTCCGGCGAAGAGATACGCAGCGGCGATATCCCACGCGATGCCGGGTGCGAACCGGTACGTCAGGGCCCCGTTGATTTCCGTACCCAGGTACCGCGAATCACCCTGTGGACGTGTGCCGCCCGTGAACAGCGGCGTGAGACCGCTGTTGGGGTTCAGCACGCTATCCGTGTCGACCTTGTACTGCGTCCAGTTGCTCATCACGCCCGCACCCACCGTCACGGCTGGGGTAATGGCGTACGACGCCTTGGCGCCGATTCCCATACGACCGTACTTGTCGTAGCCGATGGCCACGCCCGGGTTCAGGCCGGCCGCGTTGTTGTACAGGATGTGGAAGTAGTCGATACCGAGCGAGAAGATCTGCGTACCCCAGTCCGCCAGGTAGCTCGTGTCAGTGTCGAGGGCCTGGTAGTAGCGGATCGACCTGAACGGATTGCTCTGAGCGTTCTGGCCCGAGGTAAAGAAGCCCACTGCGGCGAGCGTCAGCGGCCCGACGTTGAAGGCACCGCGGACGTCGACGAGCCAGGCGCTGATGTCGGCCTTGACGAGGCTACCGAGTACTCCGTACGGCGACGTACCGGCCGGAGAGGACGGGTTAGCCGTCGCATTGATCAGCTGATGGCGGTTACCAAACTGATACATGACCGTCGGCTGCAGCGAGAACGGACCGGCCGTGAACGTCGCGTCCACGCCGATGGTCTGGCGGTTCTCGATCACGCCACGACCCGCCGCATTAGGAAGACCACTGGCCGGGTTGGCGGCGGTGCCGTTGTACGCATTCACGAAGTCGACACCACCTCGGCCCTGGCGGGCCGAAGTCGACGTCGGGCCCTGGGCCTGGAAGAACGAATACACCGGCTTGACCGTGAGGCCCTTGAATGGCGTGAAGCCGAAGCTGGCGATGACCGCCCAGTCCTCACCGCGGACCCAGCCGTCTTTGAATCCGGTCAGCTGCTCCTCGACCTGGACATAGGTCAGGTTGAGCCGCGCGGCCGGCGTGAAGTCCACGCTCAATGCCACGCCTGGGAAGTCACCGTTCGCGTATATCGCGAGCTTGTCGGTCGCGAGCGTGCCGAACGGCTGGGCGCCAAGACGGAGCGTGTTCGGAATCGGGACCGGCAGCGGGAACTCGGTGTAGAGCCACTTGATCTCGACCATCCCGATTGTGTCAGTGTTGATGTCGAAGCCGGCGTTCGCGCCGGCGCCCTGCCGGCCACCTTGGGTGATACCGCCGGTCAGGTTGCTACGCGTGTCGAGGAAGGTGTCGTTAGCACCCGTCTGTCCATAGAAGGCATCGAGCTCGATGCCCAGGACCGCCTTGGCCTTGCCGACTTCGCCGATGATGTCGAACCGGCCGCGCGTGCGTCCGGTGGCCTGCGTGTCCTTCTGTCGGTTGTAGTTGTTGTCGTAGTCCGACAGGTTCTTGCCGAACGTTCCGACTTCATCGATGAAGCCCGTAATGGTGACCTTCGGAGCTGGCGCCTGCGCCATGGCGGGCGGGGCCAACATTCCGAGGCCGGCCACGAGAGCGACTGCGAGAATCAACAGTCTCCTCATCACTGCCTCCTCATGAGAGTGAGTTGCAGTAACGACCTGCTGTGCCGCCACCAAAAGCCGACAACCACAACAGAAGCAGGCTGCGGACGAATGACGACGTTATATGGCGGCGGCCGGCGAAAGATCAAGAAAACACCTCGAGGCTGACGAGATTTACAGCAAGAAAACACCTCGACGCTGACGAAATCTACAGGCAGTAGATTGCGGCGCACTCTGTGATCGTCACCTTCGGAGCAAGCGCGAGCGCCAACATTACCAAATAGTAATGCGTTGGAAACAGTACGGATAGGAACCACCGAATAATCTCGGTCCACGTCCCATGTTCACGTGCGTTCAATTCAGCCTTCGGACGGGCCTTACTCCTTGTGGCACCGACTAGTGTCGCGGCGCCACGATCGGCTGCGACCGACATGGGAATTAAAGACGTACCAGTACTACGTAAAAATTCCGAGTTCGTCCTTGGGCTCTATCCTCGAAGAGGCAACTCGGATGGCGAGTTATTGGAACGCTCTGTGCGATCTGCTCAATCAAGCATGGCAAGCAGAAGTGCGCCTCCTAGGCCCGGAGTACCAGAACCTCTGTGAACAGGCCGAAGCAGTGCGGAGACGCGTCGACGAAGCCAGCCGAAATACGCAAGCTCTCGAGCGCAGAACCGTTGACTCCACCGATGCCACAGCCGGAGAAGAGACATTGGCTGACCGGCTGGTTCAGGAACATCGCGAGACCTGGCGACGCGTGGCGGCACTCCGCCGCATGCGCCGGACCGATCCCGTCGTTGCAACACCTATCAAGGCTGTCTGGGACGGTTTCGAACGCCATATCAAAACCATTGGCGCCTCGTCGGGTTGCCATGAGTCCAATCGTGCGCACGTCGCCGACACTTTTCGTCTTGCCCTTAGACGGCTAAGGCATGGCGGAGGCCGACCCCAAAAGAAGTTCATCGATGGTGGGAATCTCCTTGACCCGGCGAGTATCAACCGCATCGCACTTAGACACCGATTCGGCGGCGGCGGTATTCCAGTTCTGCGGTGTTTTTCCGATGCTGGGGGACTATTTCACCTCAACACCGTTCCCGACGATGCCTACGCGTCGAACGCTCGCTATGCGCGGCACCGTCGTCGGACGTCCGGCCAGCTTCGCCTCCGGACAGGCACAGTCGGACAGACGAAACACCTCGTAATATCATTCGGCGCGGTGCTCCATAGACCGCTGCCGAAAAACGGAATCGTAAAACTTGTTCAGCTCAGTGGACGACGATCGTTCGGAACGTGGTCGTGGCGGCTAAACATCACGCTCGAGGAGCCGTCCCGAGCATCCATTCCGGCTACGGACTATCGACCGATTGCTGGATTGGACCTCAACTGGCGTCATATATGGGAGCGCTCAGAGATCCGATTTGGTGCTCTCGTTGATTCCGCCGGACAACAGTACTTTTTAACGCTTCCACTCGCCAGCGCTAGCAGACGTCGCCGTTTCAGCGACCATGCTCAGTTGGCTGAGCTGCAAAAGCATTGTGACCACCTGCTGGAGCAAACAAAAGTGCGCCTCAGCGCTCTCTTGATGCAACGCTCCGACCTTCCTGACGCGGTCGCTACATGGGCGGCGAACATAACGAAGATGGGTCGCCGCGGTTTGTTGAGTGGGTTATCTCTCCTTGAACAGTCCGGCGCGGTCCCTGAAGCCGAAACACTGTTGCGGTGTCAATGGCTCGTCGAAGACGAACGAATCCGCAAACGGCTGTTGCGTCTATCCGGACACCTCATCAGGCGTCGAACGCATCTCTATCGCAATATCGCGGCAACCTTGTGTCGCCGATACGGCATTATTGCGATCAAGCGCGATTTCGCCGTTTCCAGAGTCAGCCGAGTATTGCAGGACTCGGGATCACATCGTGCACCCGACAATAACGGCAGTGCGTTGAGGAATAGCAGTCGCTACCGTCAGCCGGCAGCGATCGGAGCATTCGTCCAGTATCTTGAAGAAGCCGCTCGAAAGCACGGGACTGTGGTTATAGGCACCGGCGCCTTTGTGACCGTGACGCACCATAGGTGCGGTACTGTGGTTCCACGGGCCCGCGACATCGAACTCTACTGCGACCGCTGCGGGGTTGCATTCGATCAAGACGTCAACGCCGCGCACAATCTCTTGTCACAGATCCCGAGATCCTGCGATGTACGTTTGTCCGTACTTGCCAAGCCCAACAGTAGTCGACAATCACGTGACGAGTCCCGAGAATCTCGCGTAGTTGTTCATTAGTCCATCGGTTGCCGAGATGGAACAAGGTGACGATTACAATTGGCGCAACGAGCGTCCCGTGGATGCTTTAGCCGCGGATTCGGAGCTTCGTAGGGCCTGACCGAAGTCGCCGGCGAGGCCGCTTCGTAACAGGCGCGGGCCCGGATCGCGATCTCCGGCCATTGCGTCTCTGGCGCCTTGCTCCGCAGATTGCGCAGCCGATGCATCTACGAGCAGCATCACGATCTCGAGGAAGTGCGTGCCTTGCTCGGCCACCCGCCCATCGACACCACACAGGTCTACACCAGCATCAAGCCGTCGCAGCTCAAGCGCGCCGTGGCGTTTTAACGAAAACAAGGCAACGAAGATGTTGAGTGAGTGGGAATGTGGATGCGCTCCGGGTTCGAGGAACATTGCGATGTTCCTGTTTTACAACCTCCGCGTCACGGAACGAGACTCGTTCGAGCCGCCTTCCGCCAGATTGCCCACGCCAGCCACAACCCGCCCAAAGCAATCAAGCCGGGCCGGACGAAGCGACGGGGCAGATCCCTTCGCTTCGGGCCACGGCCGTCGGGCTCCGGTTCTTCGTGAGCTTCCAGCAACCCACGCAACGTCAGTACGACGACCTGTTCTTTTACAATGCGGCCCGATACATCTTCTGGGAGCTCAACCTCGTGCATCCCCCACCCGGCCGTCGCACCTCCGTGACGGTCGAAGAGATTTGGAAAGGGCCGAGCGGTGACGTCATATGGCGGGCAAAACATGACTTCCCCGTACAAGAGGAGTTGACTGCCTCCGTGTTCTGGAGTGGCGCGCGCCTGGCCGGTACGAAAACGGTCGACATACCAAACCAGTTCTATACGGACTGTCTGCGTCGGCAGGGGCAGCCAGGGGGTCCCAGCTCCTGCTCAGCAACGACTGGTGTAGATATCGAGCGTTGGCAGCGCGGCGACTATGAAGTCGACATCGTCGTCGACAAGCGCCTCGTTGCGACCGGAACGTTCCGCATGGACGAGAAGGACCGCATCTACGATGAAGTCCGCGCCAAGGCGGCCGATCGCTCCGCTGCCCGAGGCTTCATTACGCAGCTCGACGCGAAGGTCACAGCGCTCCGATTCTATGAAGGCGACGCGACAGCGTCACGCACCCAGCGAAGCTATCGAACACAGTTTTCTCAAGCGACGACTCGCGACGTGAACTGGGAGCTGGATCTCTCACACCCTCCGCCTCACCGGTGGCTGCCGCTCACGATCGAGGCACTGTTGTTCTATCGAGATGCTGCTGGCGAGCGCGTCGTGCAGCGCAAAGTACTCCAGAGTGCCGCACCTGCCGATTGGTCCGATACGCATCACACGGATTTCTTCGGATGGGAGGACGACTATTATTTCTATCGCTCCGGCGCCACGACCCGGTCCCCCGGGCGGTGGATGCCCGGGATGTACCGCGTCGAACTGCATGTGGGTAACAGCAAGATCGCGACCGGATCGTTCGAGCTCCGCTGAATACCGAAAATCTTCGTTTGACACTCCTATCGCTTCGAGCGTAGAACCCCACGCATCCTCCCTAGTCCTGTTGGGTTGCTGAGGTGGCAGATGGACTCAGGGTCACGGGCTCGCTCGCGTCATGCACTCCCAAGCCGGTCGCCGCTGTGCTCGACACCTGAAGGCCTGCTCAGTGTGTCCGCATAGGAGGGAACTCATGGAATCTACAAGTACGTTCTCGCGTCGCGACTTACTGAAGGGAACCGCGGCGTTTATTGCGGCCGCGAGCGTGCCGGCAACTTTTGGTCCACTGCCAGCTTTAGGGCAACCGCCAACCGGCGCCCCGTCCGGAACGGTTTGGCTTTACATCGGCACCTACACAGGTGCACCCGGAGGCGGAGGCAACGGCCAGGGGATTTACTTGTGCCAGCTCAATCTTTCCACGGGGAAGTTAACCGTCGTGAGGCTCGTAGCTCCGGCTTTGCCGGCGACGGGGACGACCCCATCCACAGCGAGTCCGTCGACGATTGCTCTCGATCCGACGCACACTCACCTGTATGCCGGAAATGAATACGGTCCGCCCGGAGCCGTGAGCGCCTATTCGATCAACCGGCTCACAGGCGATCTCACGCTCTTGAATGGTCAGCCCACCCAGGGCTCTCCGGCTCATGTCAGCGTTGACCATTCGGGCAAGTATCTTTTCTCGGCCGAATACGTAGGCGGCTGGTTCGAAGTATTCCCGATCTTGGCCAATGGGTCGCTCGGGCCCGCGGTGTTTAAGCAGCAAGATCTCGGTAACGTTGACACTTCGTTTACGCATAAGCCCGCCACGAATGCGCCTCCGGGGAGTTTCGCTTTCAGCGCTCATGAGGGGCCGAATGGACACCCGCATCAGATGGAGGCAGACCCCTCGAATGAATGGGTTCTGGGCCCCGATGCGGGGCAAGACCGGATTTACGTCTGGAAACTGACCGTGGGAGCCGCCCAGCCCCTGACTCCGGCTGCGATACCGTTCGTGAACACGCCACCGGGCGATGGGCCTCGGCACTTCGCGTTCCACCCCAACGGGGTCTGGGTCTACTCCATCCAAGAAGAAGCTTCCACCATCATGTTCTGGAATTTCAATCCCGCTACGGGATCTCTTTCGCCACAACAGATCATCGCCAGTGTGCCGCCGGGATTCACCGGTACGGACTTCACCTCGGAAATCCGCGTTTCCGCCGACGGCGACTTCGTGTACGGGGCAAACCGTCTGAGCGACACCATCGGCGTCTTCTCGATCGGCGACGATGGCAGGCTTACCCAGGTAAGCCACGCTTCAACGCTCGGGGATTATCCAAGAATATTCACCATCGATCCCACCGGGCGGTTCGCGGCGGTCGGTAATCAGCGTGCCGACAACGTTACGACTTTCACGATTAACCAGGTAGGCGGACACCAGAGTGAAGACCACGGAAACCCGGAGCGAGGTCGGGGCGCGCTGAACTTCACGGGTAATTACACGCCCGTGGGAAGCCCATCAGGTATGGTTTTCCTGATTTGATCCAAAGAGCACGGGAGGGAGGCCCTCATGAGCGTGTTCGAGACCTCCACTTCTGCTCCGTGGTATCGCTCGCTGAACGGCGGCCAGTGGCGAGCGCTGATCGCCTCGAATCTCGGTTGGACCTTCGACGGGTTCGAAGTGTTCGCTCTCATCCTCACGATCAGCGCCGCACTGCACCAGCTGCTCGACCCGTCCCAGTACAAGGCGATCCCGTTCTACGCCGGCGCGGTCCTCTCCATCACCGTGTTCGGCTGGGGTTTGGGCGGTCTGCTCGGCGGCATTCTCGCCGATTACATCGGCCGCAAGCGGGCCATGACAGTAACGATCCTGGCCTATTCGCTGCTCACCGGCTTGAGCGCCCTGTCCTGGGATTGGGTGTCGTTTGCCATCCTTCGCTTTCTGGTCGGGCTTGCGATCGGATCGGAATGGGCCACGGGTGCCTCGATCACCGCCGAGCTTTGGCCGGATCACGCCCGCGGCAAGGGCGGCGCTTTCCTGCAGGCCGGATATCCGATCGGGAGCATCCTCGCGTCCGGCATCTGGGTGGTCATCGGCACATCCGGTCCGGGCGCTTGGCGCTACATGTTCTTGATCGGCGTGCTGCCGGCGCTGATCGTGTTCTGGATCCGGCGCAACATTCCGGAATCGCAGCGCTGGGAGCAGTCGAATGAGCGGCGCAAGGCAGCACGCGATCTGCGGCGCAAAGGCGCCGCGCTGCAGGGTGAGAATGCCGCGCTGCTACGTTTCACGCTGGTCGACATCTTCGCCGAGCCTGCCGTCCGCACCCGTCTGCTGCTGACCTTCATCATGTCGCTGTCGGTGACGATCGGCTATTGGGGCGTGTCGAGTTTCGTGCCGAGTTATTTCGGATCGGTGGCGACCGCGGCGGCGCTTCCTGCGCAGCGCTGGGTCGGGCTGGTCGGGCTGGTGCAAAACATCGGCGCGTTGCTTGGCTTCTGCTGCTTCGGCTTCCTGGCCGACGCGCTCGGGCGAAAGCCGACCACGCTCTTCTACTACTTGATGTGTCTCGTGCTCACGCCGATCGTGTACTTATGGGTCCACGACATCCATCTGCTATTGCTCGGCTTTGCTGTGTACGGCTTCTTCATCCAGGGGGTGTTCTCTTGGACGCCGATCTGGCTGCCGGAGCTGTTCCCAACTCGAATGCGCGCGACCGCCGCTGGCTTCATTTTCAACGCGCCGCGCCTGATCTCGGCAGCCGCACCGCTGATCGCCGGCAGCTTGATCGTCAACCTCGGCGGCTACGGCAAGACCGCGACCATCATCAGCCTGTTCTACATTCTCGGCCTCGTCACCGCGCCGTTCCTGCCCGAGACCAAAGGCAAGCCGCTGACGGAGACCGAGACCCTTCCGCAGGCACACGGCGAGCGGCTGGCGCGGGTCTGATGCGACTCACCGTTGCTGATGCGATCTCTCCTTCCTACTTCGTGGCCATTGCTGCTGTGCAGCTGGGGTTCTTCGAGCAGGAAGGCGTCGACATGGAGTTCGTCTTCGCGCCGCCGAATCCATCGCAGGCCCTGAAGGACGGGACTATCGACTTCTTCGGGGGCTCCCCCTACACCGGACTGCGGACTTTCCCCGGCTGGCGGGGCGGCGTCCTCCTGTGCGCCCTCTCCCACTACACCTACTGGTTCCTGGCGGTCCGCTCCGACATCAAATGCGAACGGGGAGACGTCAGCGCGGTGAAAGGGTTGCGCCTGAGCGCGTCGGCCGACCCTGGCCTGACAATGAAACGGTTGTTAGAGGAAGCGGGCATCGACCTTCCGAGGGACAACGTCCGAATCGTTCCCAGTCCGCGCCGCACCAGCCCCAACTGGGCGTGGGACGGAGTCGATGCCGTCGAGCAGGGCATCTCGGATGGCTACTGGGGCAACGGCCTTCGGGCGGACCTGGGAGTGAAGCGGGGCGTCGCCAAGATCTTGCTCGACGTACGCCGCGGCGACGGGCCGGCCGCCGCGCGCCACTGGACCTTCCCGGCGCTCGTGACCACGGAACGACTCGTCAAGGAGCATCCGGATATCGCGGCAGGGGCCGTGCGGGCCATGGTGAAAACCCAGCGTGCTCTCCGCGCCGACCCGCAGTTGGCCGTGCAGGCCGCGCAACGCCTGTTCCCCGCCGAGGAGGCGAGCCTCATCGCGTACGAGGTGGCGCGTGATGCTCCCTTCTACGACGCTACGATTACCGAGGAGATGGTCGCGCACATCAGCCGGTTCGCACGCGAGATCGGCGCCCTGGAAGGCGAGGTCAGATACGACGAGCTGGTCGCGACCCAGCTCGCCGCTCTCTGGAAAGGGTGATTGGGACTACGTCTTGTTCATGCGGTGTCCCAATACATTTGCAGCCTGTTCGAGCCTTCTCACGCGACGTGACAGCACCACCAGAATGCGTCTCACCAAATCGGGGGCCTCATTCAACAGTCGCCAGAATTGCGAGCGATCGACGATCAGCAGTCGCACATCGGTTGTTGCGGTGACCGTTGCCGACCGCGGTTCCCCATCGAGCAAGCTCATCTCGCCAAAAAAGTCTCCGGGCTGCAGCGGATCCCCCAACCCGACTTGGGTCTCGACCGATACCCTACCGTCGATGACGAAAAAGAACGAGTCGCCCGGTGTTCCCGCTTGCGTCAGGATCGTCCCTGCACCCGTCTCCCCGACTCGGGAAATGTCCGCAATCCGACGAAGCTCGGCTTCGTCGCAATCCGCGAACAACGGGACACGCCGGAGATGGTCGATCCGAGCGTCACTCGAGGACCATGCAGCCAGATCGCTTCCACCGGCTTCATCCGGACCACGTAGGGGCAAGATATCGGGGCGATACAACGGCAATATATCGTCGTCTCGATCAGGATGTTCCATCATCGTCACCCCTTGCGTTATTCCTTGCGGCCCCAGACGAAGACGTGCAGGCGCCCGGCGATAATCGGCCCTTCGGCCCCGCGTTCATGGAACGCGTCAAGCCAGGCGCGGCGTTCGAATTCGGAGATCGCTCCGACCTTGACGGCCACCTCGGCACAACGTTCCGCCATGCCGCCGTAGAAGCTGCGCAACTCAGTCTCGAGCGGAAAGAAGCCGCGCACACCGACGTCCACGATGCCAGCACGTTGGAAGAGCAACGGCAGTTGTCGAACGAGCCAGCCGTTGACCGCCGTCGCATCCGAGGCCGCAGCGATGATGCGCCGTGTAAGGGCACGGTCGGAATGGCTGAACGCTGTCATGTCGCTGTCGAAGTCGAAGATACCGAGACGTCCTCCCGACCGTAGCACTCGCACGAACTCGGGGATGGCAGCTTCCCCCCTTGGCACGTGGGACAGCACCGTCACGCACACCACGGCGTCGAATGTGCCGTCGGGGAACGGCAATCGAAGGGCATTACCTTCGCGGAACTCAATGCCATGATCGAGGCCCGCCTCTCGCGCCAGTTCGCGGGCCACCGTCAACAACGCCGCACTCGGGTCGATTCCAATGGCGAGCCCGTGCTTGCCGACACGTTTGGCGATCTCGCGAGTAATTGCGCCGCTGCCGCAGCCGACGTCGAGAACGCGCTCGCCCGCAGCGATGCCGAGTAAGTTCAGATAGGTCTCGCGAGCGGCGACTTCGTCCGCCGCCCTTGCACGACGTTCTAGGCGGGCAGCAAGGTCACGCGCCTGCTCGTCGTTTGCGGCTGCGGTATCGCGCCAGAGGCTTTCTGCTCCGCATTCGTGCATGGACTTACTCGATGCAACTATGTCCGGCCCTCGCCTTCCCGACTCGATCCTCGCAGGTCGAGCATCGGCGGCAGAGCTGACACGTCGGCGCGTTCGAGTCGCGTGATGCTCGCCATGCGCGATACGATCGCCGTGATTCTCCGCGCGGCCTCGGACGCTATGTCGATGCGCGCTACCGCATCCTCGTTGTCCACCATTGATCGCTTCAGCATCTCGAGTTGGCCGACGATAATCGCCAGCGGGTTGTTGATCTCGTGAGCGGCCGCCCTGGCCAGTTCCGCGACCGAACGGAGCGCCTTCGCTTCACGCGCCACGAGTTCGGCGCGTTTCAACTCGGTGATGTCCTGCGCGTGTCCGAGTATGTACGCGGGCCGACCTGCCTCCTGAGCGCGCACGTTGCAGTAAGCCCAGATGCGTTCCTCGCCGTTGCGCCTAATCACGCGCATGAGGCCTTCGTCTGCTTCCATGTCACGGATACGGTTCAGGTAGTCGGCGAACAGATAGCGAACCGACGGACTCAACAGATCACGCAGATTCGTTCCGATGAGGTCGCTCTGTGTGTAACCGAGGCACCGCGCGGCGGCCGGGTTCACAGATAGGAGATTCCCATCGAGATCATGAACACAGATGAGCGCTCTGCTCGCTTCGACCAGCGCCCGATACCGCTCGCTATCCTCCAGCTTCGGATCGTAGTCCACTACTCGACCGCGTGTGATCCGGCCATCCGCGCTAAGTACATGGCACCGCCTCCGGTAGGCCGTGGAGCATACCGTGAAGTCCACTTGCTGCGCTAGTGAGCCCGAGCGCCTTGGCGGTCTGGAGGTTGATGATGAGTTCGAACTTGGTAGGTGACCGAGCGCGTCTATCTCGTTCGGCTCGGGAAGAAGACCGGCCCAACCTCCGAGCACGTTCCGCAGTGACCTTCCACAGCGAGAGCCGAGAGATCATCAAGCTCGCGGAGTACATCGCCGGTGCGGAGGCGGGTGTGCTTGACGAGACATTCCAGGCACCACGCACCGGGGCGATCCTTCAGTGCATCGCGGACGGTTGTTATTGACACAATCGGAGGATACCGACCCGATGACGGGGTACTACTGGACCTTGGCCCAGCATCTAGGGCCGAATGTACCCGTTGACTTGCCATGCTCTGATCGTCCATCTCCTCCTTAGTGCACGAACAGCTGATAGGGACCGTGGGGGCGAAACAAAGGCTTTCTAGGATGCGGAGTGGGCAGCCGCACGCCATCGAAGACCGTTTCTTCGGGGCCTTTACAGTGTCCTGCAGGAAAGTCCGCTACAAGATCATGTCTTCGACGGAAGTGATGAGAACGCACGTGCAGCCGGTTTCGCTCCAGACACGCTGATCCGCCGTACCGGGTTCGGCCCGATTGTAATCCCCGGGATAGAGTTTTTTGTCGTCGATCATCAACTCGCCGTCTAGCAGATACAACTCTTCGACCCCGGCATGGCGGTGAGGCGGATAGGCGACTCCCGGCGCGAGCCGAACCAGCATGCTGACCCGGTCTTTCTCCGTATCAGTCGCGAGCAGCTTAACGGAGATCCCAGGCGCCGCTTCTTCCCATTCCGGTTCCACCCATCGTTGTGGCAGCGGCACCACCGGCTCCTCGCCGGTCTCCACGGCGATTCGCCGCGCAAGGCGATCCCACAGAGACGCAGATGGGCGCACCATATCGGTCGGCCCCGCGACGAAGGCGCCGATGATCGGCCGAAGCCTCTCCAGTTCCTGCCGGCATTCAGCACAGGCGGAGATCTGAGCCAGAGCGGCGGGGACTTCGCTTAAGGGAAGGGCCTGCAGGACGTACAGAAATAGCAAGTCCTTGTGGTCCTCATCGTGTCCGGTTCCTGGACTCATGGGCGTTTCAATGTTCCGGCGAGCGCCTCTCGGAGTTTCCCCAGTCCGGAACGGATTCGTGTCTTCACCGTTCCAAGAGGTTGATCGAATTTTGCCGCCACTTCACGATACGTCAGTTCCGAGAAAAATGCGGTTTCGAGGGGCTGTCGCTCTTCCGGCGTGAGCACCTGCAAGGCATGTCGCAGGAGGCGCCCCTTTTGTGGGTCACTCGCCTGTTCGAAGCGCAACCGGTCTATCGCTCTGGACCGCGCCTGATTCATGATCCATCCGACAACGCTACCGTTCGCCGGATCATAGGTGGCCGCTCTTCGCCACACATCGTGAAACACGTCGAGCGTCAATTCCTCAGCCGTTTCCATAGTGCGCGTGATACGCACAATCAAGGTGAAAACGATTTGATGTGTCTGCGTGTAGAGCTCATGCAGCGCAAGCTGGTCGCCGCCGGCGATGGACCGGATGAGCCGGACCCATTCTTTCTCTGATACGGTTGCCTTCGCCTTATTGGCATAGAGCAAATCGCCGAGAGTTCTGGCCTCGCGTTCACGCCGGTCCTCGTGTGGGCGTTGTTCCGGTGTCACGGCCGCAAACATTGTCGGTCATGGATCGTTCCTGTCAAGGATCGGCGCGCTCCGAGACAACGTGGTACGCTGCAGGCGTCTGGTTCGGGTCGTCGACCACTGTGGTCTCCCCTCCCTATCAGTCCACGCTTTGGCGTTCGCCTCCGCCGTTCCAGGGCGCGTGGTCAGCCGCGGAGTCAGGAGATAGGTTCATGAGTCAAAAGCTTTTCGTCGGCGGTCTTCCGTTCAGTACGTCCACCGAGGAGCTCGGGCAGCTGTTCAAACAGGTCGACGGCGTCGAGAGCGTTCAGGTCGTCACCGATCGTGACACCGGTCAATCGCGCGGCTTCGGCTTCGTTGAGATGGCCACGTCCGAAGCGGCCGACCAGGCAATCCAAAAGTTCAACGGTTATGCGCTCGGTGGCCGCACCATCAAGGTCGAGATCTCCAAGCCGTCTGCGCCGCGCGGCAACGGCGGCGGCTTCCGATCGGGAGGCGGGTACCGCGCCGGCAGCGGCTCCCGCGCCGCAGGGGGCAACCGCTGGTAGTGGAACGGGTCCGCCGCTCTCAGTAGCGCCTGACATCCTCGCGCGCGGCGCACGCCGCGCGCGGGCGTTCCGCACCCTTGCCGCACCCAGCACCACCGCCGCGCGAAGTGTTTTAGGTGGCCCCACGTTGGCGCCATTCGTGCACGCGCAGAGATACCGAGGTTAGTCATATGCGCGTGCTCCATGCCATGGTCGCGATATCGCTCGTGATTGTCTCGTCCCTCACGGCCGGCTCCGGCATCAATTACATTCACGCCGGCCCTAACCTGCCACGGGAGACGATGCTCACGGACAACCAGGGCGACGCGGAGGTGCGCTCAGGCGAGATCAACGACGCCAGACAGCCACGTGAGCAGCGTCGGGCCAATGGCAACGACACCATCCGAGAGAAGAAAACGCTCGCAGCGCTTCTGCTGATGTTGAGGGATGGTCGCAGCGCTCGCTGACCTCAAGGGGATTCGGGTCCTCCTCATCGAGGACGACGTGAATTCGCGCAGCGCACTGACGGCGCTTCTTGTCGGAGATGGCGCGAAGGTCGTCGTCGCCGACTGCGGCCGAGCGGCCCTCGCGGTCGATGGTGACGCCGTGTTTGAGGTCGTACTCACGGATCTCGGACTTCCCGACATTCCGGGAGAGGTGCTCATACGAGCATTGTTAGCCCGCGCCGCCGTTCGCCCGCGGGTCATCGTGATGACGGGCTACGGCGAACCGCACCTGACCAGAGCCAGAGAGTCCGGCGCGGATGTCATCCTCCTGAAGCCAGTCGATTGGGCTGCGTTGCGGACGCAGTTTCCGCCCGCACAGAGGTCTGCGGCGTAACGAATCTACGATGGCCTCGGGCGCTCCACGCGGCCGGCGAGGGTGACGACCGCTGCGACCAGGTCTGCTGGTTGGATCGGCTTGGCCGCGTGCTGCTGATAGCCGGCCGCGAGCGCGTCCGCTCGATCTTCGATCCCGACATAGGCAGTGAGCGCGAGCGCCGGGATCTGTCCGCCGCGTCCGGCGTCTCGTGCCCTCACCTTGCGGATCAGATCGTACCCGTCGTCTTCGGGCATGGCGATGTCGCTGACCAGGACATCAAACGGCGCCCGGTCGAGTGCGCTGAGTGCCTCCTGGGTCGATGCCGCGGCGGTCACCGCCGCGCCGCACTGGGCGAGGATGGTACTGATCAGCTCTCGCGCGTCAGCGTCATCGTCGACGACGAGCACTCGGATCCCCGTGCACTCCGCGAGTCCCTTGATCTCAGAAGGCTCCGCCTCGGCGGCGGGACGTTCGTCCGTCAGCGGAATGGTGACGGTGAAGGTCGTTCCTTGTCGTGCCCCGGCGCTGTCGGCCTGGACGGCCCCGCCGTGGCGCTCCACGAGATGGCGTACGATCGTGAGGCCGAGCCCTAGACCGCCCTCCGATCGTGTGCGGGTGTTGACAGCGCCGAATCGGCCGAAAATATAGGGGAGCTGTTCGGCCGCGATCCCCTTGCCGGTGTCACGCACAATGATCTCGACATTGGAGCCGTGGCGCGCGAGGCGAACGTCGACTCGACCACCGCTCGGCGTGAACTTGATCGCATTGGACACGAGATTCCAGACGATCTGCTGTAGGCGCGTCGGATCAGCGCGCACCGGACAGACCGAGGCATCGATCTGGGCCTCGAGCCGGACGCCCTTGGCCTCAGCCGCCGGCCGCATCATGGCGAGCGCTGCCTCCACGGACGGCGTGATGTTCACGGGTCGCACCTCGAGATCGAGCGTGCCCGTGACGATCCTCGACACGTCGAGGAGATCCTGAATCAAGCGTCCCTGCAGCAGCGTGTTGCGCTCGATCACCTCGAGAGCACGCGCGGCGGCGGCCTGGTCCAGTTTCTGGGACCTCACCAGCCGGATCCACCCGACCATCGCGGTCAGCGGCGTGCGCAGCTCGTGCGAGAGCACCGCGAGGAACCTGTCCTTCGCCATGGTCGCGGTCTCCGCTCCCGCGCGAAGGGCCTGCTCGCGTTCGACGAACGCCGCGCGTTCTAGCTCGAGTCGCTTCATCGGGGTGACGTCTTCGATTGCGAGAAGGATCATCGACGCGGCCCCGGTTGTCGCGAGCACGCGGCGTGCGTTGAGGCGCATCGTTCGCCGGCCGATCGTCTCGAAGTCGTGCTCGACCTCGAAGTCTTCAATGGTGTTGTTCCGCGGCAGGATCTCCTCCAGCAGGCTCCGCAACCGCGGGATGTCCCATTGGCGGTTGCCGAGATCGAGGAGGATGCGGCCCTCAGTGTCTTCCTTCGTCACCCGGAAGGTCGCGTAAAACGACGGGTTCGCGGTCATCACGCGGAGATCGCCGTCGAGGATTACGAGCGGCTCGCGCACGGTCGCGATGATGGCCTCCGCCTGGTCGCGCGCTTCCTTCACCTGCGCGAGGCCACGCTTGAGGGCGTCGATATCGACGAACGAGATCACTGCCCCATCGATCCTGTTGTCTGCCGTGCGGTACGGTCGGATCCGCAGTGCGTACCAGTGGCCGTCCCTGGCCTCGATCTCGCGTTCCTGGATGGTCAGGGTCTCGATCGTTGCCCTGAGGAGCGCTTCCAGATCCGGGACCTCGACGCTGAGCCTCAGGTCGCCGATGGGCCGACCGATGTCGGTCGGGGCCAGGTTGAGGACCCGTTCCGTGATCGGCGTCATGCGACGGACACGGAGATCGATCCCCACCATGATGATCGGGACATGGGTGCTCGTGAGGAGGTTGCTGAGATCGTTGCCGAGCTGGTCGAGCTCGTCGTTTCGGCTCTTCAGCTCATCGTTCACCGTGGTCAGCTCTTCGTTGGTCGCCTGCAGCTCCTCCTTGGTCGTCTCCAGCTCCTCGTTCGTGCTCTGCAGCTCCTCGTTGCTCGATTGCGCCTCCTCGGCGGCGGCGCGCAACTCCTCCATGGCCGCCTCGTGCTCTTCGTTGGTCGCCCGCAGATGCTGGCGCGCGTCGGCAAGCTCCAGGGTGAGCTCGGTCATCCGCCGCTCGCCCGCCGCCTTCGGTCGAGCGTCGCGCTGTCGGGCGGATTTCAGTGGCCTGGGGTCTGCTTGTCGAAGGGGCGCCTCGACGAACAGGATCAGATGGTAGCAGCCCGTCTCCTCTTCTGCGGGCGCGAGCGGGATCACCTCGACGCCGACCTCGCGGATCCCGCCGTTCACCTTGACTCGCAGGCCCTCCGCCTTCACCGGGCCACCGCTCTTGGCCGCTCGCTGAATGGCCTGGCGGAGGGCGGGGGCCAGGCCTTCGCGGGCCATCCTGAGGAGGTTGAGGCTCGCCACGCCCGGCGTGGGCTCGAGGTAGGGACCGGTCTTGCCGCGGAACTGCACGATCTCCATGTCGGCGTTCACCACGACGCCGGCCGGCCCGTACCGCTCCAGGATGAGACGGTCGGCCTCCCTCTCCGTCGTCGCTGCGCTCCCCCCTCTCCCCTTCTGCTGCGCGGCAGCGGGCGTGACGATCCGATCGCCGGCGGTGATGCCGAATCCGAGGTGGGCCGACGGCCCCGGTTTGCGCGAGTAGATCTTGTGCATCTTGTCGATGACCGAGAAGAGGTTGGTGAAACGGCCGACGCTCTCTGAGGGACCGAGCTTCAGGAAGCCGGTCGGCTTCAGCGCGTAGTGGAAGACCGGGATGAGGCGCTCCTGCAACGCCGCGCCGAGATAGATCAGCACGTTGCAGCAGGATATTAAATCCAGCTTCGAGAACGGCGGGTCCCGGGTCACGTCCTGCTGCGCGAAGACGCAGGCGTCCCGAATCGCCTTGCTGATCTGATAGCGGCCATCCGTCCTGACGAAGAACCGCCGCAACCGCTCGGGCGAGACCTCGTGTTCGATGCTCAACGGGAATATTCCGGCTCGAGCCTGAGTCACGGCCGCGGCGCTGAGGTCGGTGGCGAACATCTGGACCGGCAGGTTGCTGTCCTTCTCGCCGAGGAACTCCAACAGGCAGATGACGAGTGAGTAGGCCTCCTCGCCCGTCGCGCAGCCCGGCACCCAGATCCGGATGGGCTGATCGGTGTCCCGCTCCTTTGCGAGACTCGGGAAGACGCTCTGCCTCAGCGCCTCGAACCCTTCCGAGTCCCGGAAGAATTCCGTCACCTGGATGAGGATGTCGTCTCGCAGGGCGTGCGCCTCGTCGGGCGTCTGCCGGAGGTGGCGAACATACGACGCGAGGTCGTCCATGTTCTGCAGCAGCATGCGGCGGGCGATGCGTCGGCGGACGCTGGCCGGCTTGTACTGCGCGAAGTCGACGCCGGTGGCAGTGCGGAGCGCACGGAGGACGGCGTTGACGTCCGCGCCGTCGTCCGGCTGGCCTGAGCCAACGACGGATGGCGCAACATGGTTCACGTAGGGGTGCACGCCGATTCTCGCCAGCTCCCGGGCGATCCCTGCGGGGGGCAGGACGAAGTCCGCGACGGCAGCCGCGCTCAGGGGCATGCCGGGATGCTTCGCGGATTTCTCGTCCTGCACGAACGTGATGCCGCCCTCGGCCTTGATTGCGCGCAGGCCGAGCGTGCCGTCCGATCCGGTCCCCGACAGCACCACGCCGACCGCGCGGCCTTCGCGCTCCTGCGCGAGCGACCGGAAGAAATGGTCGATCGGCGTATGGCGGTCAACCGCATCGCGCGCCGTGAGCGCGAAGGCACCGCTGCCGATCGTCATGTCAGCGTTCGAGGGGATGACGTAGACGTGGTCAGGCTCTGCGCGCAGGTGGTTGGTCACGGTGATGACGGGCATCGCCGTGGTCCGCGACAGAACATCGGGCAACTGACTCTCGTGCCTGGGGTCCAGATGCTGGACGAGCACAAAAGCCATACCGGTGTCGGTGGGAAGCGCTTTCAGCAGTTGGCTGAATGCCTCGAGGCCGCCCGCCGACGCTCCGATGCCGACGATCGGAAACAGCGTGTTCGCTGACGATTCCACTGCAGACGGTTCGGATGGACTGTCGGCATGTGGAAGTCTGAGCATGGCGGCGTCGGGCACACGCTTCGGCGGATGCTTCGGCACTGACTTTCTGCGCCGAGATTTTCGTCCCATCAGCGGATGATCACGGGCCCGAGTACGACGAAGGCAACCAGGCTTCTAAGTTTCCCTCCCCCCTTGATTTTTTTCAGACGTACCCCCATCCGGCCATGCGCGCGACGGTGACGCTGTCGGGACGATCGAAGACGTGGCTACGGTGGCAGTGAGAGTATCCCGCGCTTTCGCAGTCCGCAAGCGTCTGACGGAAAACGTTTTCCTGCGTACATCGACGCTTTGCGCACCCTGTCAGCTTGCGCAGGCAACGGACGGCCTCTTGGGCAGCTTCTCCCAATAAATAAGAACGTCAACCGTGTCCTTTCGGATTTGTCAAAGAGGAAATAAGAAGTGCGTCATAGCATGTCGCGGAGCGGGAACATGAAGAGCTCGAACAACCGCGCCTCCATGCCGCGCTGCTGCCACCGCTTGTAGTGCACCGGCGTCGCATGGGCGAGGTCGGCCTCGAAGACCTCCTCCAGCCGACGCGCGATGGCTCGGTCATAGACGATGACGTTCAGCTCCTGAGAAAGCGCGAACGATCGTGGATCGAGATTGGCGCTGCCTATCGTCGCCCACCGGCCGTCGATCACCATGGTCTTGGCGTGGAGCAGGGCCGGCTGGTACTCGTAGATCTTCACGCCGGCCTTGAGAAGGGGACCCCAGGTGGCGCGGCTGGCCTGGCGGACGAACTTATGGTCGATGGTCCCCGGCACGAGAACCTCCACTCTCACTCCCTGCCGCAGACGATTCAGCACGGCATCCATCATCGGTCCATCGAGAAGGAAGTAGGGGTTGGTGATTCGGATCGATTGGCGGGCGGCGTTAAGCGCGATCAGCAGCGTGTTGTACATCGCATAGCTGCCGCCTTCCGGCGAGCTCCGAACCACCTGGACCGCGACCTGGCCACGCGACGGTTGCGGCCGCGGGAAGTACGCGTCGCCGCCGAGCGCCTCGCCGGCCGACTCCATCCAGTTCTCCACGAACGCCGTCTGCATCCATTCGACGGCCGGGCCTTCCACACGCACGTCCGTGTCGCGCCAGTGGTCCGCCGTACGACCATCGCCCATCCACTTCCGGCTCACTCCCGAGCCCCCGGCGAAGCCAACCCGACCGTCGACGACCAGGATGCGGCGATGGTTTCGGTTGTTGGCCCGCCGCAGCGCCCACAGGCGAACTGGCCGGAACGTCTTCACCTGGCAGCCCGCGTCCTTGAGCTCGTCCGTGTACTGAGCTGGCATGCCAACCGTCCCGAGGCCGTCGAGCAGCACATGAGCGGGCACACCGGCCCGGCACCGTTCGGCGAGCGCCCTGATCACGTCTTCTGAGACAGGACCTTCCTCGAAGAAGTACTGGGCGTACGTGATCGACTTCTGCGCGCTCCGGATCGCGGCGGTGAGCGCGGGAAAAATCTGCTCACCGTTCAGCAGTACCTGCACGTCGTTGCCATTGATGATCGGCGTCCCGGCGTAAGCCTGGAGGGTCGGATAGAAACTAGGCTCGCCGAGCTCGACGGCCGGCAGTCTCGTGATGCCCGCGTTGAGCTGGGCGCACCCGGTCAAAAGGAGAACACCAGCGAGCACGGCGCTCAGGGCGACTGCGAGCCGGAGGCGCCCGTCGGCCGCGGCCTCGTCGCCGCCTGTCATCTGTGTCGCGCCGTTTCCTGACCGACGACGTTGGCGGCCGCGCGTGCGCGCACTCGCTCGAGTTCCTGGTGAAGCTCCTCGAGCTCCTTGTCAGTCAGCTGCTCCAGCCCCATCAGCGGAGTGCGCGCGCCTTTCACGCCACGGATGAGTTCGTCGAGCTTCAGATGGATCGCCCTCGCGTCTCGGTTCTGGGTGTTCTGGATCAGGAACACCATCAAGAACGTCACGATCGTCGTTCCCGTGTTGATCACGAGCTGCCACGTGTCCGAGTAGCCGTAGTGCGGCCCGAGTACTGCCCACGCGATGACGACAGCGAGCGCTCCGGCGAACGCCCACGAAGAACCGACGCCTTCGGCCATCGCCCGCGCGAATTTGCGAAATTTCTCTCTCATGGTTTGGATCGCCTCGCCTTTGCATCCGATCGGCGGAGACCGATCTTCCGTAGGCCCTCTTCGAATCCGCGTCGATCGAGGGAGCCGAACGCATATCGCCGGCGTAATTCGTGAAGAGCGCGGTACCGCCCATGGGGTCCGGCGCTTCGTCGGCGCCAAGTCGGGGCGATCGCCGTCAACGCCTTGGCGACGGCGCGTACCAGCGTGGTGATGACGCTACGGGGAGTCGTGAACCACCGCGCCGGAGACCGGTCCATCAAAAATCTAGTGGCCGATGCCGAGCAGGAACAGCAGAATGATCAAGCCCAGCGGGACTCCGAGCAGCCACAAGAGGACCAGTAACATGATCCGCCTCCTGTCGGTCTGAGGAGCAAGGCCGGTGCCAGCCAGTGAACCACCTGTTCTGTTTGTGTCGGACACTCAACCGTCCAGCAGCGCGCCGAGACAGTGCGCATCAGCATCAGGCAGGAGGAAGGGCACACGACGGGTGCTGCCCTAATTGGCGCCGTGGGAACAATCGACTGCGGAAGTGCGGCGACTATTGTGCCCGAATCATCAAACGACCCGGATCGAGCGGCAGCTCGGATGCTTCAGGCAAATCGGAGTCGACCGAACGATCGTCGCCGCACTTTACAAGCCACTCGCGGGAGAGCCTACCCTCCGCGATCAGAATAGAAAGGAGATCCCGCTCAGAACGTCGTACGCCTTGACGTCGGTGGAGGAGCCGCCCTGATGGCTTCATCCAATTCTCCAGCTCCGCCCCCGCCGACGACGCTACCAAGGAGATGGGCGAGGAGCCCATTGCCTCTTGGTCTTGGATGGACAGGTCGTACGCCCAATGCTCTCTCTCCTGTATCAGCGGACCGATTCGCCTGGCGGCGGAGACTGATGCGCCCGGCGATGTGGAACCTCACTCGTCGACGAGCCCCGGCCAGCAGCACACCAGCCGCGCCAGAAGAATCTCGGGCGCGCGCGTGCTGGCTGAGGTGTCGTCCGCCGCAGGGAGCTAGTCTGGCGTGCGCGAGCCTCAACTGCAGAGCCACCGCCCGTCTGGTATCGCGGCGCAGTTCGGGCTCGAGTACTCCAAGGTGCCGTAGTTGAAGGGACCGGGATAGCCATAGATGTAGGGCGCTCTATCGCCAGCGCTGACGTACGGACCCGGGAAGGCGTAGTTGAGACCGCCCGGATACCCATAGGCGAAGGGCCCGGGATAGAAGAATGGGTGCCAATAGAATGGCACTTGCACGGTCGAGCCCGAGGGGGCATGGCTCCCGCGCACGCGGGTCCCGGCCTGCGCCAGGCCGGGCAGCGCGAGCACGGCGCAGATCAGCACGAGCAAGATCATCTTTTTCACCGCTCACACTCCCATTTGATCCTACGCCCCGCTCCGATGTGGAGTCGGCTCCCTTAAGAGGGATGGGAAGTGCGTGGAGTTACGCCGAGGGATTGCTCCCCAGCTCCTCGCCCGTTGGCAGGCTGAAATGAAACGAAGCGCCGCGATCGGGATTGGTCGTCGCCCAAAGCCGGCCGCCGTGGGCCTCGACGATCGAACGGCAGATCGCCAGTCCCATCCCCATGCCCTGCGGCTTGGTCGTATAGAAGGGCTCGAAGAGACGCTTAAAGCTTTTTGAATCCAGGCCCGCGCCCGAATCTCGTACAACGACGACGACACCCCTCGGGCGATCCGCCTCGGAGGAAATTAACAACTCCCGTGCACCGGTGACTTGGGTCATCGCTTCAATCGCATTCATCGTTAGATTGAGCAACACCTGCTGCAATTGGATCCGATCCGCAAAAACGAGTGGCACCTCATCCGAGAGTCGCACCTCTACTGCGATATGATTTCGTTGCACTTCGCTCTGCGCCAGCCCGATCACTTCACG
>DAIRVP010000085.1:0-22297 GCA_036802765.1 Candidatus Rokuibacteriota bacterium
GGGACGAGTCACGACACGTCGAAACGTATCTGGGCCTGCTCGAGCATCTCGGCGGCCGCGTGGGGGAGTTTCCGGAATCGACGATCTTGTGGCGCTGCGCGTGCGCCGAAGACGCGGCCGCGCGCGTAGCCGGCGTCAACCGCGGGCTCGAGGGGCTGGCGTGCGACGTGTTCAATCAGCTCATTCACATCGCGCAGAAGATCGGCGACCCGATCCTCGAGAAGTCCGTCGACTACGTGCTCGCGGACGAGATCACCCACGTCCGCATGGGCTCGCGCTGGCTCAACGAGCTCACGCGCGGCGACGCCGAGCGTCGTCGCCGCGCCATCGAGTTCCAGGAGACGATCGACGAGCGCTTCAATCTCGGAGGCACGCGACAGGACGGCCACCACGAGGTCGTACCGATCTCGATCGCGAAGGAGGCGCGCAAGCTCGCGGGCTTCACCGACGAGGAGATCGAGCGACTGGTGAAGAGCACCCAGCGCTCCCAGGTGTATTGAGCTCCGAGCGGCTGTCGGGCCACTTCTCGGTCGACGATTCCGCGCGACGCATCCGCAACTACCGCTTCGCGGAGGAGCGCCTCACGCGGGTGCTCGGCGGGTGGATCGCCGTCACGCCTGAGCTTCCTGCGAAGCTCTTGTTCGGTCGGCACGTGTGGGACTGTGCGCAGCACACTGATGCCTGGGGCCGAAGGCTGCCCGAGCTGCGGGCGCCCGCACAACAATCAGAGCCGGCGAACGACGCGATGGTGGCGTTCATGCGCCTGCTCGAGTCGCCCGAAGGACCGCGACAGACGCTGGAGCGAATCGTCGGCGTGTACACCGTTCTCAAGCCACACCTGGTCACGCTGTACGCACGGAACCTCGGCGCCGCCAATGCGGTCTACGAGCCGCCGACGCGGCGCATACTCGCGCGCTGTCTCGAGGAGGAGCGCCGGCATGCCGCTGCGGGCGCGATCGTGCTCCGGCGACTCGGTGCGGATTCGAATGCGCAACACCGGGTCGCGGAGTGGCAGCGCCGGCTTCTCGATGCGCTCGACAAGGCCGGAGGGGTGACCGGCGATGCGACGGGGGCACTCGTCGACGAGACACTTCTGGGCGTCACGCCCGAAACCGTGGCCCCGGACCTGGTTCAGACGCCGCCCGACTTCGATCCAACGGTGCTGCCCGCCGACCTCGCTGCCGCCGTCGACGCCCACCGTAAGGCACTGGAGACGGCCGACGCTCGCGGCGTCATGGGTTGGGTCGCGCCCGACGCGCAGGCCGCGGTGGATGCCGCCTTCGCGACGCTCGTCGGCGGTATGACGGCGACGCGTGTGGTCGGGCTAGCCGCGATCGGTCGGCAGCAGATGGTCAAGCTGCGCGTCGAAGGCGCGCGCGTCGGGGGCCTCGTGCAGGTGCGCTGGACGCCGACGTCGTCGGGCTGGCGCATCATTGCCGCAGAGCTCGTGTCCACCGAGCCCGCCTCCGCCGCTCCCTGAGCGTGTTCCGCACTGTCCTGGTCGCGAACCGCGGCGAGATCGCCCGTCGCATCATCCGCGGCTGCCGCGCGCTGGGATTGCGTACCGTCGCCGTGTATTCCGAGGCCGATCGGGACGCGCTCCACGTGAAGGATGCCGACGACGCGGTGTTGCTCGGCGCGGCGCCGGCGCGCGACTCGTATCTGAATGTGGAGCGCATTCTCGAGGCCGCTCGCGAGACGGGCGCTCAGGCCGTGCACCCGGGCTATGGATTTCTCTCCGAAAACTGGCGCTTCGCCGAGGCGTGCGCACGCGCCGGATTGACGTTCATTGGACCGTCGGCCGAGGCCATCCGGGCGATGGGTGACAAACCCGAAGCGCGGCGACGAATGGCGGCCGCGGGAGTGCCCATCGTGCCCGGCAGCCCCGAGCCGGTCGTCGACGCGGCGACGGCCGAGCGGGTTGCCGCCGACATCGGCTATCCGGTGATCCTCAAAGCGGCGGGGGGTGGCGGGGGGATCGGGATGGCGAAGGTCGCGACGGCTGCGGAGCTCGCAGCGGCATTCGCGACGGCGACGCGTCGCGCGCAGAGCGCGTTCGGCAGCGGCGCCGTCTACCTCGAGCGGTATTTGCAGGCGTCACGTCACGTCGAGGTGCAGGTCTTCGGCGATGTGCGCGGCGTGGTCGTGCACCTGCACGAGCGCGAGTGTTCCATCCAGCGGCGTCACCAGAAGCTCGTGGAGGAATCGCCGGCGCCGAATCTCGACCCGCGCACCAAGCAAGGGCTGACCGAAGCCGCGCTGTCCGGCGCGCGGGCGATCGGCTACGTGAACGCCGGCACGCTCGAGTTTCTCGTCGACGCGCAGGGCAGCTTTTACTTCCTCGAGATGAACACGCGGCTGCAGGTCGAGCACCCGGTGACCGAGGAGGTGACGGGCTTCGATCTCGTCGCGGCGCAGCTGCGTGTCGCCGCCGGCGAGCCGCTGCCGTTCTCTCAGGAGACGATCCAGCAGCGCGGCGCTGCGATCGAGGTGCGCGTCTACGCCGAGGACCCGGCCAAGGGCTTTCTGCCGTCACCCGGGGCCATCACGCGGCTGTCGCTGCCGCAGGCCGAGGGCATCCGGCTGGAGTCCGGTGTGGCCGAAGGCAGCGTCGTGTCGGTTCACTACGACCCGTTGCTGTTCAAGCTGATCGCCAGGGGCGCCGATCGTGCGCAGGCGATCACGCGGCTGGCACAGGCGCTGGACGCCTGTGTGGTCGAGGGCGTGAAGACGACCCTGCCGCTGCTTCGCACGATCGTCGCGCACCCGGACTTCAGACGCGGGCGGGTGCACACACAGATGGTCGAACAAGGAGCCTTCCATGGCTGAGGAGATCAAGGCCCACATCACCGGCGTCGTGTTCCAGGTGACGGCGAAGGTTGGCGACAAGGTCGCCGCGGGCGATCCCGTGATTGTGCTCGAGTCGATGAAGATGGAGATCCCGGTCGAAGCGCCGCGCGCGGGTGCAGTCAAGGAGATCCGGGTGCGCGAGGGTCAGACGGTGCAGGAGGGTGAGACGGTCGCCCTGCTGGACTGAGATGAGCCTCGACACGATTCGCACCCTGTATGCCCATCACTGGTGGGCGAATCGCACGCTTCTCGACGTCGCGGGGAGGCTCGGCGAGGACGTGGTGGCGCGTCAGGTCGGCCGACAGTTCAGCGAGCCGACATTGAAGCGAATGTTCCTGCACGTCTGGAGCGGCGACGCGCTCTGGCTGTCCCGCTGGCGGGGCGTGTCGCCGCTCCCGCCAAAGGACGGCGATATCATGCGTGAAGCGGAGGTCGCTCCGACGCTCGCCGCCCTCAGTCAGCGCTGGGTGGGCCTCGAGCGCGAGCAGGCCGCCTATCTCGACAGCTTGCAGGAAAGCGATCTCACCCGGATCATTCAGTACAGGCTGTTCTCGGGCAAAGACTACGCGCAGCCGCTGGCGCTGCTGCTACACCACGTGGCCGACCACGGCACGCATCACCGCAGCGAGATCGCGACGATGCTGACGATGGTGAGTGGCTCGCCGCCCGGTACGGGGCTGGCGCGCTTCATCGCGATCCGGAGCGGTCAGGATCCGGCATGATCGAACAGGGGAGACGAGGAGCATGAGCGTGGCGATGATCCGCGATCTCTACGAGTATCACCGCTGGGCCAATCGCATACTGTTCGATTTCGCTGCGGCGCTGGGCGACGACCTGTGCGGCCGCGACGTCGGGGCGCAGTTCAGTCATCCCAGGGTGACCCGGATGTTCGCGCATCTGTATGGCGCGGACTTCATCTGGCTGAGCCGCTGGAAGGGAACCTCGCCCACGAGCCAGCCTGGCGCCGAGCTGCCGACGATGGCGGCCGTGCGTGCGCGATGGCAGCCCGTGGAAGCCGAGCAGAAGGCATTCGTCGACGGCCTTGCAGAATCCGACCTGGCCCGCACCGTGGACTACAAAAATACCGAGGGCAAGGCGTTCAGCGCGCCGCTCGGTCCGCTGCTTCAGCACGTCGCCAATCACGCGACCCATCATCGCAGCGAAATCGCGACGATGGTGACCATGCTCAGCGGGTCGCCGCCGGACACCGGGATAAATACGTGGGTCGTCACGCGCTCGGGGCAGCGGCGCTGACGCGAGTGTCGTCCGCAGCATGAGAGCAGCGCCCCTCTTTCGCGTCTCGTGGCGCCTGGCCGGCTGGATTTTCGCCCACCAGCTCGAGAAGTCGCATCCGGCGCACGTCGTCGCATGGTGGGAGCTGCGACGGCTGCCGTACAACATGATCATCGCGGCCACGAGTGTCCTCACGCTCTCCGTCTTCTACGCCGTCGCGTTCGGCTGCGAGCGCAGCGGCGGCATCCCTCTCGGCATGCCAAGGCCGCCGCTGCTGGTGCTCATTGCCTTCGTCGCGTACTGGATCGTGGTGAACGCGTTCTATACCTTCGGCTGGATCCTGGAGCTGCTGGTGGCCCGCGTGTGGCACGTGAGCACGCCCGTCTTCGGACCGATCGCCTTCACGCTCGGGACCGCGGTCTCGGTGGTGGTGACACTGGTCCCGGCCGGCCTCGTGATCTTTCTCGCGGTCTTCACGTCCTGCCGGGGACTGTGAGGCACGTCGGCCCGTAGTCCGCGGCCGAATCCCACCTGGTCGGCATATGCGTTGCTGGCTCACTCGTCTGTTCGCCGATGCGGTTGCACGCCGCGTTGGAACTTGGTGAATTGACGAGGAGGGGCCATGGCAGTCATTCAGGCGAGACAACGACACGACCATCGCGCGACGCGAATGCTCTCATTCGATCCCCGCCGCATCGCGAGTGGGCTAGGCTGGCTCAGCATCGGTCTCGGCCTCGCCGCTACGCTGGCGCCCGATCGCATGGCGCGCATGATCGGCTTCCGACGTTCGCGAATGGCGGCTAGGGTGCTGCGCCTGGTCGGTCTGCGGAAGCTCGGCGCGGGGCTCGGGATTCTCTCGCGGGCGCGACCGGCGCGATGGCTGTGGGCACGCGTCGCCGGCGACGTCATGGACCTCGGCCTGCTCGGAACGGCGATGCGCTCACGCCGCGTGCGCCGCGAGCGGATTGCCGCCGCGACCGCCGCTGTCGTCGGCGTGACGGTGCTCGACGCCCTCTCGGGTGCCAAGCTGAGCCAGAGCAGTGGCGCCGCGGCGAGCGCGGTGACGCTGCGGCGCGCGATCACCATCAATCGCCGCTCGGACGAGGTCTACCGATTCTGGCGCGATTTCACGAACCTGCCGCGCTTCATGCAACGAGTCGAGACGGTGCAGCGCCTGTCCGAGCGGCGATCACACTGGCGCGTCAGGGGCCCGGGCGGCATGACGCTCGAGTGGGACGCAGAGATCACGGACGACGTGCCGAACGAGCGGATCACGTGGCGCGCGCTCCCGGCGAGCGCGGTGGACCACGCCGGCGTCGTGCGATTTCGCCAGGCTCCGGGCGGCCGCGGCACCGAAGTGAGCGTCGAGATGCAGTACACCCCGCCCGGCGGCGGGGTCGGGGCGGGCGTCGCCAAAATGTTCGGCGCCGCACCGGAGCAGGAGCTGGCGGAGGATCTGCGGCATCTCAAGCAGCTCCTCGAGACCGGCGAAGTCGTGATCTCCGAAGGCAGCGAGCGCGGCGTCGCTCAGTCGCCGCCGACGGGGCGCGGAGGACAGCGATGAAAGCAACGTGCTGGATCGACAAGCGCGACGTCCGCGTCGAGGACGTGCCGGAGCCGACCATTCTCAACAGCCGCGACGCGATCGTGCGGATCACGTCGACGGCGATCTGCGGCTCGGACCTGCATCTGTACAACGGGTTCGTCCCTTCCATGAAATCGGGCGATGTGCTCGGACACGAATTCATGGGCGAAGTCGTGGAAGTCGGGGCCGCGGTGAAGAACCTCAAGACCGGCGACCGCGTCGTCGTGCCGTTTCCCATCGCGTGCGGCGCGTGCGCGATGTGCGGCAAGGGGTTGTTCTCCCTGTGCGAGAACACGAATCCGAACGCCTGGATGGCCGAGAAGCTCTGGGGCTACTCGCCCGCGGGTATCTTCGGGTACTCGCACCTCGTTGGTGGCTTCCCCGGCGGTCAGGCGCAGTACGCACGCGTGCCGTTCGCCGATGTCGGGCCCGTCAAGATTCCCCAGGGGATCCAGGACGAAACCGTGCTGTTTCTCTCCGACATTTTTCCCACCGGCTACATGGGCGCCGATCTGTGCGAGATCAAGAAGGGCGACGTCATCGCCGTGTGGGGATGCGGACCCGTCGGCCAGTTCGCGATCAAGAGCGCACACCTGCTAGGCGCCGAGCGTGTGATCGCCATCGATCGGTTCCCATATCGGCTGCGGATGGCGCGCGAGCTGGGCGGCGCGGAGACGCTCAACTACGAGGAGACAGACGTCTATGAGGCGCTGCGGGAGCTGACGGGCGGCCGCGGCCCCGATGCCTGCATCGACGCCGTCGGCATGGAGGCGCACGTCCCCGGACCGCTCTACGCGTACCACCGCGCGAAGCAGGCGCTGATGCTGCAGACCGATCGGGCGTACGCGCTACGCCAGGCGATCATGGCCTGCCGTAACGGCGGGATCGTCTCCGTGATCGGCGTCTATGGCGGGTTCGTCGACAAATTCCCGATGGGCTCGCTGATGAACCGATCCCTGACGATCAAGACGGGACAGTGCCATGTCCAGCGCTACATGAAGCCGTTGCTCGAGCGCATCCAGAAGGGCGAGATCGATCCCAGTTTCGTCGTCACCCACCGGATGCGGCTCGACGAGGCGCCGGTGGCGTACGAAAAGTTCCTCAACAAGGAAGACGAGTGCATGAAGATCGTGCTGAAGCCGTAGCGCTCGCCGTCAGCAGTGCTGGCAGGGGGGCACGTCGCGGCTATAGACGGGCAGCCGGAGAAACTCCTCCGGGTTGTACTTCCAGAACTGCGAGACCGCGGGGATCGTGACGATGACCGTGTTCTGCAGCTCGCCCTCACGGTTGCGCTCGACCTTGCGGAAGTAGACGTTCTGGATCGGATTGCCATAACCGTCGAGCTTGATCGGGCCGCGCGGCGCGTCCGGAATCTCCACGCGGCGGAGGGCTGCGAGGAGCTTCTCGCGGTCCTCCACCTGGCCGCCGAGCGTGCGAACGGCTTCGTTGATCCAGCGCCCGCTCGTGTAGTTCGTTTCCGCGAAGTACGACGGCACCTTGCCGAAGCGTGCACGGTAGTCCTTCGCGAACCGGCGGTTGGCCGGCGTGTCGAGGGCGCCGCTGTAGATCAGCGGGCTGATCACGCCGATGGGCTCGTCACCCATGGACGGCAAGAGCGCCTCGTCCACCGCTGGGCCGCCAGCGATGAGCGGGATCTTGCCGCGCAACCCAGCCTCGTCGTATTGCTTCATGAACTGAATGGTCGAGGCGCCGGCGACCATCGTGAGCACCGCATCGGCGTCCCGCCGGATTTTCGCGATGTACGGCGCCAGGTCCATGACGCCGAGCGGCGCCCAAAGCTTCTGGATGATCTGGCCGCCGTTCTCTTCGAGCGTGCGCTGAAATCCGCCGACCACTTCCCAGCCGAACGCGTAGTCGGAGGCGATGACCGCGACCTTCTTATAGCCGAGCGTTCTGGCGGCGTATTCGCCGAACGGGTGTGAAGGCTGACTCGACGCCCACCCGGTACGGATGACCCAACGATATTTCAGCCGCTGGGTGAGGTCGTCGGCCGCGGTCACGGTGAACAGCGCGGGAATTTTGTACTCCTCGACCTTCGGCGCCATCGCGTAGCCGATGTGGCCGAACAAGACACCCGCGACGATGTGCACGCGGTCGTGCTCGACGATCTTGCGCAGCTTCGTGAGAGCGACGTCTGGGCGGCCTTGACTGTCCTCGACGATCAGCTCGACCTTGCGACCGGCCATCTGCGAGCGGATCTCGTCCAGGTACAGCGTGATGCCGTTCACCATGTCCTTCGCGGCTTGTGCCGCGGGACCGGTGAGATCCGTCATGAATCCGATCCGGATCGGGCCCTGCTGCGCCGGCGTTGGCGTGACGAGGGCTGCGAGGGGGATCGCGACGAGGACGGCGGCAATGACGCAGAAGCGAGGTCGGCTCATGGCGATTCCTCCTGGCGGAGCGCTGGCGCCGATAGTACGATGCCGACCGTCATGGCGCACCGTCTGCCCCGGCGTTGGCTCGCGAGCGCCGCGCTGCTCGCCGTCGCGCTTGGTGGTTGCGCGGCTCCGCCATCACGGAATGGCGGCGGATCTGTTTCGTCGGCGGCGGCCGCGTCGGGCCCACGCTTTTTTGCCGAAGGGCCGGACGCCGAGGAGTATGGAGCGGGTGAGGGCTTCCCGCTCGGGCAGCGCCCCACCTTCTTCACCGTTCCGTTCCTGGTCGGCTCACACAGTCAGCTCGATCAGCTCTTCGAGGGGCGCGTCGTGTCGCATGCGGAGGCGCCGTCGCGGTTGGCGCGGGCCGCGGCTGAACCAGCGATCCAGTATTACTACGAGGGCGCCGCGGCCGACGTCGACCGTTATCTGTCGCGCAATCCAACGACCGGGCTGCTCATCGCGCGCGACGATACGATTCTCGTCGAGCGCTACCAGTACGGGCGCAACGACCGCCACCGTTTCACCTCGTGGTCGATGGCGAAGACGGTGACGGCGATGCTGATCGGCATCGCGATCTCGGAGGGCCGGATTCGTTCCGTCGACGATCGGGCGTCGACCTACGTGCCAGCTCTCGCGGGCACGGAGTATGGGCGGACTTCGCTCCGCGATCTGTTGGAGATGTCGTCGGGCGTTCGATTCAGCGAAGTCTACTCGGGACGCGACGACGTCGCGCTGCTCGCGCGGGACACCTTCTTGCAGCTCGGTGCGGGCGGGGTGGACGCCGTCACGCCGTTCAATGATCGGGCGGTGCCGAGCGGCACCAAGTTTTCGTACGCCTCGGTCGAAACACAGGTGCTCGGCCTCGTGCTCCGTGGCGCCGTCGGACGGCCGGTCGCGGAATATTTGTCGGAGAAGATCTGGAAGCCCATGGGGGCCGAGGCCGACGCGACGTGGCTCGTGGACCGCAGCGGCCAGGAGGCAACGTTCTGCTGCATCAATGCGGTGTTGCGCGACTACGCTCGGTTAGGCCTGTTGCTGGCGCACGACGGAAATTGGCGCGGTCAGCAGATCATTCCGGCGGCCTGGGTCGCGGAGGCGACACGCCGCCGGCCGGAGGCTCATCTCCGACCCGGTGTCGCAGCGCCGTTCTTGGGTTACGGCTACCAGACGTGGATCTTCCCGGGTGAGCGCCCCATGTTCGCGCTGCTCGGTGTGCGAGGCCAGTCGATCCTCGTCGACCCGGCCAAACGCCTCGTGCTCGTGCACACAGCGGTACGCAAGCAAGCCGCCAACAGCGGCCGCACTGAGTTGACCTCGTTGTGGAGGGCCGTCGTCGACACCCTAGGCAACTGACATCCGCTGCCGTAAGAGGTCTATTGCTGCGGCGCCCGGCGTGGACGCATCTAGTTGTTTCGGTCGAGGACCTCTGCACGGGTAGGACGGGGGCAGGCGCCTAACTGGTGTCGATTTGCGAGCCCGAGCGGGGCCAGCCTCGCTGCCGGCCCCGCTCGAGCCACGAAGACTAGTTCTCGACGAAGGCCTTGAGGTTGCGCCCGCGCAGCGGATGGCGCAGCTTACGCAACGCCTTGGCTTCGATTTGCCGGATGCGTTCGCGTGTCACCGCGAACCGCTTGCCGACCTCTTCGAGGGTGTGCTCGCCCTCTTCGCCGATGCCGAACCGCAGCCGCAAGATCTCCTTCTCCTTCGGCGAGAGCGTCGCGAGCGCACGTTCGACCTGCGTGGTGAGGTCCTGCCCGAGCAGGGTGTCGTTCGGCGAGCCGGCCGACTTGTCCTCGAGGAAATCGCCGAGCTCGCTGTCCTCACCGATCGGGGTCTCGAGCGACAGCGGCTTGCGCGAAGACTCGAGGATGAGCCGCACTTTCTTGGCCGGTACGCCTGTCCGCTGCGCCAGCTCTTCCGGCGTCGGCTCACGCCCCATCTCGTTGACCATGTTCCGATTCACCCGCGAGATCCGGTTGAGGGTCTCGACCATGTGCACCGGAATCCGGATGGTGCGCGAGTGGTCGGCGATCGCTCGCGTGATCGCCTGACGGATCCACCAGGTCGCGTACGTCGAGAACTTGAAGCCGCGCCGGTACTGGAACCGGTCGACCGCCTTCATCAGGCCGATGTTGCCTTCCTGGACCAGGTCCAGCAGCGACAGGTCGCTGCCGAGATACCGCTTCGCCACCGAGACGACCAACCGGAGGTTTGCTTCCATCAGCTCCCGCTTGGCCTGCCGCACCGTCCGGTCGCTGGCTTCGATCTCCGCCAACAGGGTCTGGAGCGGCTTGCGCGGGAGTCCCGCTTCGGCCTCCAGCCGCTTGAGCTCGCGCACGACTGAAGCCGAGCGATTGCGACGTGACTCCTGGGCCAGCGCGTCGATGCGCTGGCAGAGGCGTCGGACCTTGCCGACGAGCTCATCGATGAGCGCCGGCTTGAGCGGCATGTCGGCAACCGTCTTCTGGATGCCGGCACGATGCGCCGCGATCTGCTTCATGACGTTAGCGCGGCCGGACGCCGACCGACGCTTGTCGGTCAACGACTCTTCAAGCCGCGTGATCTTGCGCTCGAGCCGGCGGATGCGGCCGAACGCCAAGAGGACCGGTCGGATCTCCTTGGCCTCGAGCTCGCCGCCCTCCGGCAGGACGATCACGTCGTCGGCTGCGATGTCGTTGTGCCGGAGTCGGTCACCGACTTCCAGCAGGGCTCGCACCGCCATCGGGATGCCCGCAAGCCCACGCCGCAGCGCGATCTGGCCAACTTCGATGCGCCGACCGATCTGGACTTCCTGCTGCGCGGTTAGAAGCGGGACCTTGCCGATCTCCTTGAGGTAGAGGCGGACCGGATCCTCGCCCTTTGCAGGAAGCGGAGTAAGCGCTTCTTCCGGGACGGGCTGGATCTCGTCCGCTTCGTCCTCGTGGATCGCCGCGGGCGTCGTCTCCTCTTCCGTGGCCAGAGCGGCGGCGGGAACGAGGTGCTCCGCGTCGTTGTGATTCTGATGTGCTTGCTCGCGAAATGTCATGATGTCACCGGTGCGATTGTTTTACTTCTATGATGCTCGTGGGCCCTGGACCGTTTCTTAAACGCTGATCGGGCTTCAAGAAACAGGCCAACAGTTCCCAACTTTTCCTAACCGGTTGTAAGTCCTGCGCGTCACGAGCGCCGTCGACTTCGGCGATCGTCGCTTCGATGGGAATTTCCGTTCCCGTATTCAGGTCTTGATTCCTCTGCTATCCTCTTTCGGCCAGTAGGAAACGCGATGACAGGCCCCTGCAGGGCTTCTCACCGCGGGGCCTCTTTGCTGAGTCGGTTCTACAACCTGCCTGCCAGGGTTCAACCGGTCGAGGCCAAAGGACAACACGGTAACACCATCTCCAGGTTCCCGAGAACCATCGAGGCCGGCTAAGTTGACTTGGCTCGGCGCCCAAGGGTAGAAGCGAAGAATGTCCACAGTTGCGCCGAGCGCGAGCTATAGTCTCACGGTTCGCCTCGCGATCCAGAACCGCCCGGGGATGCTCGGCCGCGTGGCGATGGCGATCGGCGACGCGGGTGGCGACATCGGCGCGGTTGACCTCGTCGAGTCGGGACGCGACCGGATCATCCGCGACATCACCATCGATGCCCGCGACAGCATCCACGGCACCCAGATCGTCAATCGGCTCAAACAGATCACCGGCGTCCGGGTCATCAACATCTCGGACCGCACGTTTTTGATGCACCTGGGCGGCAAGATCGAGATTCACAGCAAGGTTCCCATTCGCACCCGCGACGACCTCTCTATGGCGTATACCCCTGGCGTCGCCCGGGTATCCCTGGCCATCAAGGAGGACCGGCAGCGGGCGTTTTCGCTGACGATCAAGCAAAACACGGTGGCCGTCGTCACCGACGGCACGGCCGTGCTCGGACTGGGCGACATCGGTCCGGAGGGCGCCCTGCCGGTGATGGAAGGCAAGGCGATGCTGTTCAAGGAACTCGCCAATGTCGATGCGTTTCCGATTTGTCTCGCGACGAAGGACCCCGACAAGATCGTCGACACCGTAAAGTACCTGGCGCCGGGCTTCGGCGGCATCAACCTCGAGGACATCTCGGCTCCCCGCTGCTTCGAGATCGAAGAGCGGCTGCGCAAGGAACTCGACATCCCCGTGTTTCATGACGACCAGCACGGCACGGCGGTCGTGGTGCTGGCGGCACTCCTGAATGCGCTCCGCATCGTGAAGAAGGACCTCAAGAGGCTGCGTGTTGTCGTCACGGGCGTCGGCGCCGCCGGCACGGCGACGATCAAGATTCTGTTGACCAGCGGCGTGCGCGACATCATCGGCGTGGACGAATTCGGCACCATCTATAAAGGCCGCCTGGAGGGCATGGATTTCATGAAGCGCTGGGTGGCAGGGGCGACCAATCCCCGCCGGATCCGAGGCCGTCTCGGGGATGCGCTGGAGCGGGCGGATGTATTCATCGGCCTTTCTGTTCCAGGCATTCTGAGCGTGAAGGACCTCAAGCGTATGGCTCGCGATCCCATCGTCTTCGCCATGGCCAATCCGGTGCCCGAGATCCAGCCCGAGGACGCCGGACGTCACGCGCGTGTGATGGCCACGGGCCGGTCCGACTACCCCAATCAGATCAACAACGTCCTGTGCTTCCCCGGCTTCTTCCGGGGGCTGCTCGACTCGCGCGCACGCACCGTGAACGACGACATGAAGGTTGCGGCTGCGCGAGCGATCGCGGGTTGTGTGGGGCGCTCGGAGCTGAGCGAGGAATACATCATCCCCAGCGTGTTCAACAAGGCCGTCGCCCCCGCGGTGGCGGCCGGCGTCGCGCGTGCCGCGCACGCCACAGGTGTGGCTCGCCGCCGACGGCAGGTCGACCTCTCGGTGATTCCGTCGTGACCGGGCCATCGTGAGCGAACCGCGCTGGTCGGTCGTCATCCCGGCCTACAACGAGGCCCGCCGCTTGCCCCGCTATCTCGAGGAAGTGGCTTCTTATCTCCGCAGCCGCGGCGAGCCGTGGGAAGTGATCGTTGTCGACGACGGGTCGACGGACGGCACCGGAGACGTGGCCGCCGGGATGGCGGCGCGTTACTCCGAGGTCCGTGTGCTCCGCCAGCCGGTCAACGGCGGAAAGGGCGCCGCCGTCCGCGCCGGGATGCTTGCGGCCCGCGGCGCGTACCGGCTCTTTGCCGATGCCGACGGTGCGACGCCGATCGGCGAGCTGAAGAGGCTGGAGGCTGCGCTGTCTGCGGGCGCGGACGTGGCAATCGGCTCCCGGGCGATCGCCGCCCCCGACGTCGTGGTGCGCGCACGTTCGCATCGTGTGGCGGCCGGCCGCGTGTTCAATGCGCTCGCGGAGTGGGTCGGGCTTCGCGGCATCCACGACTCACAGTGCGGGTTCAAGGCGTTCACGGGCGCCGCAGCGGAGGACCTGTTTCCCAAGCTGGCGACCGGCGGTTTCGGGTTCGACGTCGAGCTGCTGCTGCGGGCGCGCGCTCGCGGCTGGCGCGTGGTCGAGGTCGCCATCAACTGGGAGGACCAGCCAGCGAGCAAAGTCGGCGTTCTCAAGGACGGCCCGCGGATGCTCTGGCAAATCTTCGACGCGCGCCGTCGCGTCGCTCGCGAGGAGCGTCGCCCGTGATGGCGGGCGTGGCGAGACGCGTTCGCGACATCGAGCCCTTCCTTGCCGTCGAGGTGGCCGAGCGCGCCGGCGCACTCGAGCGCGCGGGCGTCGATATCGTTCATCTCGAGTACGGCGAGCCGGACTTCGAGGCGCCGCCGGTCGTGCGGGACGCGCTCGAAAAGGCGCTCAAGGACGGGCGCGCGCGCTATACCCACAGTCTCGGCATCGTGGAGCTGCGCGAGGCGATCGCCGAGCACTACGCCCGAGTGTATGGCGTGACCGTGTCGCCGGATCAGGTGCTCGTCACCCCCGGAACCTCGCCCGCTATGCTGCTGCTCTTCGGCCATCTGCTCGACGCCGGCGACGAGGTCGTGCTGTCGAATCCCTATTACGCGTGCTATCCGAACTTCATTCGCTACGCCGAGGGCGTGCCTGTCGAGGTCGACGTCACCGAGGCCGACCGGTTTCAGTACCGCCCCGAGGCGATCCGCGAGCGCCTCGGTCCCCGCACCAAAGCCATCGTCGTGAACTCGCCCGCCAACCCGACCGGCACCGTGCTGGCCCCCGATCGCATGGGCGCCATCGCGGGCCTCGCCCGCGAGCGCGGCGTCGCCGTGGTCTCGGACGAGATCTATCACGGTCTCACCGAGGGCGGCCGTGATCACACGATCCTGGAATTCACCGACCAGGCATTCGTGCTCAACGGATTCTCGAAAGCGTTCGCCATGACGGGGTGGCGACTGGGCTGGGTGATCGCCCCGCGCGAGCACGTGCGCGCGCTGCAGACCGTGTACGGCAACTTCTTCATCTCGACCAACGAGTTCGTGCAGTGGGCCGGCGTGGCCGCGCTGCGCGAGGCGATCGACGAGACCGCGCGCTTTCGTCGGATCTTCGCCGACCGGCGACGGGTGATGGTGGACGGCCTGCGTGACATCGGCCTCGGCGTGGGGTTCGAGCCGGAGGGCGCCTTCTACGTCCTCGCGAACGCGCGACGCTTCACGCGTGACTCGGTGGCGTTTGCCTACGAAATTCTCGAGCGGGCACATGTGGCGCTGACGCCCGGCGCCGCCTTCGGCAGCAACGCCGAGGGGTATCTCCGCTTCTCATACGCCTCGTCGGTCGAACGGATCCGAGAAGGGTTGCGACGACTCGACGCATTCCTCTCCGCGCGGTGAGCACGATCGACTGCCGCGCCTGCGCCGGCGACTGGCCGCCGGCCGAGGCGCTCATCGGCGACTGCGGACCGGCCAACGCGTATCTGCACTCGGACCAGTTCTTTCCGGGCTGGACGCTGCTGGTTCTCAAGCGTCATGCCACGGAGCTTTGGCAGCTCCACCGCGACGAGCGTCACGCCTTGATCGACGCCGTCGCCCAGCTCGCCGGAGCGCTCGCCGAGGTGTACGAAGCGCGGAAGATGAACTACGAACTTCTGGGCAATGAGTTGCCGCACATCCACTGGCACCTCGTCCCACGACGCGCCGACGATCCGGCGCCACGGCGACCGGTGTGGACGCACGCGCACGAGCCACGCATTCTGTCGCCGGGCGACCAGCGTGCGCGCATCGGCGCCATCCGCGCCCGCTTGAAGCGATGACGCTGCACGAGGGCGGAGGCGGCCGCGAGTGGGCTCTCGTCGGCGTCGCCTGGCTGGCCATTGCCGTGTGCACCGTCATCTGGCTCACGATCGACACGCGGCCGCCCGAATGGGATCATGCGAACCACCTCGAGCGCGCGATCTCATGTGCGCGCGACCTCGCGGCGCGTGACTGGCGGCTGATCCTCGAGCGATCGTCGTTCTATCCGCCGGTCGTGCCGTGCGCGGCCGGCCTCGTCTATCGGCTGTTGCCGACCGACGCTGCGGCCGGAGAGATCGTGATGCTGTTGTTCCTCGCGGCCGGCATGGCAGCGACGTATGCGCTGGGTCGAGCGCTCGCCGGCGGCAGCGCGGGCGTGGCCGCGGCATGGATCTTCGGCACGGCGCCATTCGTGATCTTCAGCGCGCTGCGCTTTCAGCTCGATCTTCCGCTGGCCGCCCTCGTCGCGACCGCTCTGCTCGTCCTCGTCCTCACCGATGGCTTCACGCGACTCGGCTGGTCATTACTTGTCGGCTTCGTGTTCGGCGTCGGCATGCTCACCAAGCCGCCATTCGCCGTGTACCTCTTGCCGCCGGTCGTGTGGATCCTGTTCACCGAGCGGCATCGGCGCGGCCTGCTGAATGCCGCGCTCGCGTTCGTGGTGGCCGTCGCGGTGAGCGTGGCGTGGTACGGCCCCCGTTTGGTCGGCATGCCGCGACAGATCGCGTTTCGCGCGGTGACGCACGCCGCGGAGGAGGGTAAGCCGCCCGCCCTGTCTGCGGCCGGGCTCGTGTTTTATCCGATGTCGCTGCCGATGCAGCTGGGCCTGCTCGCGACGATCTTGTTGATCGCCGGCATCGCCGTCGCCCTGATACAGCGCCAGGGCCTGATCCTGGTCGCGTTCGTCGTCCCGCTGGTGCTGTTCATGCTGCTCCGCAACAAGGACCTCCGCTACACACTGCCGCTGCTGCCCGGCGCGGCCGTGCTGGGCGGACTCGCGGTCGCGTCGCTCGGCCCGCGTCTGCGTCGCTCGCTGCTCGGCGTGCTGGTTCTGGTCGGCCTTCTGCAGCTCTCCGCGGTGGCGTGGGCGGTGCCCCCGCCGGTGACGCTGCCGTGGCTGCACGAGCCGTGGGTGCTGGCGAGTCCACCCGTCCGCGCCGACTGGCGTCAGCGCGATTTTCTACGGATCATCACCCAGGATCGTGGCGGGCGCGCGGCGACGGTCAGCATCGTTCCGAACGACAACTATTTTTCCGTAAGCAACTTCCGTTACTACGCGGTCCGCGACGGGTTGCCGCTGCGTCTGACGCGACCCTGGGAAGGTGAGCCGCTCGGCCTCGACTACATGATCCTGAAAACCGGAGATCAGGGGCCCGATTTCAGCGAGGCGAAGAGCCGGCGCGTGATCGAGCGACTGGCGCGCGATCCGGCGCTCGCGCGCGCGTACCCGGTGATCGCGGACCTCCCACTGCCGGATGGCTCGACCGGGACGCTCCGGGCGCGCCGCATCGGCGACGGCGTCGCCGCGCCGCCGGATGCGCTCGCGCGGACGTTGGAGGCCGCGATGCGCCGACGCGTGGACGAGGTCGCCCGCGACGTCGACGCGCTCGAGATCCGGCTCGCCTACGATGCCGAGATCGCGCGCGGACGACTGCAGCGCGTCGAAGTCACGGCGCGCGCGGCCGTCATCGGCGAGCTGCGCCGGCGCAATGCCGCGACGCTTCGCGTGCAGAATCTGCGATTCGTCGCGGAGAACGTGCTCGTCAACCCGTACGCTCTGGAGGCGGGGCGCGCCGAGCTGTTGGACGTCGGACGCTTTCGGCTCGAGGGAATGGAAATCGCCGGAGCCGACCTTCAAGCGTTCGTGACGGCGCTCAAAGAATTTCGCGGCGCCCGGGTCCGTCTCGGTGCGGGCTGGATCGATTTCGTCCTGGAGCAGCCGGGGCCCGACCTCGCCGCGCGGCTGCGTCTCGTGCGCGCGGCGGACCGGCCATTCGCGATTGCGGTGGATCGAGCGCGCGTGGGCTGGGTGCCGCTGCCGCGGGTGCTCGTCGACTGGGTGGTGCGCAACTTCGACCCGACACCGCAGATCGCGGCGCGACTCGTCTTTCCTGTCGAGATTGCACGCGTCAGTGTGAGCGAGCAAGCCATTCGCGTGGGGGACTGACGGATGGCGGAGAGTCGAGCGGCGAAGCAGGCGCGCGCACGAAAGATCCTGGCGCTTCTGGAGCGCGCGTATCCGGACGCGAAGATCGCGCTCGACTTCAAAACGCCGTTCCAGCTGCTCGTGGCCACGATCCTCTCCGCGCAGTGCACCGACGAGCGCGTGAACATGGTGACGCCCGCGCTCTTCCGCAAGTACCCCACGGCGCGCGAGCTGGCGCGCGCGCGACCACCGAGCCTCGAAAAAGAGATCCGGTCGACGGGATTCTTCCGCGCGAAGACACGCTCGCTGCTGGGCATGGCCAAGGCGCTCGTCGAGCGCCACGGCGGCGAGGTGCCCCGCGAGCGTGAGGCGCTCGTCGAGCTGCCTGGTGTCGGCCTGAAGACTGCGAATGTCGTCATCGGCAACGCCTTCGGCGGCGAGGCGCTCACGGTCGACACTCACGTCTTTCGTGTGTCGCAGCGCTTGGGCCTCGCGCGGGCGGACGACCCCGACGAGCTTCACGATCAGCTCGTGACGATTTTGCCGCCTGACAGCCTCACGCATGCGAGCCACCTCATGATCACGCACGGTCGCCGCACGTGCATCGCGCGAAAGCCGCTGTGTCCCGCGTGCCCGGTCCGCGCGCTGTGTCCGTGGCCCCACAAGACGCACGGCGAGGCACGCGCATGAGCCGCGCGTGGTGGCGTGTCCCGGCATGAGCACGAACGCCGAGCTCCTTGCGCTGCAGCACGCGCTGTACGAGTCGCGCAACCCGACGCGCCGCTGGCTGCACTGCACCCGGCGTGACTGGATCGCCGCGCAGCTGACGCGCCTGGCCGCGGAGCGGCGCGGCGCAGCGCTCGAGGTCGGTCCGGGCTCCGGCGTCTACGTGCCGATCCTTGCGCGGCTCTTCGATCGCGTCACGGTGAGCGACGTGCACGACGCTTACCTCGACGCCGCGCGTGCGCTGGCCGCTAGCCACGCGAACGTCACCGTCGTGCAAGACGACATTCGCCGACCGGCGCTGCCGAGCGCGTCATTCGACCTCGTTCTGTGCACCGAGGTCATCGAGCACGTGCGGGAATCGCGCGCGGCCCTGGCCGGCATGCGGCGGCTGCTGCGCCCTGGCGGTGTGCTGCTGCTGTCGACGCCGCAGCGGTGGAGTCCGCTCGAGGTGTGCTCGAAAATCGCCTTTCTACCGGGCGTCATCGACCTCGTGCGCATCGTCTATCGCGAGCCGATTCTGCCCACGGGCCACATCAACCTCATGACCGAAGGCGAGCTGCGCGGACAGCTGGCTGCGGCGGACTTTACGGTCCGTGAGTCGCATACGTCGGGAGTCTATGTGCCCGTGCTGGCGGAGATCGGCGGCGAGCCGGCCCGGCGTCTGGCCACCTGGCTCGAGGGTCGGCTTCGCGGCGGGCCGCTGCAGTGGCTGCTGTGGACGCAGTACTATGTCGCCGTCGCCGGCGCTCGAGATTGACAGAGCCCCGTAGGCTCCGCTATCATCCGTCGTTGCGATTTCTCCCGACAGAACGCCTATTTAGAGCCGCGGATTAACGCCGAAAGGGCCGTGATGAGCGAAATCGAGCGCAAGTGGTACGTCGTCGACGCCGACGGGCAGGTGCTGGGGCGTCTGGCGACACAGGTCGCGACCATTCTGAGGGGCAAGCACAAGCGGACCTTCGTGCCGCACCAGGACGTGGGGGATCACGTCGTCGTGCTGAACGCAGCGAAGGTGCACCTTACTGGACGCAAGCTCAAGGACAAGCGCTACCGCTGGCACACGGGCTATATCGGTGGGCTCAAGGATATTTCTGCCGAGCAGATGCTTGGCAAGCATCCCGAGCGGGTGGTGGAATGGGCGGTGCAGGGAATGCTTCCAAAGAATCGGCTCGGCCGCGCGATGGCGAAGAAGCTCAAGGTGTATCGCGGCGCCGAGCATCCGCACAGCGCCCAGCAGCCGACCGCGCTCACATTGCGGACGTCACGTACAGCCAAGTCGGCGGAGGGGCGATAGATGGCGGCGGTGCTCGACAGATTTTATGGCACCGGGCGGCGCAAGACGTCCGTGGCCCGTGTGTGGATCAAGCCTGGGGCCGGACGCATGATCGTCAACCGCCGGCCGTTCGAGGATTACTTTCCGCGTGAGACACTGCGGATGATCATCGCGCAGCCGATGGCGATCACGAATACCGTCGGCCAGTTCGACGTGCTCGTGACGGTCAAGGGCGGCGGCCCCACCGGCCAGGCCGGCGCTGTCCGCCACGGCCTGGCTCGGGCCATCGCGCGTTTCGACGACAAGCTGCGGTTGCCGCTCAAGAAGGCCGGCCTTCTGACGCGCGACCCGCGCGCTCGCGAACGCAAGAAGTACGGTCAGCCCGGCGCTCGGCAGAAGTTCCAGTACAGCAAGCGCTAGCGTGAGCGACATACCTTCCATTCGTGTCGCGGTTGCCGGCGCCACCGGGTACATGGGCGCGGAGCTGCTGCGACTGCTGCTCGTACACCCGCGCGTGAAGCTGACGGGCGTGACGTCGGAACGGCTCGCCGGCGAGCCGCTCGGCGGCGTCTATCCACATCTGCGCGGGCTGAGTGAGCTCACGTTCCACGATCTCGATCCCGAGTGGCTGGCCGGGGTCTGCGACGTCGCATTTCTCGCGCTGCCGCACATGGAGTCGCAGAAGGCCGTGCCGGTGCTTCGCAAGCGCGGCCGAAAGGTCATCGACCTGTCAGCCGACTATCGGTTGCGCGACGCGTCCGACTACACGACCTGGTACAAGACGCCTCACATCGATCCCTCCGGACTCGCCGAAGCCGTCTACGGACTACCCGAGCTGCACCGCAAAGCGATCGCGGCTGCGTCGCTCGTCGCTTCGCCGGGCTGCTATCCGGTCGGCGCAATTTTGGCCACAGCCCCTCTGATCAAGAACGGGATGGCGCGGGTCGACGGGATCGTGATCGACGGCAAGTCTGGTGTAAGCGGCGCCGGCGCGCAGGGCCGCAAGGTCGATCCGATGTACCTGTTCACGGAAGCCAACGAGAACGTGCAGGCGTACTCGATCGGCGGCGTGCACCGTCACACGGCCGAGATGGAGCAGGAGCTGTCCGCGCTCGCGAGCGAGCCGGTCCGCGTGTCGTTCACGCCACATCTGTTGCCGCTCACACGTGGCCTCTTCACGACGGCGTCGGTGCCGCTGAGCAGAACGGTCGGGACCGCGGAGCTGGTGAGCGCTTACCGCGAGTTCTACGCGGGCGAGCCGTTCGTGCGCGTCCTCGGCGAGGGCGAGCGGCCGACGACCCGAGCAGTCGTCGGCAGCAACTACTGCGACGTGACGGTTGTCGCCGATCCGCGCACCGGTCGTGCCGTCTGCGTATCCGCGATCGACAATCTCGGCAAGGGCGGCTCCGCCAACGGCGTGCAGAACCTCAACGTCCTGTTCGGCTGGCACGAGCGGACCGGCCTCGAGGCTCCTCCGGTGTACCCCTGAGCAGCACGAGCGGCCGGTGACCGGCGACATCGAGTGGCTCGAGGGTGGCGTGACCGCCGTTCCCGGCATCCTCGCCAGCGGTGTCGTGGCCGGTATCAAGCCGTCGGGGCGGAAAGACCTCGCTCTCATCCACTCGCCATCGCCCGCGCGCTCGGCCGCGGTCTTCACCACCAATCAGGTCAAGGGCGCGCCGGTCCTCGTCTCGATGGAGCACGCACGCGGCGGCGCACTGCAGACGATCGTGGCCAACAGCGGGTGCTCGAACGTCTGTAACGGTGAGCGCGGTCTCCGCGATGCGCGTGAGATGGCGAAGCAGGTCGCCGACCTGTTGCGGGTGCCTGTGTCTCACGTACTCGTCGGCTCCACCGGCGTGATCGGCCACCCGCTGCCGATGGACAAGATCCGGGCGGCGATCCCCAAGCTCGTGAAGTCGCTCTCGCCCCAGGGCGGCCGCGCCGCGGCCGAGGCCATCCTGACGACCGACACGCGGACGAAGGAAGCGGCCCTGCGCTGCGAGATCGGCGGGCGGACCGTCACGTTCGGCGGCATCGCCAAGGGCGTCGGCATGATCGAGCCGCACATGGCGACGATGTTCTGCTTCGTGACCACGGATGCGGCTGTGGCCCGTGGTGCGCTCGATCCTATCCTCAAACGCGCTGTGGACCGTTCGTTCAACCGCATCACGGTGGATAGCGACACCTCCACCAGCGACACGGTCGCGGTCATCGCCAACGGGCTGGCCGAGAATCCGCCCGTGGACCGCGGCGGCCGGGGAACGCGCGACTTCGCGGTAGCCCTCGAGGCGCTCACGGGGCAGCTGGCGCGCATGCTGGTGGAGGACGGCGAGGGCGCCACCAAGCTCGTGTCGATCACCGTGCGGGGCGCGGCCAGCCGGCGGGACGCACTCATCGCCGCGCGCAGCGTCGCGAACTCGCCCCTGGTGAAGACCGCGATCAATGGCCAGGATCCCAACTGGGGCCGGATCATGATGGCGCTGGGCAAGTCGGCGGCGCGGGTCGAGCAGGACAAGGTTTCTATCACCTTCGGGGACGATCGGCAGACCGAGCGGCTCATCGAGCGGGGCATGCTTCGCGAGGGCGTGCTTCTGCCGCGAGTTCGCGAGATCATGGGAGGGCAGGGCTTCGACATCACCATCGACCTCGGCATCGGCCGCGGCGAGGAGCGGGTGTGGACCTGTGATCTGAGCGAGGAATACGTGCGCATCAACGCGAAGTACACGACCTAGGCAGTCATCACACACGCCGCGCGCAATTCGGTCGGCGCCGGGAGGCGTCGCAGCGCGGCGGAGGAAACAACCGAGGAGGACGAATGGCCGCGCTGACGATGAAGGAGCTGCTCGAGGCCGGAGTGCACTTCGGCCACCAGACGAAGCGATGGAACCCGAAGAT
>DAIRVP010000086.1:0-22262 GCA_036802765.1 Candidatus Rokuibacteriota bacterium
CGCCGCTACCGAGCTTCACCGGCCCGGGCCCCAATCCATACTGGAACAGCGTCAACCCGTTCGTCAGCTATCCGCAAAAGCTGCCGCTTCTGCGCATCACCGACCGGGGAATTCAGCTGGAGACGCCACGGCCATATTTCCTCACACCATTCACCTCGAATGCGGCGTTCTACGTGCGCTACCACCTCGAGCTCATTCCGAACGCCGTCGATCTCAGCGCGTGGCGGCTCAGCCTGGAGGGCAACGTCGAGCGGCCGCTCCAGCTGAGCTTCGACGAGCTGGTGAAGAACTTCAAGGCCGTTTCTGTTGCGGCCGTGAATCAATGCTCGGGCAACAGCCGGAGTCGATTCCAACCTCGGGTCTCTGGTGCTCAGTGGGGCAACGGTGCTATGGGGAACGCCGTGTGGACCGGGGTGCGACTGCGGGAGCTGCTCGGCGCGGCTGGGATCAAGCCAGGAACGGTTCAGCTGCAGTTCCAGGGGATCGACCGTGGGCCGGGGCCGGCGGGAAAGGGGGCCGACGCCGTGATGAAGTCGCTCGATGCGACGGACCCGGCGCTCGATGACGCGCTCGTGGCCTACCTGATGAACGATGAGCCGCTGCCGATGCTGAACGGGTTCCCCGTTCGGCTCGTCGTGCCGGGAAAGTTCGGCGTGTACTGGATCAAGCACCTGACGTGGATCCGCGCGATCACATCCGAGGACAAGAACTACTGGATGGCCACGGCGTATCGCATTCCCGACACTCCACGCGGAAATACGACACCCGCCGACGCAGCCAGCGGCACCGTCAAGACCGTTCCCATCGGTCATGTTCGTATGCCGGTTCGGTCCTTCATCGTCGTGCCCGACGGGAGCAGCAAGCTGCCGGCCGGGTTGCCGGTGCGCGTTCAGGGCATCGCCTTCAGTGGTGACGGCCCGGTCACGAAGGTGGAGTTTTCAGAGGACGACGGGCGGAGCTGGATCGACGCCACGCTCGGCCCCGATCATGGTCCCTATTCGTTCCGCGCCTGGCAGCACACCTGGAAACCATCGCGGCCGGGTCAGCATGTGATCGCCGTCCGAGCCACGGACGCAAAAGGCAATGTGCAGCCCGATACGCCGGTGTGGAACCCCGGCGGCTACCTGTGGGACAGAATCGAGCGCCAAACACTGATGCTCGGCGCCGGCGGCTGAGGGAGACCATGAGCCGCAATCGATTTCCAGTGATCATCCTGCTCGCAGCCGCTGGCGCCCTCGCGCCTGGCTCGCCGGTTTCGAGTCAGGTGCCAAAGCTGCCTGGCCTCGTCGAGGAGGGCAAATATGCCCCGGGGAACCTCGGGATGCAGACGCAGCCGGCACCACGCAAGGATGATGCGGGCGCTGTCTACGCCGTGGGGCCGTGGCCGACGTACACGCCTCCACTCGCCGAGGGCAAGGGCCGAGAGGTCGTGCAAAGTTTCTGTGGGATCTGTCACAGCACGACGTACATCACGATGCAGCCCCCCCTCCCGGGCGCCACCTGGGAGGCAGTGGTGCACAAGATGATCGGCTCCTTCGGCGCGCCGATTCCAGATGCCGAGGCTCAGATCATCGTCGCGTATCTGAAGAGCCACTACACGCCCGAGACACGAAGGAAATAGTCTCCGACAACTTAGAACGTGTACTCGACCGTCAGATAACATCTGCCGATGAGGCGCTGCAAGCCGCAGAACAGCTCCTGACGACCGCCACGCGCGTCACGCTTGCCTGCTCGTCGAACAGAAGCGTGACGTCCGCGAAACCGTTGAGCAGAACGAGCTCGTGTCAGGCGCCGCCGGTTCCGGCAATCGTGTCGTCGGCGCATGGCTTGCTCGCGCGCTGCAATGGATCCGGTCGCTTTCCCGCGGCGTGGGCGATCCACCACGCCGGATATTGGGTTCCGTCGATGTTTCCGAACCCGGCTCGGGACGCCTGGTCATAGCAGCGCAGGGTTCGCATCGCGACCGGCAGCGACACGCCGAGCGCCTTGGCGTCCTGCACCATGTCGCGCAGGTCCTTGCGCATGAAATTCAGGTCGAAGCTGGCCGTGGCGGCGGGTTTGCCGTCGAGCGCTTCGGCCACGCTCTCGCCGCGCGCTTTGAGGACCGTAGCGCCGATGTTCGAGTCGGCGAGCAGATCAATCGTTCGCCTGGGCTCGATCGTCACCGGAGACACGAGGGCGCAGGATTCGGCCAGCGCCTGCCAGAACACGGTGAGCAGCAGATTCGCAGCCAGCTTCATCCGGGCGCCGGCGCCGATCGGGCCGATCAGCTCGACTCTCCGGCACAGTTGCTCGAGCAGTGGTCGCGCCTCGGCGAACGCTTCCGACGTCCCCCCGGCAAAGCCGACCAGCGTTCCCTCGCGCGCAGGCGTCACGGTTCCGCTGACCGGGCACTCAAGGAGATGCGCGCTCTTCGCCGCCGCCGCGGACACCAGCGCCAGATGGTCCTCGGCGCGCACGGTGCTCATTTCGATGAAGAGCTTGCCCGCCGTCGTTCCCGACAGGAGGCCATTCTTCCCCGTATAGACGCGCCGCACCGCCGCCGCATTAGTCAGAATGCTGATGGTCGCGTCGCTGCTGCGAGCCAGCGCGGCCGGGGTGGCAGCGACGGATGCTCCTGCCCCTTTTGCCGTCGCCGTCTTCTGGGGCTCGCGGTTCCACACCATCACGTTGTGGCCGCGCTCTAGCAACCGCAGCGCTATGGCCGTTCCCATCCGGCCGGTGCCGGCGATCCCGACGTTCATCTCTCAGCTGCCCTCGGTCTTCAGCTGGTCGCCGATCGGAAGCTGGCGGATGCGCTTGCCCGTCGCTGCGAAGATCGCATTGCACAGCGCGGGCGCGAACGGCGGCACCCCGACCTCACCGACACCGCCGGGTGGCGCGTCGCTCGGGACGATGTAAACGTTCGTCTGCGCGGGCGCCACGTTCATGCGGACGACCTGAAAGTCGTTGAAGTTGTTCTGCTGTGCGCGGCCTTCGCGGAACGTGATCTCGCCGTAGAGCGTGGAGCTCAGAGCCATGACCGCCGCGCCCTCGACCTGCGACCGGATGCGATCCGGAAACGCGACGAAGCCACAATCCACGGCCGTGTCGACGCGCGGCACCGACACGGTTCCGTCCTTCGCGACCGCCACCTCGACCACGGTGGCGACGTAGCTCACGAAACTGCGGTGCACGGCGATGCCTAGCCCGTGCCCGGCCGGCAGCGTGCGACCCCACTGCGCTTTCTCGGCGACGAGCTCGACCACGCGGCGGAGTCGACCCGTGTCGATCGGGTAGACGCTCAGATCATCGCCGTAGTTCTGGTAGCTCGGACCCGCGTCGACTCGCCGCGGTGGGCCCAGCAGCTCCAGCAGGTACTCCTTTGGATCACGCCCGGCCGCATGCGCGAGCTCGTCGGCAAACGAGCACACGGCGAACGCGTGCGGGATGTTGATGACCGAACGGAACCAGCCGATGCGCACGTGCGGGATGGCTTGGCCGTTCTCGCAGCGGATGTTCGGGATCGCGTACGGAACGTCGAGGCAGCCCTGGCTCAGCTCGTTGTCGCTGGCGTACCGGACGCCCGGCACGAAGGTCGACGGAATTGCCGGGAACACGGTGCGATGCAGCCACGCGGTGGCACGGCCTTGGGCGTCGAGACCCGCCTCGAGATGCTGCGCGTTGACGGTGTGGTAGTAGTCGTGATGAATCTCGTCCTCGCGCGTCCACGTCACCTTGACAGGCGCGTCGATGGCGCGCGACAGCACCGCAGCCTCGACCATGTAGTCGGGCTTGGACTTTCGTCCGAAGCCGCCACCCAGGAGCGTCACGTTGACCGTCACGCGATCGGTGGGGATCCTGAGCGCTTTGGCGATCTCGTTGCGCGCGCCCTGAGGATTTTGGCTGCCGCCCCACACCTCGCACCGTCCGTTCGTCACGCGCGCAACTGCCGCCGGCGGCTCCATCGGCGCATGCGCGAGGTGCGGGATATAGTAATCGGCCTTCACCACGCGCGACGCGGAGGCCAGCGCCAGCACGACGTCTCGGTCGTCACGTACGATCTTCCCGGGACGCCGCGCCGTCTTCTCGAGCTCGCGCCGGTACGCTACGGAGTCATACGAGCGATTCGCGCCATCGTTCCATTTGACGTTCAGCTTGTTCCGACCCTGAATGGCGGCCCACGTGTTGCGTGCGATGACGGCTACGCCGCCGAGCGGCTGAAAGCCCGAGGGCGGTGCAGTGCCATCGAGCTTCACCACGCGCTCGACGCCGGGGACCGTGCGAGCCGCAGCCTCGTCGAACGAGACGACGCGTCCGCCATAGACTGGCGGACGCGCGATCACGGCGTATTTCATGTTAGGGAGCCGAACATCGATACCGTAATGGGCCTTGCCGCTCGTCATGTCGGCGAGGTCCACGATCGTGACGCCCTTGCCGATGTAGCGGAGCGCGGTCGTCGGCTTGAGCTTGACTGTGTCGGCGCTCGGCACGGGCATGTCTCTCGCCGCATCGGCGAGGTCGCCGAAGCCGAGCGCCCGCCCCGTCGGCGTGTGGATCACTTCGTGATTGAGCGCACGCACGTCACCCGCGTCGACGCCCCAGGTCTTCGCGGCCGCCGCCTCGAGCATCTGACGCACGGCACCGCCCATCTGTCGCATCGGCAGCAGGAAGTGGCGTACGCTGCGCGAGCCGTCGGTGTTCTGCCCACCGTAGAGCGCTTCGTCGCCAGGCGCCTGGACGACGACCACGCGCGACCAGTCCGCTTCGAGCTCGTCCGCGACCGCCATCGGCAGCGCGGTGCGAACGCCCGTTCCCATCTCGGCGCGATGCGCGACGATCGTCACACGTCCCGCCCGGTCGATCGCCACGAAGGCCAGCGGGTTGTATTTCGGAACGTCGACGCCCAGCGGCGGCATGGTCGTCGCGGCGAACGTGCGCGGCAGTACGCGAAGGCCGACGACCAGCCCGCTGACGACGGCCGTACCGCCGACCAGGAATCCGCGTCGGCTGATGTTGTCGAGGATTGCCGTCATCGTCAGACTCCTTCGGCGGCCGTCTTGATCGCGGCCCGTATGCGCTGGTAGGTGCCGCAGCGGCAGATGTTGCCCGCCATGCTCTCGTCGATCTGCGCGTCCGTTGGCCTGGGAGTCTTTGCCAGGAGGCCGGCGGCCTGCATGATCTGTCCGCTCTGGCAGTAGCCGCACTGCGGGACGCTCAACGCGCGCCACGCGGCGATGACGCGCTGCCCGACGGGCGTGGCGCCGATCGCTTCGATGGTCGTGACCTTTTTACCAACCGCCGCCGAGATCGGGGTGACGCACGAACGAATCGGTGCCCCATCCAGGTGCACGGTGCAGGCGCCGCACAGCGCCATCCCGCAGCCGAATTTGGTCCCCGTCAGGCCGAGCTCGTCGCGCAGCGTCCACAAGAGCGGCGTGTCGGCCGGAACGTCGACGTCGATCCGCGTGCCGTTGATGTCGAGAGTTGTTGCCATGAGGGATCGTCCTCCAACACGTGGTCTGCCGTTGGGACGAAGCCGGACCATTCACCGTTACGAAGCGGCGGCCGAGCGCGCTTTCAGATTCTTGCTCAAACCGAGACCGATCCGTGCCCCGCCCGCGGGCACGATCCTCAAAAATTTCAACAATGTCTCCCGGCGTGCCCCCGACCGAGGCCCCAGCTGTGACATAGAGGATCCACCATGCGACATCGCACGATCACGTTGGCGTTGGCAGGAATTACCGGACTCGGGGTTGGGTTGTTTGTGTGGAACCTGGGGGCGGCCCAGGCGCCGTCGCCCGAGCCACCGCCGAAAGGGCCGACGTACATGCAGGTCGTTGAAGGCGACTTTGCCGCGGTGCGGTCGCGCGACATCGCCGACAAGCCCCAGGTGATGCAACGCCAGCGGACGCTTCTCGCCGATCGCTACGACCTGAGCAACCGGCCGGCGGCCGGCGTAATGATGTCGGGTGGCCGCAAGGCCGTCCAGCAGGGCGTCCGCGTGAAACTACCGGGGGGACTGAGCTGGGAACAGCTTGCAGCGATGTCTCCCGACGACATTCGGGCCAAGGACGTGTTTCCGCGCGGGTTCCTCCCGCTGCCGCACGTCAAGCACGCCACGGGCGGCATGGTATTTCCCGACTTCGAGATCAAAGAGATCGACAAACAGGAAGCGCGATCGCTCCAGCGCTTCGATGTGGACTTCGATTTGCCGGATCATCTGCTGCCGGAGTTTCCGCCGCCGATCTTCCTGACCACGCGGCCGGAATTGGGCGACGTCTCGAAGGGGCAGCTGCTGACGATCAAGAACTACTTCGGGATCATGGACGGCATCCTGACGCCGGTGCAGATGGAAGGCCTGCGCCTGCTGCTGACGCCGTTCCCCCAGCAGCAGTTCAACCAGACCGACGATCGCAAGGTCGACGCGCAGAGCCTCGGCGTCGCCTGCCTGGATTGTCACGCCAACGGCCACACCAACGGGACGTTCCACGAGAACCCGGACACCCGCCCGCAGGCCGCGCGCTTTCGCATCGACACCGTCAGCCTGCGCGGCGTGTTCAACCAGAGAATCCACGGCTCGAAGCGCTCGCTTCGGTCTGTGGAGGATTTCACCGAGTTCGAACAACGCACCGCATACTTCGATGGCGATCACGTGACCGCCGCGAAGAAGGGCGTCAATCTGCCGGATCGCGCCAGCCAGGTGGTAATGATGGGGCAGATGCAGAATATGTTCGACTTCCCGCCCGCACCGAAGCTGACGGTGCTCGGAACGCTGGATCCTGCGAAGGCGACCGAAGAGGAGCGCCTGGGGCAGGAGGTGTTCTTCGGGAAGGGCAAGTGCGGCAGCTGCCACCCGGCGCCGTTCTTCCTCGACGACAAGATGCACGATTTGAGGGTCGAGCGCTTCTATACGCCGCGTACCATCAATGGCCAGTGGATTCACGCCGACGGGCCGATCAAGACGTTCACGCTGCGCGGCATCAAGGATTCGCCGCCGTACTTGCACGACGGGCGGCTGCTCACGCTCGAGGATACGGTCGAGTTCTTCAACCTCGTGCTGGGTGTGCAGCTGACACCGCGCGAGAAGGCGGCGCTGGTCGCGTTCATGCGCACGCTCTAGCGGCACGACGCCGTCGTGACGTGAGCGCGCAAGCGAACCGCGCCTACACGAGCCGATAGCTGGGAAGCGAGAAGGAAAAGACGGCTCCGTATGGCTCGCCGGGTGTCGCCCAGAGCCGGCCGCCGTGTGCCTCGATGATCGACCGGCTGATCGACAGACCGACGCCCATGCCGCCGAGCTTGGTGCTGAAGAACGCGGTGAACAACTGAGTCGTGTTCCTGCCACCGAGACCGACCCCCGCATCCTGCACGGCCACTAGCGCCTCGTCGTTGCCGTGCGGACGTGAGCGAATCACGAGCTCTCGCGCCCTGTCGGCGACGCCGGCCATCGCCTCGATGCCGTTCATCACGAGGTTGATCAGCACCTGCTGGAGCTGAACGCGGTCGCCGAGCACCTCTGGTGTGTCCGGCGCCAGGTCCAATCGGAGCGACACGTTATGGTCGCGGACCTCTCGACGCACGAGCGGCACAACCTCGTGGATGACGTCATTGAGCTGAAGCTGTGTCCGCTGGGGATCGCTCTTTGTCGCGAGCTGGCGGATCCGGTGGACGACCTCGCCCGCTCGAAGACTGTCGCTCACGACGCCCGTCAGCGCCGCGCGGGCCATGTCGAGGTCCGGCCGTGACTTGGTGAGCCAGTTGAGGCACGCACTGGCATCGGCGGCGATGGCCGCCAGCGGCTGGTTGATCTCATGGGCGATCGACGCGGCCAGCTCACCAAGCGTCGTCACGCGGGTGACATGCGCAAGCTCCGCCTGGGCCCGTTGCAAGGCTTCCACGGCCGCCATGTGGTCCGTGAGATCGCGACTGATCATCAGGGATGCGTCGACGCGTTCGGTCCCCGGCCGCAGCGGTGTGTACGTGATGGCGACGTAGCGGCGACCGAAACGGTATCGAATCCAGGCGGCGAAGCTCACATCTTCTCCGGCGAAGCATCGGTCGAGCTGCGGCTTGAACGTCTCCTCGAAGGCCTCCTGACCCACGATGTCGGCGACGGTCAGCATCACGGCGCGCGCAGCCGGCACCTCCCAGAACCGTTCGAACACGGGATTGACCCGTCGAAGCCGATAGTCGCGTCCGATGATGGCGACGCGGTCGGGTGAGCTCTCGAACACCTGCGCGGCGAGATATTCCGCGCGCTTTCGCTCGGTGATGTCCTGGACGGTGCCGAACATGTGCCGCGCCCTGAGATGCCCTTGCGCGTGGACGAATCGCACGTCGCCGCCTGGCTGGAGGACACGATATTCCAGATCGTAGGGAAGCCCGGCCCGAAGCGCAGTTGTGGCCGCCATGAACAGCGGCCGATCATCGGGATGAACGAGCTCGCAGAGCTCGGTGAGGGGAACGCTCCGCTCTTGCGGAGGCAGCCCGAAGATCCGGTACGTTTCGTCGGACCACACGGCGACGTTGGTTTCGACGTCGCGCTCCCAGTGACCAACGTGCGCCAGACGCTGGGCGTCTTCCAGCCGGCGCTCGCTGTCGCGCAGACGACTCAGCATCAACAGACTCGTCAGGCCGTCGGTGAGCCGGCGACCGATCGCCTGGAACAGCTGCTTCTCCTGCGGGGTCCACACACGCGGATGGGAGCACTGGCCGAGCCCGAACATGTACGGCAGGTCGCCCTTGGGATGTACAGCCATGAGCAACCGCGACTGAACACCAAGCTGCTTCGCCATGCCGGCAGGCAGCGGATGATCGGAGCCCGGTCCGAAGGCGACGGGACCATCGGCCGCTCGTACGATCCGCAGCACCGCCGCGGTATCGGCGTCCATGGGCTGCTCGACCCCGACGCCGAAGCCAGTGGGAAATTCCGGGCGAGCGCGCTGCATCTTCAGGCTCTGCGTACGCGCCTCCGGATCACACGGATAGATCAACGAGGCCCGATCGCAGGCGAAGATCGAGCGTGCGACATCGAGCACGTCGCCGGTCATTTGTTCGAGATCATCGGTGCCCTGGATGGCGACGTTGACGCGGTCCATGCTTTCAGCCATCCAGTGCGGCGCGAGACGCTCGTCGATCATGGCCCCCATCACTATCACGCCATCGGCGAAAATGTAGGCGGCTAAGAGCCGCCTGGCGTCTCCACGAGACGGCCTGGCTCGCGCACGCTGGCCCGGTCGACATCGACGGGGAGCGAGAAATGGAAGATCGCGCCGTGCGGCGAGTTGGCGGTCGCCCACACTCGACCGCCGTGCGCTTCGAGGATCGAGCGGCTGATCGACAGCCCCATGCCCATGCCATCGGGCTTCGTGGTGAAGAACGCGTTGAAGAGCTTCTCGACATTGTCGGGGTCGACGCCAACGCCGGTGTCGTGAACCGCGACGGTGATCTGATCCTGGTCGTGCCGCTCCGACCGAATGCTCAGACGCCGCGGCCGCCCCGTCACGGCTGCCATCGCCTCGACGGCGTTGACCACGAGATTGAGAACGACCTGCTGCAGCTGCACGCGATCGCCGAAGACGAACGGCAGATCCGGTGTGAGCTCGGGCACCAAGGCGATGTCGTGACGTTGCAACTCGGCGCGCATGAGGCCGATCACATCGCGGACGACATCGTTGATGCTCAGCCGGGCGTGCCGCGGCTCGGTCTTCGTCGCGAGCTGGCGAATGCGCTGGATGATGTCCCCGGCCCGGTGGCCGTCCGTGACGATGGCGACCAGTACCTCGCGCACCCGGTCCAGGTCTGGCGTTGTCGCCCCGAGCCAGTTCAGGGATGCCGTGGCATCGGCGACGATGGCCGCCAACGGCTGGTTGACCTCGTGGGCGATCGACGCGGCCAGCTGGCCGAGCGTGGTGACGCGGGTGACGTGGGCGAGCTCGGTCTGCGCGCGTTGCAGGGCTTCCTCCGCTCGCTTGCGCTCGGTGATGTCCTCGCAGACAACCAGGACGATCGGGGCGCGTCCCGTCCTCCGCATTGCCCTCGCGGTTTCCCTGACATAGATCATCCTGCCGTCCTTGTGAACCTTGCGCAGCTCCCAGCTCCTGGCGTGGCCGAGGTGCTCGAAGCACGCTGCGATGTGCTTGGAAACGGCCTCGCGATCGGCCACGTAGAACAGATCCAGGACCGAGCGGCCGACCAGCTCCTCGATGGTGTAGCCGAGCTGCTCGGCGCCACTCGGATTGACCGACACGACAGTCTCGGCCGCATCGACCACGAAAAACATGATGGGGTTGTTCTCGAAGACCGCGCGCCATTTGTCTTCGCTGTCCCGCAGCTTGTCCTCGTCGAGCTTCCGCTGGATGGCGATACCGGCCACGTGGCTGATCTGCTCGACGATGTCCTGCTCACTCCGGCTCGGGCTGCGAGGCTCGCGATAGTACATCGCAAACGTCGCGATCACGCTGCCGTCCGAAGAGAGGATCGGCGTCGCCCAGCAGGCGCGCAGTGAATGGGGCAAGGCGAGGTCGCGATACTCGGTCCACAACGGATCGGTGGCGATGTCCGAGACGATGACCTGTTGCGCGCGGTACGCCGCCGTTCCACACGAGCCGGCCGTCGGCCCGATCGCCGTGCCGTCGACGGCATCCGCGTAGGCTTTCGGCAGGCTCGGTGCGCCACCATGCCGCAAGCGATCGCCGTCAACCAAGAGGATCGTGGCCAGCACGTTGGGAGCCTGCTCTTCAACGAGCCGACACAGGCCATCGAGGACGTGACCCAGCGAGTCCCCTCGCGCGACCATCTCGAGAATCCGCTTCTCTCCGGCCAGCAACGCTTCGGTACGCTTGCGATGGTCGATGTCGGTGGAGACGCCATACCACTTCCGGATCGTTCCGTTCATATCGCGCAGCGGCACGGCGCGCACCACGAACCATCGATAGTCCCCGTCGGCTCGGCGGTAGCGGACCTCGTTCTCGAACGGCTCGCCGGTCGCCACGGAGGCGCGCCACTTCTCCAGGTGTTGGCCGAGGTCGTCGGGGTGAACTCCGGCCTGCCAGCGCGACCCCGATGAATTCTTTATTCCCGAGTAATCGGTCCAGCGGCGGTTCACGAACTCCATGGAGCCATCAGGCAGCGCGGCGCCGACGCCCGTCGGAATGGTGTCGATCGCATCGCGAAGCTCGTGGGAAGCATGATCGCGCTCGTGGATCACGGCGGCCAGGCACAGAAACGACAACGCCGTCACGCTGAGGAAGAGCTGCACCACGTGCATGCCACTCAGTGGTGGTAGATCGGCGGCGGAAAATGCGCCCCACTGACTCAGCGCGAACGAGACCGCGAGGGTGCTCGCCACGGCGAGCCCGCTCGAGACGCCGCGGAGGCCGAATCGCACGGCGCCCCACAGCAAGCATGGATACACCGCGAACTTCACCGCACGACCCGGCACCAGGCCGAAGACGACCGTGACGACCAACGCCGTCGTCACGACGAACAGACCCGCTTCGAGCATTCGCCAGCGCGATCGCCTGGCACGCGACACGTCCCGCGCGTCCATGAACGCCAGCACCAGCGGGGCGAAGACGAGGATGCCGACGGCGTCCGCGATCCACCAGGTCAGCCACGCCTCGATGAGGGCGTGACCGAACGCGATGCGAACGGTCAGCGCGCCCAGGATGGCTCCGGCCGGCGCGCTGAGCACGCCGCACACCACGGCCAGTCCAAGGGTATTTTTGAGTCGATCGAGCGCAAACGGAATCGGAAACAATGACCGGAGCAACGCGGCGCCGATCACGGCCTCCAACGTGTGGGACAGCCAGAAACTCGCGCTGACCCACATCGCATCGGCGTGAAGCCCGGCGGAAGCAAGATCGGCGAGCGCCGCGGCCGCGATCACTCGTGCCCATTGGCTGGACGGTGTGAACAGCAGCACCGCGAGGTACAGCCCGCTCGGGGGCCATATCGTGGCCAGGTGTCCCGGCTCGAAAGACAAGACGCGACCCAGCTCTGCGCCCGCGAAGTACGCGAGCGCAAAGCTCAGCGGAAACAGCCACCGAGATCTCGCGTTCATCTCGAAGCCGTCGTCTCAGCCCGAGCCCACCCGCCGCCCAGCGCCCTGATCAGTCGAATGCTGGCCGCCATCTGCAGATTGACCATCTGCGCGAGCGACACCTGATTGGCGAGGAGCGTCCGCTCGGCGTCGATGACCAGCAGGTAATCGGTCAGCCCTTGCTTGTACTGCACGTTGGCCAGGCGGACATATTCCCGCGATGCCGTGACCGCGCGGCGCAGATTCTGCACCTCGTCCGACGTCGCGCGCAGGTCGGTCAGAGCATCCTCGACGTCACCATAGGCGATCAGCACCTGATTCACGTACGTGGCGACGGTCTCGCGGTACACGGCCTTGGTGGCTTCGAGCTGCGCTTTGAGCCGCCCGCCCTCGAAGATCGGGATCGAGACGCTCGGCATGATCGACGCCGCGCGACTCTGCCACGTGAAGAGAGACGAGATCTCGAAGCTCTCCAACCCGGCCAAGGCGGTCAGCGTGAACCGCGGGAAGAAGCTCGCGGTGGCCACGCCGATCTGAGCGTTGGCGGCCACCACGTTCTGTTCGGCCTCGGCCACGTCGGGCCGGCGAGCCAGAAGCTCCGAGGGCAAGCCCGCTGGCACCTCGGGCGGCGAGGCTTCGTGCAACGGGTTCGGCGCGACGGCGAACGTCGGCGCGGCCTGGCCACACACGATTGCGAGCGCGTGCTCGAGGTTGGCGCGCGCCCGCTGCGCGTCTCGCAGCTGCGCCAAGGTCGTCTCGAGCTGCGCCTCGGCTTGCGACACGACGATCGGGCTTACGAGCCCGGCGCGGAGCTGGGCCGACATCACACGCAGCTGCTCGCGATAGGCGACGACGGTGTCGCTGAGGATCTGTACCTGGGCGTCCAGCGAGCGGAGGGAGTAATAGTACTGCGCGACCTCGGTCTCGATCGTCAGCCTGACCACGCCGAGGTCTGCGGCGCTCGCCGCCGTCTGCGCGCGGGCCGATTCCAACGTCCGGCGGACGCGGCCCCACACGTCGAGCTCGTAGCTGAGATTGAGCGGGATCAGAAAGTCGTTCAGCGTCACTCGGCTCGTGGCTTGCCTCCCTGAAATCGTACCTTTGCGGTTTTGGGAGTACGTGGTGTGCGAGAAGTGCGGATCGGCGGAGATGGTAGGGTAGAGATAGCTGCCGGCGACGCGCGCCAGCGCGCGGGCCTGGTCCACTCGCGCCACCGCCTGCTGCAGCGTCTGGTTCGACGCGTGAGCGGTGGCGATGAGCTGATCGAGATCCGGATCTCGGTAGAGCCGCCACCAGTCCGCTTCCACCGCCGGAGCCGTCCCTGCCGTGGTGTCCGACTTGAACAGGGCGGGCTCGGGAACCGGCGGCCGCTTGTAGTTCGGTCCCACCATGCAGCCGCCGACGAACAGGCCCGCGGTCGAGAGCGAGGCGAGGACGATGCCGAGCCGAGCCAATCGCACCGCGCTACCCTCGGGAGCCGGTGCGAGCCTGCATCGGCGTGACCGTCTGCCCCTCCTGCAGCGACACGCGCGGCTGCGCCACGACTGATTCGTCGCCGCGCAGTCCGGACTGGATGTCGATCGACTCGCCGAGATCGCGGCCGACCACGACCGGCTGGAAGTGCAGCTTGTTTCCCGGCCCGACGATCACGACCCGCGTGCCCTGCGCATCGAAGATCATGGCGGTGGCCGGAACGCGCCAGCGCGTGCCGGACGGACCGATCGAGAAATCCACGTAGACGAACATGCCGGGCAGCAGCCGATGCGACGCATTCGGGATATCGACCTGCGTCAGAAGCGTCCGTGTGCCGGGGTCCATCGCTGTCGCCGTGCGCGTCACCTTCGCCGAAACCGGCTCCTCAATGTGCCCCCGGACTCTGATCTGGACCGGAAGGGCGGCGCGCACGTTCGGTGCGTACGCCTGCGGCACGTTGACGAACACGCGGAGGGTATCGATCTGCGCGACTTCGAACAGACCGTTGGCCGCGCCCGTCACGGTGGAGGGCGCCACGGCGATGTTGTTGACAGGGCTGCCGGCCGTGATCAATGCACCGACGTCGACGTTGCGCTGGATCACGGTCCCGTCGAACGGTGCGACCACGTGCTGAAACCCGGTCATCGCCTGCAGCCGCTGGACGTTCGCTCGATTGGACTGGACGTTCGCGTCCGCCGCCGCCACGGCCGCCTTCGCGGTCTGGTGCGTGGCGACGCTCTGATCCACCGCTTGCTTGGCGACGGCCCCTTCGGCATCCGCCGCCTGGTAGCGCGCCATGGTGGTCCGCGCGAGCTCGAGGTTTGCCTTCTGCAATTCCAGGTTCTTTTCCGACTGCTGGAGATCCGCCTGGGCCTGCCGCAACGTCTGGTCGACCTCTGGCGACGCGATCTCGGCCAGCACTTGCCCCGCGCTCACGCGGTCGCCGATGTCCACGAGTCGTCTCGCGAGATACCCGCTGGTGCGCGCATAGATGATGGAGTCCTGCATGGCTTGCGTGGTACCGGGCAGCGACAGCGACGTTTCGGAGGCCCGCTGTGGCCGAATGACGTACACCTCCGGCACCGTGCTCTGAGCGCTCGCCGCTGCCGCCGCGAGCTCGCGTTGATTTCGCACGCGCGGAATCGCGCCGATCGCGAGCAGCACGCTGAACAGCACGACGAGTCCCAGCCCGATCAAGATCAGGCTTCGCGATCGTGGTCGCCGCGCACCGGCATCGCTCGCGTGCGGGTGCTGGTCGTCGTCCGGCGTCGGGCGTTCGGGGAGCGGTTGAGGTGTCGCGCTCATGTTTCGCTCTCCGCGCCGAGGTGCGTCGGCGGCGTGCGTCGCAGCAGACTGTAGGCGGTCGGAACGAAGAACAGCGTGTAGAACGTGGCGACGATCAGCCCGCCGATGACGGCTCGGCCAAGCGGCGCGTTTTGCTCGCCCCCTTCGCCGAGGCCGAGGCTCATCGGCAGCATCCCCAGCAGCATCGCGAGCGCGGTCATAAGCACCGGGCGAAGACGCGTGCGGCCGGCGGCCAGAGAAGCGTCGTGCGCGTTCTGGCTTCCGAACTGCGGCTGACGCTGCTCATTCGCGAAGGTGATCATCAGAATGCTGTTCGACGTCGCGACGCCGATCGCCATGATGCATCCCATCAGCGAGGGCACGCTCAGCGTCGTTCCCGTGACGAAGAGGGCCCACAAGATCCCAGCGAGCGCGCCCGGAAGGGCCGTCAAGATGATCATCGGGTCGAGCCATGACTGGAAGTTGACGACCATCAGGAAATAGACGAGCAGCACGGCGAACGCGATCCCCATCCCGATCTGAACGAACGACTGGTTCATGCTCTGCACTTGGCCGCGCACGACGATCGAGCTGGCCTTGCTGATCTTGTCTTTGTACTTGGCGACGATGCGGTCGACCTGCGCCGAGACGGAGCCGAGATCCGTGGACTGGACGCCCGCATAGACGTCGAAGACCGGCTGGACGTTGTAATGGTTCAGCGACAGCGGTGTGGTCGTCCGCTGAAAGTCGGCCAGGTTGCTGAGGAACTGGGGTGACCCCTGCGCCGTCAGGGTCCCGGCGAGTGCGACCGGCGTCCGGTGCACTTCCTCGAGCGACGCCACCCGGTACTGCGGCGTCTGAACCACGACCTGATAGCTGACGCCATTCTTGGGGTTGAGCCAGAAGTTTGGCGCGGTCGAGCCGCTACCGGTCAGCGAGAGCAGCACGCTGCTGGCCACGTTCTGCTGGGTGAGGCCGACCTGTGCCGCCATCGAGCGATCGGCGTCGATCATGATGCGCGGGGCGTCGAGGATCTGCTGCACGTGCACGTCGACCGCGCCGGGAGCGTGTCGAAGCTCGGCGGCGATCTGCTGCGCGACGCGGAAGTTCGTCGCCGATTCCGCGAGCGGACCCGTCACCTGGATGTCGATCGGCGCAGGCAGGCCGAAATTGAGGATCTGGTTCACGATGTCTGCCGGCTGCGCGAAGAACTCGAAGTCCGGGAACCGGCGCGGCAGCTCGTCACGCAGGCGCTTGAGGTATGCCGCCGTCGGACCGTGGTTCGGCTTGAGGGAGACCAGGATCTCGCCATCGCCCGTGCCGACCGTGACGCTGTCGCTCAGCGCAATGTTGATCGGGTTCGGTATGCCGATGTTGTCGATGATCACCGCCAGCTCGCTGGCGGGAATCACCTGGCGGATATAGTCCTCGACCTGCTGAAAGTATGCTTCGGTCTGCTCGATCCTCGTGCCCGGCGGCGTCCGGACGTGCAGCCGGAGCTGCCCCGCGTCGACCGAAGGGAAGAAGTCGCGACCGACGAACGGATAGAGTGTCAGCGACACGAGTGCGAACGCGACGAACACGGCGATCACGACCATCCTGTGCTCGAGCGCCCACGCCAGCGAGCCCTCGTAGACGGCGGTGAGTCGATGAAATCGCGTCTCGAAGCCGTTCGAGATCCGTCGGAACACTGACGGCGGCGCTCCGACGCTGTCGTGCTTCGCCGCGTTGCCGGCGCCGTGCCGCGCGCGCGCCTCGGGCGCGATCAGGTAGAGGAACATGGTGGGCACGAGCGTCCGCGACAGCATATAGCTCGCGAGCATCGCGAAGACGACCGACATGGCCAGCGGCGCGAACAGCGCTCCCGCGACGCCCCCGAGGAACATGATCGGCACGAAGACGATGCAGATTGACAGCGTCGCGACGAACGCCGGCGTGGCGACCTCGGCCGCGCCATCCAGGATGGCTTGCCGGAGCGGCGTGCCGAGCTCCATGTGGCGGTGATTGTTTTCGATCTCCACCGTCGCGTCGTCCACGAGGATGCCGACCGCGAGCGCCAGCCCGCCGAGCGTCATGACGTTCAGCGACTGATGGAGGATCTTGAGCACGATGATCGATGTCAGGATGGACAACGGGATCGACGTGACGACGATGAGCGTGCTTCGCCACGAGCCCAGGAACAGCAGGATCATGAGCGCGGTCAGCAACCCCGCGATGGCGCCCTCGTGCAGCACGCCGGTGATCGCGGCCCGGACGAAGAGACTCTGATCGAACAGGAAGTCCACCTTGAGGCTCGACGGCAGCCCCGCCAGAATCTTCGGCATCAGCGCGCGCGCGTTCGACACCACGGAGAGCGTCGAGGCGCTGCCGTTGCTGAGGATCGGCAGCAAGACGGAATGGTTGCCGTCCCGACGCACCAGGTTCGTCTGGGGATTGAAGCCGTCGTGAACGTAGGCGACATCCGAGACGTACACCGTCGCGCCGTTCACGTATCGGACGGGAATCCGGTTCAGGTCGCCGAGAATCTCCGGACTGCCGTTGAGCGCCACGTCGTACTCGCGCGGCCCGATCTTCGTCGTCCCGCCTGGCAGGATGACGTTTTGCGTGAGGATCGCGTTGCCGACGTCCTGAGGTGACAGACCGCGTGCGTACAGCGCGTCCGGATCGATGTCGACGTTGACGACCCGCACCTTGCCGCCGTACGGCGCAGGGATAGCGGCGCCGGGGATCGTGACGAGCTGCGTGCGAATGAAGTTGTTGGCGAAGTCGTTGACCTGCTGATCCGGCAGCACGTCGCTGCTGAGGCTCGCAAGCACCACCGGGACGCTGGCCGCGTTGTACTGGATGATCAGCGGCGGAAAGATGCCGGGCGGCAACTGCCGGACGATCTGCTGCGCCTGGGCGTTCACCTGAGCGATCGCCGACTCGATCGGGACATTGGGCTGAAAGAAGAGTCGCGTGACCGCGAGACCGCGCAGGGACACCGATTCGATGTGCTCGATCCCGCTGACGGTCGTGGTGAATGCCCGCTCGCTGATGGTGACGATCCGGTCCTGCACTTCGGTGGGGGACAGGCCGCCGTAGCTCCAGACCACGTTGACCACCGGAATGTCGATGGCCGGAAAGATGTCCACGGCCATCGTCGCGATCGACACGACGCCCAGGACCGCGATCAGCAGCGCCAGCACGACAAATGTGTATGGCCGGCGCAGCGCGAGTCGGACGATCCACATAAGCTACCAGTGCCTCATGTCGGCGCGGACTTTCGGATTCGTGCTCTTGGGAGGGCGGACGGAGGGTCGGGGTTACGGGCGAATCAGCGATCGAGGCTGTTGACCCTACGAAAGTAGGGTAGGCGCCGACCCGACGAACGTCGGGTAGATACGTTCGGCTTCGAACAGTACCTTCGCCGTATCGATCGAACATCCACGGTAGACGGCGAGGAGCTGACATGAATCTTCAAGCGACGTTCGTCCCGACGCGCATGGACCGTGATCAGGATCTCCTGGTGGCGCTTCGGCGCCGCGAGCCACTCGCCGCGGAGCGTCTGGTGAGCACGTACGGCGAGCGCGCCTATCGGCTTGCCGCCCGCATCACCGGCAACGGCGAGGACGCGCAAGAAGTCGTGCAGGATGCATTCTGGACCATCGTGCGAAAGATCGACATGTTCCGCGGCGATTCCGCCTTCGGGTCCTGGCTCTACCGCATCGTGGCGAACGCCGCCTATCAAAAGCTTCGCGGCCGGCAGAGTCGTCGACATGAGATCTCGCTCGACGACGTGCTCCCGCTGTTCGACGAGTGTGGTCGTCACACCGAACCCGTGGCCGACTGGTCGCAGGCCGCGAGCGATCCCGCCGTCCAGGCCGAGCTGCGGACGACGCTGAGCGCGGCGATCGACGAGTTGCCGGCTGCGTATCGGGCCGTGCTGGTGTTGCGCGACATCGAGGGACGATCGAACGCGGAGATCGCAGAAGCGCTCGGGCTCGGCATCGCGGTGGTGAAGACGCGCGCGCATCGCGCCCGGTTGTTCCTGCGGAAGAGACTCGACGAGTGCATGACCACGAGCGAGGCCGCCGTCGCCTAGCGGACCTCTGAAACCGCACCCCGTCGCTCGCCGTCCCAACGATGACATGGATCGGATGTCACACGGGACCACGCGATCGCTTCTCGCCACCCTGTCGCTCGAGCATTCCGAGTGGCGACCGCTGATCGCGCTTGTCGAGCACACGCTGAGCGAAATGGCGAGGACGCCGTGGACGCCGTGGGTGCCCACGCGCCCCGAGCGCGATGGCGACGAACCGCCACTGTTGGACGGCGCCACGATCACGGTGGCATCGGGTGTGATCGACCGCTGGATTCGGCACATGCTGAACACTGCGTCCGAGGCCGGGACCGAAGTGGACCCCCTGATCATTGCGTTCGAGGCCCAACGACTCGACCCGATGCTCTTCTTCGAAACCGCGGTATCGCAGGACGTCGATCGCCTGGACGAGCTCGCGAGAGCGCACGACGACGACCGCGGCGTCATACGGGCGCTGGCGCCGCTGATCGCGATGCCGATGCTCCAGGCGTGCCGTAAGGCGTGGGCGGGTGGCGTCCCGAGCGACTGGGCGTGGGGCTATTGCCCGATTTGCGGTGGTTGGCCCGCGCTCGCGGAGAGCCGCGGTCTCGACGGCCATCGCTATCTTCGGTGCGGCGCCTGCGGCAGTGGTTGGCCGACCGACGTGCTGCGCTGCCACGTGTGTGGCGAAGACGCTGACGAAAAGCTCGGCTCGCTCGTATCGGCGCGGACTCTGGAACAGCAGAGGGTCGACGTGTGCGACGGGTGTCAACATTACATCAAGACCATCACGACCACCGCTCCGATACGGCCGCAGGATGTCGTGCTGCATGACATGGGCACGTTGGCGCTCGACATGGCCGCGCTCGAGCGCGACTACGTTCGGCCCGCGCCGGCCTGCCGCGTCGAGCTGAGAGTCGTCGCGAAGACATCGCGGCTCCGCGATCTCCTCGGTTTACGATCGTGACGAGCGCCTCTGCCTGTAACGCCACGCTGTCGCGACGCCTTCTTCTTGCGGACGCGCCGGGCGACACCGAGGCGCCGCGCGATACCGAGGCGCCGCGCGATACCGAGGCGCCGGGCGTCATCGGCGCGCTGCCCGAAGGCCGACTTCGCCGAGTGGCGGCGCATATCGATCGCAATCTGGATCGCAATTTGCGGTTGGTCGACCTCGGGGCCGTCGTCCACATGAGTCCGTATCACTTCGCGCGGCTGTTCAAAAAGGCCACGGGCCAGTCGCCGCATCGTTTCATCCTGCTCCGCCGGATCGCCGTCGCGACGGCCCTGCTCGCGGACTCGACGTCCTCGATCGGATCGGTCGCACGGTCAGTGGGCTTCACGACGGCGAGCCACTTCACCACGACGTTTCGGCGCCTGACCGGCGTGACGCCGACCGCGTATCGACGCGGCCACGCGCTCGACGCCATCGCGGCCGACATGGCACCGGCCGCACCATCGACGGCGACGCTCCCCGCAATCCCGTCTTCGGAGGATCAGTCGCGAACCGCGAGCACCACCGGCAGCGCGAATTGAAACGTCGTACCTGGGCCATCATTCCGATCGGCCCAGAGCCTGCCGCCGTGATTCTCGATGATCGAGCGCGCGATCGACAGCCCCATGCCAATTCCCTGCGGCTTGGTGGTGTAGAACGCATCGAAGATTTTCTTCAGACTCTCCGGCTCGATGCCGATGCCGAAGTCTTGCAGAGCGACGAGCACATGATCCGATTCGTGTCGACGCGAACTGACCAGTAAGTGTCTCGGCCGACCGGCCACCGACGACATCGCTTCGATCCCGTTCATGGCCAGGTTCAGAATGACCTGCTGCAGCTGCACCCGGTCGCCGACGACGGGCGGGAGCTCCTCGCCCAACTCCGTCCGCAGCGCCACACTGTTTCGGCGCGCTTCTCCCTCGACGAGCGCGATGACCTCACGAATCGCTTCGTTGATGTTGAGCGGTGCCTTTTCGGTATCGGTTTTCTTGATCAGCGCTCGAATGCGCTTGATGATGTCAGCGGCTCGATTCGCATCGGTCACGATGAGGCCGACGGATTCTCGCGCCTGCGCGAGGTTCGGGGCGCCCCCCGCGAGCCAGCGCTGGCCAGCATCAGCGTTGGCCACGATGGCGCCGAGAGGCTGGCTGATTTCGTGAGCGATGGACGCCGCGAACTCTCCCATAGTCATGACGCGCGCAACATGTGCCAGTTCCGCCTGCGCCTTCCGCAAGGCTTCTTCTGCGTGCTTGCGCGCCGTGATATCCATGATCGCTCCGACGAACTCGACGCCGCTCGACTCGCTCGTCACGACACGAGCCGCAACCTGGACGTACTTGACGGCCCCATCGGGCATCAGTAAGCGATACTCGTACTCGTAGTCTTGGCCGTTCTGTGCGGCGCGCTCGATCGTCTGTTCGACTAACGCCAGGTCATCCGGGTGCACCCGCAGCAGACCAAGCTTCACGCTCGGCCTCGTCGTTCGGTCGTATCCGAAGATTCGAAAGGTCTCTTCTGACCAGACGAGCTCGTCCTTCGAGACCTTCCAGCCGAAACTGCCGGTCTGGCTCAATTGCTGCGCTCGAGCCAGAAGCGCTTCGCTCCGTCGCAATTCGGCGGTCTGCTCCAGCACCTTCTTTTCGAGTTCGTTACGGGCCGTGCGAAGCTCTCCTTCTGCCCGCTTCCGGAATGTGGTGCCCAGGCCTACGGCCAGCCCTGTGATCGCGAACGCCAGAAAGCGTGGCACATCCAAAAAGCCCGCCGTCAAGGGATAGTTCATCGCGATCAGGTGAGGCAGGACCAAGGTGGCGAGCACCGCCGCGAGCAACCCCGGCCCCGTGCCGCCAAACCACGCGGCGGCAACAATACTGATTTGAAAGAGTCCCGTTGGATGTATGAGAGGCGGTGACTGCGACCACTCTGGAACAGGTCCGCTGGTCAACATTTCGACCAGCAGAGCCACGGCGATACAAACAGGGGCGAGCGCATACCGCAAGGCCGCGGATCGTGCCAGCGTCGCGCGGAAGCCAAGGACATCTTTAGCCACGGCAGGAGCCCTTGCAGAACATACGCCTTCGATGGCTCGCGGGGTAGGGGAAACCGCAGGGCTGCCGAAGCGCAGGGCCTGACGTTCCTGCAGACGTTACTATCTGCTTCCTCGCACAAGAAAATGACCTTGTTGGTCCGTCTTGGCGATGAGCCCGAAGGCAGCGTGACCGATGAAGCAGGCCGCCACCGCGACGCGAAGAATCGCGGGCGCTTCTCGAGCCGCGGCGCCGATGGGGACTCACGGCGAGCCCCATCGGCGCGTCGTGCCGTCTCTACCTCTTGACCGGCAGCAGGTAGAGCTTCGCCACGCGCTCGCCCACCTTGCGCCCGAGGGCCATCCCGTCCTCGCAGGCACTGCGGAAGTGGATGCCCGCATAGAC
>DAIRVP010000087.1:0-21865 GCA_036802765.1 Candidatus Rokuibacteriota bacterium
GCCAGGGCCGCGGCCAGCGCCGCATCATCGAGCGTCATGTCCTGACGAATTTCTGTAGCGAACGGATCTCGCGGGGCGGGTTCTCCATGCTGCCGGCTGCAGTCCAGGACACCTCCGCGACGTAGAGGTCGCCGCGCGAGTCGACAGCGCACGCATGCGGCGCCACGAACTCGCCGGGCTTTTCGCCGGCGAACGGCCCTCCGATCCGCTCGACGAGGTCGCCCTTGATCGTGAGCACACTCACCCGCGCGCCGATGTTCGGCACCGCCTTGTTCACGGCGAGATGTGTGGGCAGCTCGCCGACGAAGAACAGGTCGCCGAGCCGCGCGGAGACGGCGAGGCCGCACGGGCGGTGCAGGTTGTTGAACTGCCCGAGATACGTGCCATCCGCATCGAAGATCTGCACGCGCGAATTCTCGCGGTCGGCCACGTAGACGCGCCCGCCCGCATCGGTGGCGATGTTGTGCGGAATGTTGAAGCAGCCCGGGTCGGTGCCCGGCTCGCCCCACGAGTGGAGCAGGCGGCCCTTCGGGTCGTACTTGTGGACGCGGGAGTTGCCGTAACCGTCCGACACGTAGACGTCGCCGGTGCGCGGCGAGATGGCCACGTGCGTGGGGCGGTTGAACGGCTTGCCGCCGTGCGCGCTCGAGGGCTTGTCGGGATCGCCGAGCGTGAGCAGCAGCTTTCCGTCCGGCGTGAACTGGCGGACCGTGTGGTGCAGATCATCGGTCAACCAGATCGTGCCGTCGGGTCCGATCGTGATGCCGTGCGCGCGACGTATGAGGCCTTCACCCCACGAGCGCTTGAAGGCGCCGTTGCGGTCGAACACGATGACCGGATGCGCGCCGCGATTGAATACCCAGACGTCGTCGTGATCGTCTACGGCAACCGCCGTCGCCTCGACGAAACTCCACTCCTGCGGTAGCGTGCCCCAGCCTTCGACCGGCTTGTAGCCCATGCGTGACTCCTTTCGTGCCGCGCGCGCTCGAAACGAGGCCTTATACTGCCACACGCTCGTGACCACAACCATCGGCGCACGCGTGCTTCGCAAAGAAGATCGTCGTCTCCTCACCGGTCACGGCCGCTACGTGGACGACCTCCGCATCGACGGCCTGCTGCACGCGGCGATCGTGCGCAGCCCGCACGCGCACGCGAGAATCGGCGCGATCGACCGTCGCGCCGCACTGCGCGCGCCCGGAGTGGTCGCCGCGCTGATCGCCAGCGATCTGCCGGAATGCGCGGCGGGCGTGCCGCCGCTGGTGTCATCGCCGGCGATGCGCGCGTATCGACACCCGGCCATTGCGGACACGGTCGCGCGCCACGTCGGCGAAGCGGTAGGGGTGGTCGTCGCCGATGATCCGTACCACGCGGCCGACGCCGCCGAGGCGGTGCGCATCACCTGGGAGCCCAGGCCGGCGGCAGTGAGCGCAGAGCTGGCGACGGCGCCGGGTGCGCCGCGCGTGTTCGAGGATTGGCCCGACAACATCGCCGGAATCGCGACGAGCGCCGTCGGCGACGTCGCGCGCGGCTTCTCAGACGCCGACGTGATCGTGGAGGTGTCGCTCGATTTTCCGCGGATCGCCGGGGTGCCGATCGAGCCGCGCGGCGTCGTCGCCCATCCCGCGACCGCCGACGGGCTGTTCACGCTGTGGTCGTCGACCCAGGTCCCCTACGCGGTGCGCGCGGCCGTCGCGCGGGCGCTGGGCCTGGGCGAATCGCGCGTGCGTGTGCTCGCGCCCGACGTCGGCGGCGGCTTCGGCATCAAGGGGCACACGTACGCCGAAGAAGTGTTGATCGCCGTCGTCGCGCACCGCCTTGGCCGGCCCGTGAAGTGGATCGAGACGCGGCGCGAGCATTTTCAAACCGCCGCGCCGGATCGCGATCAGCGCCATCGCGCCCGCCTCGGGGTCCGCCGCGACGGCACCGTCGCCGCGATCGAGACGCGGTTCACGCGCGACCATGGCGCGTATCCGACGCTGAGCGACGTGATCGCGCTCAATACCATCAATCACCTCGCGGGGCCGTACCGCGTGCCGCACTTCGGCGGCGAGTGCGTGAACGTCGTCACCCACAAGACGTTCATGGGCGCGTATCGCGGCGCGGGGCGGCCCGAGGCCGCGTTCGTCCTCGATCGCCTCCTCGATCGCGCGGCGCGACGCCTCGGAGTCGATCCCGCTGACCTCCGCCGGCGGAATCTGATCCGTAAGGAGACGATGCCGTACAAGCCCGGTCATCGTTATCGCGACGGGGTCGCCATCACGTACGACCCCGCCGACTACGTCGCCGCGTTCGACCGCGCGCTGGCGCTCCTGCCGTACGAGCAGTGGTGCGCGCAGCGCGATCGGCGCCGCGGCACCGCGCGACCGATCGGCGTCGGGCTGTCGGCCTACCTCGAAGGCACCGGCATCGGGCCCTTCGAAGGCGCTGACGTGCGCATCGATCCCGACGGCACCGTGTTCGTCGCCGTCGGCGTCGCCTCGCAGGGCCAGGCGCACGAGACGACGCTCGCGCAGGTGTGCGCCGGCGAGCTGGGCGTGCCGCTCGAGCGCGTCGTCGTGCTCGGCGGCGATACCGCCCTGATCGGGTTCGGTCACGGCACGATCGCGAGCCGCGTCGCAGCCAACGCCGGGCCCGCCGTCGCGCGTTCGGCGCGCGAGGTGGCGAGGCGTGCGCGCATCGCCGCCGGCGAGCTGCTGGAGTGCGCGCCGGCCGACATCGTTCTTACCGAAGGCCGCGCGCACGTCGCCGGCTCGCCCGATCGCGGCGTCGCCCTCGGCGCTCTCGCCGCGCGGGCGCCCCGTAGCCGCGCGCTGGCCGCGGAGGGCGCGCCCGGGCTTCACGCCTGCCTGTTTTTCCATCCCGACACGGTCACGTGGGCCTTCGGCGCGCACGCATGCGTGGTCGAGGTCGACGTCGAGACGGGCGTCGTGCGCCTCGTGCGGTACGCGGCAGTGCACGACTGTGGCCGCCCGATCAATCCAATGGTGGTCGAGGGCCAGCTGCACGGCGGCATCGCACAGGGCATCGGCACCGCACTTCGCGAGGAAGTCGTGCACGACGCGCAGGGGCAGCTGTTGACGGGAACGCTGATGGATTATGGGTTACCGGTGGCGAGCGATATCCCGGCGCTCGTCGTCGAATCGCTCGATCACCCGTCGATGATCAACGAGCTCGGGATCAAGGGCGTCGGCGAGAGCGGGATCATCTCGCCGAGCGCAGCGATCGCCAATGCCGTCGAGGACGCGCTGGCGGATCGCGGCGCCGAGATCACCCGCGTGCCGTTGCTGCCCCATCGGGTGTGGGCGACACTCCGCGCCGCGGGGCGATAGCTATTTGCTGGAGCGGTAGCTATTTGCCGTACTGGCGGGCGAGATACTCGGCGATCGTCTTCGCGTCGGCGTCGCTCAGCGGCGCGCCATAGACCTTGATCATCTTCGTGACGACGCCGTCCCACTGCTTCAGATCGCCCGGCGGCTGCGTCACGATGTAGTCCGTCGAATGGCACAACGCGCAGCTGCGTTGCGCGACCTCGCTCCCGGGGCCGGGTTTGAGCATTCCGTACGGATGATCGGCCGGCAGGGTGATGTCGTCGGCTCGTGCGATACCGACGGCAGCCATCAAGAACACGGCGACCGCGAGCAGCCACCTCATGTCAGCCGCTCACCTGATACTCGACGGACTCGATGACGTTACGGAGATAGCCCGCCGGATTCCAGAGCGGCTGGGCGCCCTGCGACTCGCCGATGCCGTTGAACGCACGCACCATCACGTGCGTGTGGCCGGCGCGCGGCGTCCAGGCTGCCGACCACTCTCGGAACGAATACGGTCCGAGATCGCGACCGAGCTGTGCGCGCCGCCACGTCTCCCCGCCGTCGTCCGAGATTTGCACCTCGCGGATGCCATAGCCGCTGTCGAAGGCGATGCCCTTGAGCGTGGTCGGAGCACCGGCGGTGACGCGCGCGCCCGACTCGGGCGAGACGAGGAAGGACCGCACGGTCATGCGCTGGATCGGGACGGTCGCCTTCGGTGTGGTCCCGGGTTGGACACATCCACACGCATTGTCGGGAATCCGATACGCCGGCTTCATCCAGAACTGCTCGAACGGCTTGTCGACGACGGTGATCTCCGAGAGATTCTTTACCCAGTACGTCGCATACCAGCCCGGGACGACGAGCCGTGCGGGAAATCCGTTGAGCATCGGCAGCGGCGCGCCGTTCATCTGGTACGCGACGATGACGTTCGGATCGTCCAGCACGCGGCTGATTGCGAGCGACTTGACGAAATCCGGCACGCTCGGAAACGCGGGCTTGTCGAGTCCGTCGAACGTGACATCGACCGCGCCTTGCCGCACACCGGCCGCGGTCAGCACATCTTTGAGACGGCAACCGACCCACTCGGCGTTGCCCATTGCGCCGTCGCCCCACTGCCCGCCGAGCACACGCGGCGTGAAACGGCCGCGGCTGTTGCCCGAGCACTGGTTGACGGCTGTCACCGCCGCGGCAGGAAATTTCGCCTTCAGATCGTCCATCGACAGCTCGAGGGCGCGCTCGACGTGACCGCCGACGCGCAACCGCCACGTTGCCAGGTCGACGGTCGTCGGGACCGGGAACACGTGGTAGCGAACGAAGAATGCTTCGTTCGGCGTGATCGCGCGATCGAACCACTTCATGGGCGTCTCGAGCTGCGGCGGACGCGACGTGAGCAGGATCAGATCGGTCTTCTGCGGATACCGTACGAGCGGGCGCCCGGCGAGAATCGGATCGCGCGCCTGCGCCCACGCCGGCGTCGCACGCGCGGCCACGAGCGCGGCGGCGCCACCGATCGCCCGCAGTGCTTGCCGCCGGGAAACGTCGCCCATGACGTCTCTCATTCTGAAATCCTGGCCGCACTATACCCGCCGGGCGGAGCGAGTGCTACCATCGCCGCCATGACGGCGCGATGGCTCGGGGCAATCGTCGCGATGCTCGTCCTGGGATCGACGCCCGCGTCGGCTCAGCTTCCGATCTTCGACGCTCACATCCATTACAGCCGTCCGGACTGGACCGCGTACACACCCGAGCGGGTGCTGTCGATCCTGGCGCAGGCGGGCGTGCGCCGCGCCATCGTCTCGAGCACGCCGGACGACGGGACGCTGATGCTCTACGATCGCGCTCCGGCCGGCATCGTGCCGTTCCTGCGCCCATATCGCACGCGCGAAGACATGGGCTCGTGGCCGCGCGATCCCGCCGTCGCCGTCTACGTCGAGGAGCGTCTCAGCAAGCGCAACGTCTATCGCGGCATCGGCGAATCGCACTTCGGCGCCGATGACGTCGAGGCGCCGACGCTCCGACGCATCGCGGAGCTCGCGAAGGCGCGCGGGCTCTTCCTGCAGTGCCACATCGACGAGACCACGGTGGAGAAGATGCTCACCACTTACCCCGGCGTGAAGATCCTGTGGGCCCACGCCGGCATGTCGTCGACGGCCGCGACGGTGGGCCGGCTCGTCGATCGGTATCCGATGTTGTGGGTCGAGCTGGCGCTGCGCACCGACGTCGCGTCCGACGGAACGCTCGATCCCGGGTGGCGGGCGCTGTTCGTGCGTCACCCGGACCGGTTCATGGTCGGGACCGACACGTGGACGACGTCGCGCTGGGAAGATGTGCGCCCAGCGACGGCGGCGGTGCAACGGTGGCTGCAGCAGCTGCCGCGTGACGTCGCCGAGCAAATCGCCTGGAAGAACGGGGACCGGCTGTTCCCGCCGCCCTGAGCGCGTCTACAGGCCGTCGAGCAGCTTGAGATCCGATTCGTATCGCAGCCGGCTGCGCGCGTCGACGGGATCGGTCCACAGCACCTCGTCCACCTCGTGGTCGTGCTCGCCGACCTTTTGCAGCGGACGCATGCGATACCAGCGCACGCTCTTGCGGATGCGCTGGCCCTCGCGCTGGAACCAGTACGTCACCGGCTCCAGCTCGCGCACGACCTCGCACTCCCAGCCCGTCTCTTCTCGCACCTCACGCAGCGCCGCATCGGCCGCGGACTCTCCCGGATTGAGCGCGCCCTTCGGAAGCGTCCACACCGGCTGGTTGCGTAGATCGCGTGCGCGGATCAGCAGCACATTCCCGTGCGCGTCCACGACGAGGCCGCCGGCGGAGAACTGCAGCACGGGACGCGGGCGCGACGGCGAGCCCATGACCTCATGATACGCTGGCCACCATTCCGGCCGATGCCGCACCCCGTCGCTGGCGCGCTCGCCATCGTCATCGTGGTCCTCGCCGTGGCCAGCGCCGCCGCCCAGCCCGCCACCGGACAACCATCGGGCGCGAAACCGGACAGCACCGCCGACGCCTATGGCGAGATGCTCCGTCGCGCTGATCCGGATGCGCATGCGCGCTACGTGCGCCTGCGGGAGGCCCGCGACAGCAGCCGTGCCGAGCTGATGCGCGCGCAGGAGCGCTATCGCGCCGGGGGACCGGAGCTGCGCGCGGTGGCGCTGCCGCCGCTGCGCGCGGCGCGGCGCAAGTACGCCGCGGACGAGCTCGCATTGCTCGATTTCCTCGACGAGCGTGACCGCAAGACGATCGAGCAGTATCGCGGCGCCATCGAGCAGATCAACGCGACGCTCGCGGACCGCGCGCGGGCGCGCGACGAGCTTCGGGAGCTCATCAAAGAGTGAGCGGCGCGCTGCGGACACATTTCCCCGAGGGCTTCACACCGCGCGCCGAGCAGGCGCGACTCCTGGATGCGCTCGAAGGCGCGCTGGCCGACGCCGAGGCGGACGCCAACGCGCCGCGCCTGTTCGTCGTCGAGGCGCCGCCAGGGGTCGGTAAAAGCCATCTCGCCGTCACGCTCGCGCGGTGGAGTGGCGACGCCTATCTCCTGACCTCGCAGAAGCTGCTTCAAGACCAATACGAGCGCGAGTTCGGCGACGTCGTGCAGGTCGTCAAGGGTCGCGACAACTATGTCTGCGAGCGCTATCTCGACGCGCGCGTGCCGACGTCGCTCGGGATGTGTCGGCGGCCGCGCGGTCCGATGTGCCAGTGTCCGTACGCGCGCGCGAAGGCGTCGGCGCTCGCCGGGCCGGTGTTCTGTGCGAACACGTGGTACTTCGCGACGCTGCGTCACTGGCACGCCGAGCAGCTGCCGCGACGGCGGCTGCTGATCGTCGATGAAGCGCACAACCTCGAGACCCAGCTCGTCAACGTCTACGCAGTCCGCTTCACCGCCGCCGAGATGAAGGAATGGTTCGGCGGCACGCTGCCGCGTCTCGACACCGCCGACGAGTACCGCCCGCTGCTGATGCCGCATCTCGAACGGCTCGAAGCCGAGCTTGATGCGATCGCGCGCTCGCTGGAGGCGGTGCGCCCGCCCGACCTGGAGCCCGACGCCTTTCTGCAGATGCCGCCCTCGCGCGAGGAGGTGATGTTGCTGGAGCGCCACGACGCGCTCGGCGGTGCGCTCGCGCGGGTGCGCGCGTTCGTCGACGCGGCCGATACGGAATGGGTGGTGCGCTATGGGCCGGAGCTCGACGCGACACTCGAGCTGACGCCGCTCGGTGTGACGGGCGAGGCGCGCGAGCTGCTCCGGGACTGCGCCGAGATCACCGTGCTGCTCTCGGCGTATCTCGGCCCGGCCGCGGTCGTCGCCGAAACGCTCGGGTTCGAGACGGAGGACGTGCGCGTCTTCGCCAGCCCGTCGCCGTTCCCGCTCGAGCAGCGACCGATCGTCTACCGGCCGGTCGGCGCCCTCTCGCGTGCGAGCCTTCCGACCCTCGAGCCGGCGCTGTTTGCCGAGATCGTCGCGATCCTCGTCGCTCACGGGCGCGACAAGGGGTTGATCCACGTCGCCTCCTACGCGATCGCGCGGCGCCTCATGGCCGACATCGCGCGCCGGGCGCCGCTCGAGGCGCGCCGGCTCATCTTCGTGGAGTCGTCGGAGGCCAAGGCGACCGCGCTCGAGCGCCATCGCGCCTCGGCGGCTCCGACCGTTCTTGTCTCCCCGTCGCTTCGTGAGGGCGTCGATCTGCCCGACGACTTCTTGCGCTTTCAGATCATCACGAAGATGCCCTACCCGGACCTGGGTGACCCGTGGACCGCGGCGCGCCGCGCGCGCGATCCGCGGTGGTACGCAGTGGAGACGGCGAAGGCGCTCGTCCAGGCCTACGGCCGCTCCTGCCGCCATGCCGACGACCACGGCGCGACCTACGTGCTCGACGCGCAGTTCGAGCGCTTCCTGCAGCACAACCGCCCGCTGCTGCCCGACTGGTTCCTCGACGCGGCGCACGCGGCGCTCCACGTCTCGCCCTTCGACTGATAGGATCAGCCCCGGGGTGAGTGAAGGCATCGATCCGCGCGACGTCGAGGCCACGATGCAGGCGGTCCGTCTGCAGCTCTTTCGCGAGAACATCGGCGGAGCGCTGGAGCTCGTGCAGGCGGCACACGCCGCGCACCCCGATCCGCGCTATGCCGAGCAGGCGGCAAAGATCCGCGGCTGGCTCAGTCATCTCGGCAGCCGCGAGGCCTACCTGGCCGCGCAGGAGGCGCAATACCAGCGGCTGCGCTGGCGTATGGGCCTCAAGCTGCTCGAAAAGCGCATCCGGATCCTGCTCGGGCGCAAGACGCGCAAGATGGTGGAGCGACGCACACACAACCCTGAATTCGTCGAGCTCGAACGCGAGATCGGCGCGGTCGCGCCGCGCCGTGTGCTCGACGCCGGCTGCGGCGAAGGCGGCGTCGTCATGGCCGTCGCGGCGCGACATCCGACCGCGCGGGTGGAGGGCGTGGAGGCGTCGACGGTCAACGTGCGGCTGGCGCGCCAGCTGAACCGCTATCCGAACGCCGGCTTCCGCCAGGGCCTCGCCGAAGAGGTGCACCTGGCGTTTCCGCCGGCGTCGTTCGACCTCGCATACTCGTTCGCCGTCCTCGAGCACGTGCGCGACGTGGACGCGACCATCGCGTCGATCATGAGCGTGATCCGGCGCGGTGGCCGGTTCTGCTTCGTGGTGCCGATGCACGAGTTCCGCGCCATCGGGCCGCTGCCGGAGTACGCGCCGGTTCACGGTTACGCGGATCACTGCCGCGTGTTCACGGAAGCGGAGCTGATCGAGCGCTTCGGTAAGGAGCCGGACTTCCGGCTCGTCAAGATCCCCGGCCGCTACAAGCCCGGCGAGTTTCCGGCCGCACTCGAGCCGATCGAATTCGGGTCGTTCTTCGTCGTGGTGGGCAGGCGCTAGGAAGCGCCTGCCGACTTCGCCGCCGTCGCCGCCGATCGGCCTGCGATGCGCCCGAAGACCGCGCCAGCCATGAGGCCGGCGCCGCCGGGATAGTTGTTGTAGAACAGCCCACCGACCAGCTCTCCCGCCGCGTACAACCCGGGGATCGCGCGGCCTTCGCCGTTGAGTACGTGGCCGTCGGTGGTGATGTGCAGGCCGCCGAACGTGAACGTGATGCCGGTCGTCACCGCGTAGCCCACGTAGGGCGGCGTGTCGAGCGGCTGCGCCCAGTTCGACTTGGCCGGCTTGATGCCGCGCGTGCCCTTGCCGTCCTTGATCGCGGGATTGAACGTCCCCGGCTGAACAGCGGCGTTGAATTCGCGTACGGTGCGTACGAAGCCGTCGATGTCGATCTCGAGCTTGCGCGCAAGCTCTTCGAGCGTGTTCGCTTCCGCCTTCGTCACCTCGCGGATCCGATACTCCTCGCGCAGAAGATCGACCACCTTCTGATCGAAGATCTGGAATGCCGCTCGGCGCGGCTGCTTGATGACCTCGCGACCGTACTTCACGTACGTGTAGTTGCGCATGTCGGCGCCTTCGTCGACAAAGCGCTGACCGTCGACGTTGACGATGATGCCGACCGGGTAGGAATGCTTCTGAAAGTTGTCTCCCACCTTGCGGTCGCCGTGCCACGGCGCGTTGTAGTCCCACTGGACGGCGTGGCAGCCACTCCAGTGACCCCACGCCTGGGCGCCGATGTCGAGCGCCATGCGGATGCCGTCGCCGGTGTTGTACGGCGTGCCGCGCACGCGCGCCAGGTCCCAGTTGGGGCCGAGGTAGCGCGTGCGCATCTCGACGTTGGCCTCGAACCCGCCGGAGGCCAGCACCACTGCGCGGGCCGCGATCGACTCGGTCGATCCGTCGGGTTTGCGGATCTCGACACCCGTCACCGCGCCCCGCGCGTCGGTCAGCAGGCGGTGCGCCTTGGCCTCGAAGCGGACGTCGATGCCCTTTTTCTTTGCCGATTCGTAGTGCATGTCGATCAGGCCGGGACCGCCGCCGACCGCCTCGAGGACGAGATTGCCGAAGAACGTGAACTTGCCGCCGACCTTGAAGGCCTGACGCCCGAACATCGGGATCCAGCGAATGCCCTGCGCCTTCATCCAGCGCATCGTGGGCTGCGACTCGCGCACGAGCGTGAGCGCCATGTCGGCGTCGGCGAGGTCTTCCGTCACGCGCATCAGGTCGTCGTAGTAGTTGTCCTCGGTGTAGATCGGTACGTCCATCGACGCCTTCTCCTCGTCGGAGAGATCGCCGACCAGCGCGCACACCTCGTCGAAGCTCTTGAACGCGAAGCGAAAGCCGCCGGCGGTGAAGAAGCCGTTGCCGCCGCGCCACGCCTCCGGCGCCTTCTCGACCACCACCACGCGCGCGCCGTGCTCGCGCGCCGACAGCGCCGCGCACATCGCGGCGTTGCCGCCCCCGACGACGATGACGTCATAGGCCGGCGCGGTCATACAGAATGATCTCCGCGATCTGCACCTGCGGCGTGATGTCGGTGAAGTTCGGGACGTCGGCGAACAGCTCCTTGCCGTGCGCCTTCGAGGCCTTCTGGAAGTCGTCGAGCGAGCGGAAGTACACCTGGCCGACGGCGGCGTACGGCGCGGGCGCGCCGGGCGCGCCGCCCGCGATACCGCGGTCGACCTCGATCTTGAGCAGCCCCATGCTACGCCAGCGCTCTCGCACGAGGGTCATGTGCTTGTTCGCGTAGTAGTCAAAGTCGAACTTCTTGCCCTCGGTCGTCGGGTACATCACGGAGACACGGATCATGTCGGGCCTCCTTCAATGCGTCGCGTCTCGTCTGAGCCGAATGTGTCGCGTACCGTACGGGCGGGCGTCGCGACTGTCAACAGGCGTGCCGGAATCAGAAGCGGCCTCGTGCACGCTCCCGCGACGGTAGGTTCTCGAGGCACGTCGTCCACCAGCCGGTGCGCAGCGTCTCGGCGAACTCCGACGGCAGGCCTTCGGCCTCGATCGCACGCGCGGTGACCTCGTGGTCGTACGCGACGGGGACGAACTGCACGTCGAGCTCGGGCTCCGCGGTCAGCATGGTGTACCACACGCGCGGCGTGCCGTCGTTCTCCGGACGGCCGACGACGCCGACGTTCACCGCGTGGCCGGCGCCGCCGTCGAGCACCCGGCGCCACTTGATCCCCGTGTGCGTGCACAGCAGCACGTCGGCCTCGTGCTCGGCCAGCAGCCGGCGCAGAAAGCCGTCGGGCGTCGTCGACTCCCAGAGGAACTCGTTGATCCGCCGCGGCGAGCCATGACACATCAGAACCCGATGCGCACCGAGCCGCACGCGCCGATGCCCCGGCAGAGTTGCGAGCCAGGCGCGATTGGCGGCGGATGTGTGCGCCACCGTGTAGGCGTAGCTGATGCGCGCGTAGTAGTTGTCGCGCGGATCGGTGTAGCCGCAATTGCAGTCCGCGGCCGCCGCCGCCACCGCCTCGTCGTAGTTGCCGCGTACGACCCGCACGTCGTGATCGCGCAGCAGCGGAAAGACGCGATCGGGATGCGGTCCGAAGCCGCCGAGATCTCCGAGGCAGAAGATCGCGTCGGCGTCGCGAGACGCCGCGTCGGCGAGCACCGCCGCGAGCGCTTCGGCATTGGCATACACCCCGCCCAGCACGGCGATCCTCCGGTGCTCGCTCACGCGTTCCGACACGTCGCTCCCGTGCGGTGACACGTCACGCACGCCGCGTGATAGAGCGGCGCCGGTCGCAATGCCGCGCCGAGATCGCCGTCCGAGAGCCGCGCCTCCGGCAGCCCGGCCAGGATCGGGCACGCGTAGACGCCGTCGGCGGTGATGGCCCGCGTCTCCGCGCATTGCAGCGTCGTTCGATCGAATCCGTCGAGATCGCCCTCGGACAGTCGCCCGTCCGCGGCCGCGGCGCGGCCCACCGGAAACATCGGCAGGATCTTCACGCGTGGCTTCGCGATGCCGAGGCCACTCAGCAGCGCGCGAAAGCGCTCGTATGTGTCGGGCTCCCCGGTGATGTCCGTGGCGGTGACGATGGGCAGCAGCCCGCGCGCATCGAGCGCCTGGATCGTCTTCACCGCGCGCTGCCACGTGCCGGCCCCGCGGACACGATCGTTGGCCTCGGCGTCCGCCGCGTCGAGGCTCACGCGAATCTCCAGCGACCAGCGCGACGCGCGCGCGAGCGCCGCCAGCGCGTCCGCCAGCGCCTCGGTCATTACCGTGCCGTTCGTCAACACCGTCGTCGACGCAACGACGAGGCAGCGCTCGAGCAGCGGCAGGATCTCCCGATGCAGGAACGGCTCACCACCGGTGAGATAGATCTCGCGCACGCCGAGCCGCTCGGCCTCGGCGATCGCGCGGCGCGCGGCGGCGTCATCGAGTGGCGCAAGCCACGGCTCGTCGGGGCCGCTGGCATTCAGACAGTGAGTGCATCGCAGATTGCACAGCGTCCCCGTCAGCACCAGCCACAGCGCCGACAGCGCGACGAACGGGGCGTGGGCCACAGCGGACATGCGGCCATGATGCCATCCGGACCCGCGCGAAGCGCGTGGTACGATCGCTCGCGTGACGCTCGTCGTAGATCTCGTTTTCATTGCACAGGTGCTGGTCGTGGCGGGAATTCTCGTTTGGCGACGGGCGCGCATCGGTATCGGGCTCGCCATCTGGCTCGGCGTGCTGGCCGTGCTCGCCGGCCAGGGATACTTCCTCGATTTCGACAGCATGCCCCCACGACTGGCGATGGCGGGGTTGCTGCCACTGGCCGCCGGATTGCTGATGCTGCCGACGCACGGCACGCGCCATTTCCTTGCCGTGACGCCGCCCGAACGGCTGGTCTATCTGCAGTCGTTCCGCATTCTGATGGAAATCATCTTGTGGGCGCTCGCCGTGCAAGGCCGCGCGCCGAAGCTGATGACGTTCGAGGGACGGAACGTCGACATTCTGATCGGGCTCACGGCAATCCCGATCGGCTGGATGGTGGTCGAGCGTCGCGCGTGGCCCACCTGGGTCGGTAGCGCATGGAACGTGGCGGGGATCATCATTCTCGCCAACGTCGTCATCCACGCCCAGCTGGCGCTGCCCACGCCGTTCCGCGCGTTCGTGACGGAGCCGTCGACGGCCTTCCTCGCGACGTTTCCCTACATCTGGCTGCCAGGATTCCTGGTGCCGTTCGCGTTCTGGTTGCACGCCGGCTCCCTCGTGCAGCTCGCGCGACGCCCACGCACCAGCAACGCCCCGGCCGTCTGAGTCTCAGCGCCCGGCGCGCGCCTCCTTCAGCATCGCGATCAGCTCCTCGCGGCTCTGACCGGCTGTCGTCACCTCGCGCGGAAACGCGATCCGCGCGCTCGACAGGCGCTGTCCGCTGCGCAGGCGCAGCTTGAAGCCGAGCCGATCGACGGCCACCATCGTGGCTTCATCGACCGACTCGCCGGCGAAGTGGCGTGCGTATTCGATCAGCGCATCGGCGTGGTCCCGGTTCATGTGCTCGATGATTCCGGGAGCGGCATCGGCAAGCGGATCGGGCCGCGCTGCGGTGTAGTCGGCGGCGGTCACCCAGTCCATCGCGGCGAAGCCGCCGACGAAATAGAGGTCGGTGATCGCGAGGCGCCAGAAGCCGAAGTCCTCGAAATCGACCCAGTAGCGGGCACGCTCGTGCCGCGCCAGGTAGCGCTCACGGACTTCCACCGTGTCCGCGTCCAGCACTCGGCGCACGTCGCCCATCAGCGTGAGGCGTGCGGCCGCCAGCGGGTCGCCGTCCCAGCCCGGCTGCATCACCAGGAGGCTGGCGCGCGGATCGCCTTCGAGGTTCTGCGTGTGCATCGCCATCGCGCTGATCAGGAACAGCGGCCGGCCCGTATCGTCGATCGTGTACGGCATCACCGACGCGAACGGGTGGCCCGGATGCCGGCGCGAGAGCGTCGCGAGCGTGCCCGTGTGAGCCAGGTACGCAAGCGTGCGCGCGCGCTCAGCATAGGTCGGCTCGGGGATCGTCGGCTCATCGCCCGCGCCTGGCGGCCCGGCGTGACGGCTCATGGACGCCACGGTAGCACGCGGGCCGGTTGACGGTGACCGGGGCCGGTTCTATCCTGCTCGGATCATGCTGCGTGATCTCGGCGATGGTCTCGTCATGCGGCGCGCGACCGTGGCCGACGCCGAGCGGCTCGGCGAGTTCAATGCCGACGTGCTCCGCGGCCAGGACGCTCGCGATCCCGCGCCGTGGATGGGCGTTTGGACGCGAGACCTGATCGGCGGCCGCCATCCCACCTTCCGCGCCGACAGCGCGCTGCTCGTCGAGGACACGCGAGCGAAGTCGATCGTGGCGTCGATGGTGCTGCTGTCGCATTCGTGGACGTACGCCGGCAGTCCCATTTCCGTCGGCCAACCGGAAATCGTCGGCACGCGCACGGAGCGTCGCGGGCGCGGTCTCGTGCGCGCGATGTTCGACGTCGCGCACGCGTGGAGCGCGGAGCGCGGGCATCAGCTGCTCGCGATCAACGGCATCCCATGGTTCTATCGCCAGTTCGGCTACGAGATGGCGCTGGAGCTCGGCGGCGGCCCGCGACTCTACACCGCCGGGCTCGCGGCGAGCGTGAGGCAAGAGCACCCGCCGTACCGTCTGCGTCCCGCAACCGACGCCGATGCGCCGTTTCTCGCCGCGACCAGCGCACACGGGGCTCGGCGTTATCTGGTCACGGCGCCGCGCGACGAGACCGCGTGGCGCTACATCATCGGCGGCCGCAGTCCGGGCAGCGCCATGGACGACCAGGTGCGGATCATCGAGAGCCACGCCGGTGAGCCCGCTGGCTATGTCGAGCACGCGGGACGTCTCTGGGGCCCGGGCCTCACCGTGCGTAACATCGAAGTGCGGCCTGGTGTGTCGTGGCGTGCGGTCGCCTATCCCGTGTTCGCGTATTTGTGCGCGACGGGCGAGTCGTATGCGCGCGAGACGAAGACCGAGCTGGCGTTCATCGATGGCTGGATGCTCGGAAGCGCGCATCCGTTCACGGGCGTCGTGCAGATCACGACCACGCGACGCCCGTACGCCTACTATCTGCGCGTGCCGGACCTGGCCGAGTTGATCCGTCGCATCGCGCCGGTGCTCGAGCAGCGGCTGGCGGACTCGGCCTTCGTCGGCCATACGGGCGAGCTGCGCTTGAGCTTCTATCGAAGCGGACTGCGGCTGGTGCTCGCCGACGGCCGCATCAAGAGCGTGGAGGCGTGGACGCCGCCGCACACCGCGATCGGCCTGGACTTCGGTCTACCGTCGGCGGACGAGCGCCGGCCGTCAGCCGCGTTTCCCGATCTGACGTTCCTGCAGCTGCTCTTCGGCTATCGATCGCTCGAAGAGCTGGAAGCGGCCTTCCCCGATTGCCTGATCCGCGGGCCGGAGCCGCGTGGCTTGCTGCAGGCGCTCTTCGTCAAGGCGCCGTCGAAAGTGTGGCCGATCCTCTGATACCCTTGCACGCGAGGAGGACCCAACCGTGGGCGAAATCCTCGGTCTCGGTCTGACACACTACCCGCCGCTCGTGGGTCGAGATGAAAACATGGCCGCGATCTTGCGCACGATCTTGCGCGATCCGGGCCTGCCGGAGCGCTATCGGGATCCGGCGAACTGGCCGGCGCCGATGCGCCGCGAGTATGGCGACGACGGCGGCACCGCCTCGGCGGCCGCTCACCGCGCGACGCTGGTGCGCCATTTCCGCCACGCGCGCGCCATCCTCGACGACTTCCGGCCCGACGTGGTCGTGATCTGGGGTGACGACCAGTACGAGAACTTCACCGACGACGTGATTCCGCCGTTCTGTGTCCTCGCCTACGACCAGATGGAGGCGCGACATCGCAAGCGCGACCTCGAGGCGCCGAACGTCTGGGGCGAGGGCCCCGAGACGGTGTTCCGCATCCCGGGCCACCGCGAGGCGGGCAAATACCTTGCGCGGCGCCTGCTCGACGACGGCGTCGACATGGCGTATGCGTACCGGCCCCTCCACCACGCGGGACTGGCGCACGCATTCTTGAACACGATCATGTTCCTGGATTACGACCGCGTCGGCTTTCCGTACCCCTTGGTCGCGTTCCAGGTGAACTGCTACGGGCGTCGCGTGATCGCTCAGCGCGGCTATCGCAGCAATCTTGCCCGGCCCATTCCGGAGGCGGACCTTGATCCGCCATCGCCCTCGCCGAAGCGCTGCATGCAGGTCGGCGCGGCGACCGCGCGCGCGATGCGCGAGAGCCCCTGGCGCACGGCACTGATCGCATCATCGAGCTGGTCCCATGCGTTCCTGACCGACAAGCACTACCAGCTCTATCCCGACATCGAAGCGGACCGCCGGCTCTACGAAGCACTGCGCGTCGGCGATTACGAGACGTGGCGCGCGACGCCGCTCGACGCGATCGAGGCCTCGGGGCAGCAGGAAATGCTCAACTGGTACATGCTGGCGGGCGCCATGGAAGCGCTCGGACGCAAGCCGGACGAGTGCGAGTTCGTCGAGACGTGGACGTTCAACTCGAGCAAATGCTTCGCGGTGTTCAAGCCGTGACCGCGCGTGTCACCAACGGCGCGATCCCGAAGCTGAGCGGTGATATCCGCCCGCTCATCCCGGCGCTCGGGCTGCGCAACTACTGGTATCCGGCGATTGCGGACCGCCGCGTCGGATGGCGCCGGCCGGTGAAGGTCTCGATGCTCGGCGATGACCTGTGCCTCTTCCGCGGCGCCAACGGCGACGTGGCCGCCATTCAGGACGTCTGCCCGCACCGCGGTGCGCGCCTCAGCGAAGGCGACTGCCACTATCGCGGCACCGTCGCGTGCCCGTATCACGGGTGGGTGTTCGACGAGGGCGGCAAGAACGTCGCGGTGTTGTCCGAGGGACCGGACTCGGGCGTGTGCGGTAAGCCGGGAACCGAGGCGAAAGTCTATCCGACGCGGACGCTCAAGGGTGTCGTGTTCGTGTGGATCGGCGAGGGTGATCCGGCGCCGATCGAAGAGGACGTGCCCGAGGAATTCTTCGACGAGCAGGCGCTGATCCTGACCGGCCAGGTCACCTGGCGCTGCAACTGGGAGGTCGCGCTCGAGAACTCGATGGACTCGCACGTGAACTACGTGCATCGCAACGCACTGGTCGTCGCCCGCGCCGGCTTCATCGCACGCGGCGCGCAGGGCGAGCATCCGATCTTCGTGGGCAACGGCTTCGGCGGCGACGTCGCCGAGAGCAATTACGTCCGTCGCAGCCCTGTGCAAGACCTGTACGCCAATGGCTGGCGGTGGCCCAAGAGCAATCGCCGGCGGTACTGGACGTGGCTGTTCCGGCCGCTCGTCGAGCGCGCGCGACGCCACATTCCACCGCCGCGCTCGGCCCGTTGGTGCGGCGGCCATCATCTGCCCGGCATGTTCCGCGCGGAGTTCGCCTACGACCTGTACACGCGCATGTGCGTGCCCGTCGAGCCGAATGTCACTCGCGTCTGGTACTACCACTATCTGCGCCCGGCGAACGAGCTGGCGCGGCTGTGGCAGCGCGCGCTCTACTTCCTGCTGCATCGCTGGATCATCGAGTACAACTTCTCGCGCCAGGACGAGCGCGTCATGCTCAACCAGCGCTACGACACACCGGAGAAACTCTCATCGACCGACGCCGAGGTCATCCAGTGGCGCCGGCTCGTCGTCACCAAGCATTACGGTGGACGCGACGCGCCGTTCGACTACCGCAACCCCGACGGGCTCGCGCCCGACGCGGTTCCGCTCAACCGGGTCTCCGTACGCTACCTGCAGGAAGAACAGCGGGCGAAGGCGGGCGCGCGGCCACGCGCGTGAGCGGCGCGTGAAGCTCGCCGGCAAGATCGCAATCGTCACCGGCACCAGTCCGAACATCGGCGGCGGCATCGCGCTGGGATTGGCCGAGGAGGGCGCCGCCGTCGTCTGCGTCGATGTGGCGGCGGACAACGCCACGCAGTGCGCGGACTGGATCACGCACCGCGGGGGCCAGGCGGTCGGCCTCACCTGCGACGTGACGGACGAGGCTCAGGTGCAGTCGATGGTCGCCCGCGTGCGGGACACCTATGGGCGCATCGACGTGCTCGTCAACAATGCCGGGATCCTGGGCGGCATGGGCGTGCTCGAGATGCCGCTGGAGCGCTGGAATCGTCAGATCGCGGTGAATCTGACCGGAACGTTTCTCTGCACCCAGCACGTCGGGCGCTGCATGGTCGATCGGGGTACACGCGGCAGCATCATCGTGATCGGCTCGACGGCGGGCCACCAGGGCCAGGCCGGCAACATCGGTTACACCACGAGCAAGAGCGGCCTGCTCAACTTCACGCGCGCGGCCGCGATGGACCTGGCGCGCTACGGCATCCGCGTGAACAGCCTCACCCCGACGGCGACCGATCCGGAAGAAGGCGTCGAGCGCGCGGTCGCGTGGGGCAGGCCGCAGCCCGAGCGGCACGCGGGGCCGCTGGACTTCGCGCGGATGGTGCCGATGCAAAAGCTGCCGAGCCCGCGTCACTATGCGCGCGCCGCGGTGTTCCTGGCCTCCGAGGATTCCGAGATGATCACCGGCTTCGATCTGCGCGTGGACGCAGGCGCCGTCGCGAAGTACTGGCCGTGGGTGCCCAGCGCGTGAGCGGAGTCGCGCGCGGCTATTCGCGCGTGGCGGTGAACGGGCAGATCTGACGGTACGCGCACCACCGGCAGGCGTTGCGCGAGGGCGTGGCCTCGAAGCGCCGCGCGCGGATGCCGGCCGCGGCCGCCTCGACAGAGGCGAGCGCTTCGTCGATGTCGGCGTCGGTCGGCACGTGCCGGCCCACGACGTTGGACTCGATGAACCGCAGCTCCACGCGCTGCGGCAGCTGCCCGGTGCCTTCTCGCCACGCGAGCGCGTACATCTTGAGCTGCAAGCTCGCGGCGACGCGCCGGTCCGCGTCCTTTTGTTTCGTGACCTCGCTGGTCTTGTAATCCACGATGGTGGCGCCGAGCAGATCTTCGTCGACGCGGTCGAAGCGGCCGCGCACGCGCGTGGCACCCACGCTGAAAGCGAAGTCCTTCTCGATGTACGTCGGCTTGACCCCGACGCTCTCTTCCTGGTTCCAGAAGCGTGTGAGCGCCTCACGCCCGGCGGCTCGGCGCGCCTCCTGATGCTCCCAGGTGAGGAAGCCCTGGTTGATCCACTTCGCGTCGTATTCGGCGAGGAGATCCGGGAGCGACGTGTAATTGCCCTCCACACGGCGCTTGAGATAGAACTCGACGACCTCGTGGATGGTGGCGCCGTACACGACCGTGTGGTGGCGGAGGATCGGCACACGGAGCTGATGCACGTAGCGGTACTTCAGCGGGCAGGTCTGGTAGTCGTCCACCTGCTTGTGGCTGATGGTGATCTCTTCGTCGTCCGGGATGGGCGGGATCGTCGCGCCTTCCTGCGTGGCGACAGGCGCGAAGCGGTCGATTTCTTCCACCGCCCTGCCCTTGAACGGCCGCGCGGCGTCCCTGGGCAGGTCGAGCGCCTCGAGCACGAACTGGCTCACCTTGCGCTCGCGCGTGCCGCCGTAGTCGCGCGCGCTCGTCAGAAACAGCTCACGGCGGGCCCGCGTGAGACCGACGTAGAAGAGGCGGCGCTCCTCCTGTGTGTGAAAATCGCCCGTCGGCGCCACATCACGGAGCAGCTCGCCGGGCAGCTCCAGCGCGTCGCGGCGCTTGTGCGTCGGAAACTTGCCCTGGACCAGATGGACGAGGAAGACGACGGGAAACTCGAGCCCTTTGGCCTTGTGGACCGTCAGCACGCGCACTGCCGGCGTCTCCACGTCGGCCTCGGCGACGGCCGGATCCTCGCCCGCGTCGATCAGGGCCTCGAGATGCTTCACGAACTCGCGGACGTTGTCGTACTTCAGCGCCCGGGAGGCGTCCTGGATGCGACGGAAGAACTTCGAGATGTTCTGCACCTCCGCCTCGTCGCGCGCGGTGACGGCCTTGGACATCCGCGCGAGCCAGCCGGAATCGACGAGGAACTGATAGAGCAGCTCGCCCGTCGGCATCTCGCGCCCCAGCTCCATGTAGCGCACGAGATCACCCACCAGGTGGCGAATGGCGCCGCGCGCTTCCTCGGACAGCTCACCGGCCAGCTCGGGAATCTCCTCGGCGTCCTTCAGCACGTCGAACAGCCAGCGGTGCTTGCGGTCGGCGTGTGTCGCGCAGCGCGTGAGATCGACGATCGGCACCTGATAGAGATCGGATGAGGCCAGGTAGTGCACGCTCACCGAGTCGTCGGGATGCGCGACCGCGCGCAGGAACGCGAGCAGCAGACGCACCTCGGGCCGACCGTAGAGCCCTGCGTTGCCCGAAAACGTCCACGGCACGCCGCGCAGGTTGAGCGCGCGCAAGAACGCATCGGCGTCGTCGTTGGAGCGCACGAGGACCGCGACGTCGTTGTACGACCAGTCGCCCTGCTCCACCCGATCGCGAATCATCTGCGCGACGCTGTCGGCCTCCTGGCTGGCCGTCTCGTAGTGCCAGTGACGCGGCTCGGGCCCCGGGGCCTCGCGCATGGCGGTGAGCCGCTTGTCGATGCCGCTGCGCACCTCGAGCCGATCCGGATTGTTGTACTGGATCACTCGGTACGCCGCGTCGAGGATCGACTGGTGCGAGCGGAAGTTTTCCGTGACGACGACCTGCCGCGCCTCCGGATAATGGCGCAGGAAGCTGAGGACGTTCGAGATCGCCGCGCCGCGGAACCGATAGATCGCCTGGTCGTCGTCCCCCGTGACCGCCACGTTGCCGTGGCGGGCCGCGAGCAGCTTCACCAGCTCGAACTGCGCGTAGTTCGTGTCCTGGAACTCGTCCACCAGGACGTACTTGAAACGCCGCTGATACGCGTTCAGCACGTGCGGCCGCGCGCGCAGCAGGCGGAGCGCCAGGACGATCTGGTCGCCGAAATCGATCTTGTCGTTGCCGACCATCAGCGCCTGGTATTTCGAATATGTTGCGGCAAGCTCGGCCTGCGCCTGCGCGCGATCGATCTGATCGTCGTCCGCGGCGTCCGCACCCAGCCGCGCGGCGCACGCGAGGTAGTCGTCCGCTGAGATGTCCTCGTCCTTGCAGCGGCTGAACAGCGTGATAAGCGACTGCAGATACCGCGTCGGATCGCCGAGCGGCCGATAACGCCCCAATGGCAGATCGAACAGCCGGTCGCGAAGGAAAATGACCTGCTCGGCGCGGCTCAGCACTCGGAAGTCGTTCTGGAGCCCGATCTCCAGCGAGTGCGCGCGCAGCAGCGCATCGCCGAACGCATGGAACGTCGCGATCTCGACGTCGGCGTAGCCGTAGGGCACCAGCTCGTCGACCCGGGCCTCCATCTCGGCCGCCGCCTTGTCGGTGAAGGTCAGCGCAAGAATCTGCTCGGGACGGGCCCGGCCCTGGTCGATCAGGTAGGCGATACGGCGGGTGATGACGGTGGTCTTGCCGGTGCCCGCCCCCGCCACGATGAGCAGCGGACCGGTATCGTGGGTGACGGCCTCACGCTGGGCGCTATTGAGGCCATCGAGGATCCCCCCCGCCATGCGCCCCGACTATAGCATCAGCGACGCACATCCGGCCCGCCGGCGAGGGCTTCTTCGACGTCGGCGGCGCTGAGGCGAGCGACGTCGCCCCAGATGGA
>DAIRVP010000088.1:0-21437 GCA_036802765.1 Candidatus Rokuibacteriota bacterium
GTGATCGAGCAGGTCATGAAGCAGCTGCACAAGCTCATCGACGTCATCAAGGTGAACGACCTCACCGACGAAGGGCACGTCGAGCGCGAGCTGATGCTGATCCGCGTGAACGCCGAGCCGCAGCACCGCTCGGAGATCATGCGCACCGCGGACATTTTCCGCGCCAAGGTGGTGGACGTCACGTCGCTGTCGTTCGTGCTGGAGGCCACCGGCGACGAGGGTAAGCTCGAGGCCCTCATCGAGCTGCTGCGGCCGATGGGCATCCAGGAGATCGTGCGTACCGGCAAAGTCGCGATCTCGCGCGGACCCAAGACGCGCGTGCGGAAGGCCGAGCCGACGAAGCGCCCGCGCGTGTCCGAAGATCCGCGCGTGGTCGGCTTCGCGGACTAACCCAAGAATCGGAAGGAGAGAACCACGCATGCCGGCGAAGATCTATTACGACCAGGACGCCGATCTCGGCCTGCTCCGAGGCAAGAAGATCGCGGTCATCGGGTATGGCAGCCAGGGCCACGCGCACGCGCTCAACCTCAAGGATTCGGGCCAGGACGTCGTCGTCGGGCTGTATCAGGGCAGCAAGTCCTGGGCGAAGGCCGAGAAGGACGGGCTGAAGGTCGCGCCGGTCGCGGACGCCGCCAAGGCGGGCGACATCGTCATGATCCTGCTCCCGGATCAGACGCAGCGGCAGGTGTTCGAGGAGTCGATTCGCAAGGGGCTCGGCAAGGGCAAGATGCTGATGTTCGCCCACGGCTTCAACATCCACTTCAACCAGGTGGTGCCGCCGCCCGACGTGGACGTCACGATGATCGCGCCGAAGGCGCCGGGGCACGTCATGCGCGACCTGTTCACCCAGGGACCGGGTGTGCCGGCGCTCGTCGCCGTGCAGCAGGACGTCACGGGCAAAGCGCGGGATCTGGCGCTGGCCTACGGTCGCGGCGTGGGATGCACGCGTGCCGGCGTCATCGAGACGACCTTCAAGGAAGAGACCGAAACCGACCTCTTCGGTGAGCAGACCACGCTGTGCGGTGGCGTATCGCATCTGATCAAGGCCGCCTTCGAGACGCTCGTCGAGGCGGGCTACCAGCCCGAGGTCGCGTACTTCGAGTGCATGCACGAGATGAAGCTGATCGTCGACCTCTTCTATCAGGGCGGGCTCGCCTACATGCGGTACTCGGTCTCCGACACCGCCGAATACGGAGATTACACGCGGGGCCCGCGTGTGGTGAGCGAGGAGACGAAGCGCGAGATGAAGAAGATCCTCGCCGAAATCCAGTCGGGGCAGTTCGCACGCGAATGGGTCCTGGAGAACCAGGCCAACCGTGCGGGCTTCCTCGCGATGCGCCGTCGCGACGCCGACCACCAGATCGAGGAAGTGGGCAAGCGGCTGCGCTCGATGATGTCGTGGATCAAACCGCCGAGGATGTGAGCGTGGCTCGAGGCGGGCTCGCGGGCCCCGCTACAAAGGATGTGAGCATGGAGAGGAAGCTGCCGATTGCGCCTGAAGGCTGGCCGTTCATCGTCGGGTCGGCGGTAATCGCCGCCGGCCTCACGCTGACCGGACGACGCCGGCTTGCGCTGCCGTTCTGGGCGGCCTCGCTCGCCTCGGTCGGGTTCTTCCGGGACCCCGAACGCGAGATCCCGGTCGTTCCCAACGGGGTGCTCTCTCCGGCTGATGGCCGTGTCCTGGGCGTCGAGGACGCCGTCGATCCGTTCGTCGGGTCATCGACGCGCGTCTCCATCTTTCTGTCGCCGCTCGACGTTCACGTCAATCGGGCGCCGATCGGCGGGCTCGTGGCCGACGTCGTCTATACGCCGGGACGCTTCGTCGCGGCCTACGACCCCGACGCCGGCGACAACGAGCGCTGCGCCGTTCGTCTGCAGGGCGACGCGGCACGCGTCACCGTGGTGCAGATCGCCGGTGTGATCGCGCGCCGGATCGTGTGCCGCGTCGGTCCGGGCGACAAGCTCGCGGCCGGCGAGCGCTTCGGCATGATCCGCTTCGGCTCACGCACCGATTGCTATGTGCCGCGTGGGAGCGACGTTCGCGTCCGCCCCGGCGACCGCGTGATCGGCGGCGTGACCGTGATCGGACTGCTGGCATGACTTCATTCATAGGCTCGCCTCGGACGGCGGGGCCCCAGCCCCGCGAAATTTCAGTGGCCGCACAACCATGATTCCTAGGCGACACGGCAAACGACCGCGGCGGCGGCCATGGCACGAGCTCCGTGACCGGCGACGCACCGTCTTTCTGCTCCCGAGCTTGCTCACCACCGGCAATCTCTTCTGCGGCTTTTTCGCGATGCTGCTGACGGTGGACGGGCGCTACGTGGAGGCGACGGTCGCGATCTTCGTGGCGATGGTCATGGACATGCTCGATGGCCGCGTGGCGCGGTTGATGAAAGCCACGAGCCAGTTCGGCGTCGAGTACGACTCGATCGCCGACGTCGTCTCGTTCGGCGTCGCGCCGGCGTTCCTGCTCTACGCGTTCGCGCTTCGTGACCTCGGCCGCCCCGCGTGGTTCGCCGCTTTCCTGTTCGTGATCTGCGGCGCCCTGCGGCTGGCTCGCTTCAACGTCATCACCGGGGCCACGGACAAACGCTATTTCATCGGGCTGCCGATCCCGGCCGGCGCGGCGGTCGCGTGCTCGATGGTGATTCTGCTTCAGGCTGAAGAGCTCGCGCGCTGGATGCGCGTCGGCGTAGCGGTCGTCACGTATCTCGTATCGCTGCTCATGGTGTCGACGTTCCGCTACTGGAGCTTCAAGGAGTTCGATTGGGCAAAGCGCCCACCCGTTCACACGCTGCTCATCGTCGTGCTGGCCGGCATGATCGTGGCCACGAAACACGAGGTGCTCCTCTTCCTCGTCTTCGGAGGCTATGCCGTGTCCGGACCGGTGCGGCGGCTGATCGTCGGGCACACGCCGGCGCCAACGCCGGCCGAGGTGCCCACCAGGGACCATCCGTAACAGGCAAGGAAGGACAGGGGGAACAGGCCATGGATCGCGTCATCATCTTCGACACCACGCTCCGTGACGGCGAGCAGTCGCCCGGATTCTCGATGAACACGATGGAAAAGCTCGAGATGGCCCGGCAGCTGGCGCGCCTGAACGTGGACGTCATCGAGGCCGGTTTCCCGATTTCTTCGGACGAGGATTTCGAGGCGACGCGCGAAGTGGCCAAACAGGTCGGCACGTTGGCCGGGGCGCCGGCGATCTGCGGTCTCTCGCGTGTGGGCCTCGCCGACATCGACCGCTGCTGGGAGGCGGTCAAGTACGCGACGAAGGCCCGCATCCACACCTTCGTTGCGACCTCGGACATCCATCTGAAATACAAGCTGCGCAAGTCGCGCGCCGAGGTGATGAAGGCGGCGGTGGAGGCGGTACGACATGCGCGCGGCTACTGCGAGGACGTCGAGTTTTCTCCCGAGGACGCCTCGCGCTCGGACTTCGATTACATGTGCGACGTGCTCGAAGCGTGCATCGACGCCGGCGCCAGAACGATCAATATCCCGGACACCGTCGGGTACGCGATTCCGCGCGAGTGGGGCGAGCGCATTGCGCGTATCCAGGGTCGACTCAAGAGGCACGAAGGCAAGTTCGTACTCTCCGTCCACTGCCACAACGACCTCGGCCAGGCTGTGGCGAACTCGCTCACGGGCATCATGAACGGCGCGCGGCAGGTGGAGTGCACCATCAACGGCATCGGTGAGCGCGCGGGCAACGCGTCGCTGGAAGAGATCGTGATGGCGCTGCGCACGCGCAAGGATTATTTCGGCGCCGAAACGCGGGTGAAGACGGAGGAGATCTTCCGGACGTCGCGCCTGCTCTCGCACATCACCGGCGTCCACGTGCAGCCCAACAAGGCCATCGTCGGCGAGAATGCGTTCGCGCACGAGGCGGGAATCCACCAGGACGGCGTCCTCAAGGAGAAGCTGACGTACGAGATCATGAAGCCCGAGGACATCGGCCGCCCGTCGAACAAGCTGGTGCTCGGCAAGCATTCCGGGCGACACGCGCTCGCCGCGCGGCTGAAGGACCTCGGCTTCGACCTGGCGGGCTCCGATCTCGATCGCGCCTTCCGCAGCTTCAAGGACCTCGCCGATCGAAAGAAAGAGGTCTACGACGAGGACCTGATCGCGATCGTCACCGACGAAGCGACACAGACCGAAGCCGTCTACACGCTGGAGTACTTGCACGTCATCAGCGGCACCGGAGTGATTCCCTCGGCGACCGTGAAGCTCAAAAAGGACGGCGAGTCGTACCAGGACTCGGGCGTCGGCGACGGTCCGGTCGACGCGGCGCTGGCGGCCATCGACGCGATCACAGGCCTCAAGGGGCGGCTGCAAGACTATGCGATTCGTGCGGCGACCTCGGGCAAGGACGCGCTCGGGGAAGTCGCGGTGAAGGTCGACTTCGACGGCACGCTGGTGTCGGGCAAGGGATCCTCGACCGACGTCATCGAGGCGAGCGCGCGAGCGTATCTCTCGGCGCTCAACCGCATGCTCCGTTCCGGCCAGCGCACCAAGGAAGCCGGCGGAGTCTAGCCGATGGCGACCTACACGATCGCCGTCCTGCCCGGCGACGGTATCGGGCAGGAGGTGACCCCGGAGGCGGTGCGCGTGCTCCGTGCGATCGGCCGACGAGCCGGGGCCACGTTCGAGTTCGCCGACGCCCTGATCGGCGGCGCGGCCATCGACGACGGCGGGCGACCGCTGCCGCCGGAGACACTCGCGTTGTGCCGCAAGGCCGACGCGATCCTGTTCGGCGCCGTCGGCGGCCCGCGCTGGGACGATCTGCCGCAGGAGCAGCGCGCCGAGCGGGGCCTGCTGGCGCTGCGGAAGGAGCTCGATCTCTACGCGAACCTGCGTCCCGCGATCTGTTTTCCGATGCTGCTCGACGCTTCGCCGCTGAAGCGGTCGGTGGTCGACGGCACCGATCTCATGGTGATTCGGGAGCTGACGGGCGGCCTGTACTTCGGCGAGCCCCGCGGCCGCGAGTCGTTCGCCGATGGCGGCGAGCGCGCCATCAACACGATGGTCTATACGACGCGTGAGATCGAGCGCGTGGCGCGGGTCGGCTTCGAGGTCGCTCGGAAGCGACGGCGCCGCCTGGCGTCGGTCGACAAGTCGAATGTGCTCGTCGTGTCGCAGCTCTGGCGCGAGGTCGTCACGCGCGTCGGCAAGGACTATCCGGACGTCACGCTCGAGCACGTGCTCGTCGACAACTGCGCGATGGCGCTCGTGCAGAAGCCGACGCACTTCGACACGATCGTGACCGAGAACACGTTCGGCGACATCCTCTCCGATGAGGCGGCGATCCTCGCCGGCTCGATGGGCATGCTGCCGTCCGCATCGCTCGGGCCGGCGTCGGCCGGTGGTCGGAACGTGGGACTGTACGAGCCCGTTCACGGCACCGCGCCCGACATCGCGGGCAAGGGCGTGGCCAATCCGCTGGCGGCCATTTTGTCCGCCGGCATGCTGCTGCGATATTCTTTGAACATGACGGAGGCGGCCGGTTGGATCGACGCCGCCGTCCAGCGCGTGCTCGAGCAAGGCCGGCGTACGGGCGACATCGCCCGGCCGGGAGACAAGGTGATCGGGACGCGCGAGATGGGTGATCACGTCGTGCGCGAGCTGGAGGGCTGATGGCTTCCGGAGTGACGGTTGCGGTGGTCGGCGCCACGGGCGCCGCTGGACAGACGACGCTCAAGATCCTCGAGGAGCGAAAGTTCCCCGTGCGCGAGCTCCGCGCGTTTGCCTCGGAACGCTCGGTGGGCAAGACGGTCAGCTTCCGCGGCGACGACATCCGCCTGGCGCGCGTCGAGCCGTCCGCGTTCAAGGGCGTGGACATCGCCATCTGCTCGGCGGGCACGGCGCAGGCCAAGGAATACGCGCCGATGATCGCGAAGGCGGGCGCCGTCGTCGTGGACAAGTCGAACGCCTGGCGTATGGATCCCACCGTGCCGCTCGTGGTGCCCGAGATCAACGCGCATGCCGTGAAGAGCCACCGCGGCATCGTCGCCTCGCCGAACTGCACCACGATCGTGACCGTGATGCCGCTGAAGCCCCTGCACGATGCGGCGCGCATCCGCCGCGTCGTGGCGACGTCGTACCAGTCCGTTTCCGGCGCCGGCGTCAACGGCATCGCGGACCTGAAAACGCAGACGCTCGCGTGGGCGCGAGGCGAGGCGATGGTGCCCACCCACTTCACGCACCGCATCGCCTTCAATCTCATTCCGGCCATCGACAAGTTCGCCGCCGACGGCTACACCGGCGAGGAGTGGAAGCTCGTCAACGAGACGCGCAAGATCCTCGAGGCGCCCGACCTGCTCGTGTCGCCGACGACGGTCCGCGTGCCGGTGTTCACGTGCCATTCGGTGGCGGTGAACGTCGAGACCGAAGAGAAGCTCACCGCCGAGCGGGCACGCGAGCTGTTCGGGCGCTTCCCCGGTCTCAAGGTGTGGGACGATCCGGCGCAGCAGCGCTGGCCGATGCCCGTTGACGTCGAAGGCCAGGACGACTGCTGGGTCGGCCGCGTGCGCGAAGACCTGTCACACCCGCGCGCGCTGAATTTCTGGGTCGTGGGCGACCAGCTGCGCAAGGGGGCGGCGACGAACGCCGTGCAGATCGCCGAGCTTCTGCTCGGCACCTAGGGCCGCGGCGCCCGGGAGGTCGCGGGGTGACCACACTTCGCCGCGCGTACCGTCGCCGGTTCGGTCATCACGCACGCTTCAACGTCGCCGTCGTACTCACGGTCCTCGCTGTCGCCTGGCTCGCGGTCCCGAGCGTGGCACGATTCATCAATGCCTGGGGCGGGTATGGCCCGGTCAACTACGAGCCGAAGGATTTCGAGCGGCAGACGTGGCTGGAGCGCCATGCCGCCGATTTGCTCCTCGCGCGCCTGGACTGGAACGACTTCATCGGAATCGGTCTCTTCCTCCTCGTGGCGGTGGTCTGGCTCACGCTGATGCCGGACCGTGCGTCGCGTCGACGTCCGCCACCATAGGGACACGCACCCTCCGCCTCGTCCTCGCCTACGACGGCACGGATTTCCACGGCTGGCAGGTGCAGCCGGACGCGCCCACCGTGCAGGGCGCCGTCTTGGGTGCAGCGCGCCGCTTCCTCGGGGACGACGCGCGGCTCATCGGCGCGAGCCGCACCGACGCCGGCGTCCATGCCTTGGGCCAGACGGCATCGCTCACGACGGCTGCGACGCTGGCGCCGGCCGCCGTGCAGGCCGCGCTGAACGCCGCGCTGCCAGCGAGCGTCCGGGTGCTCGACGCGCGTGACGCGCCAGCAGGCTTCGACGCGCGCCGCGCCGCCGCCGGCAAGCGCTATGTCTATCTGATCGACAACGGCGCTGTTGCGGATCCTCTTCGGCGTCGCTTCGCGTTGCACGTGCCGGGGCCGCTCGATGTCGGCGCCATGCGCGTGGCCCTCGGGTCGATGCGCGGGCGTCACGATTTCAGCGCCTTCTGCGCGGCGCCCGGACGCGACGCCGAACCCATGTGCCGAGTGCACGCGGTTCACGTGCTTCGCCGGCGCGACCTCGTCGCCGTGGCCGTCTCCGCGGACCGGTTTCTGCACCACATGGTGCGCAACCTCGTCGGCAGCGCGATCGAAGTGGGTCGCGGCGCACGCCCCAGCGCGTGGATGCGCGACGTGCTCGCCTCGCGCGATCGGAGGCTGGCCGGGCCGACGGCGCCGGCCCACGGCCTCGTTCTCGTCCGCGTGCGCTATCCGCGCTAAAATACCGACGCGATGCGCACCTATGTCACCGTCCGGGGCGATCGCCTCAGCGAAGTCGCGGGCGACGTCGTGCGCGAGCAGCCGCTCACGATCCACGTCAACGGCGAGAAGTTCCTCACGCTGCTCTGCTCACCGATGATGCTCGAGGCACTCGTCGTCGGCTATCTGTGGGTCGAGAAGGTCATTGCGGGCCTCGACGACATCACCCGGCTCGATGTCTCGGTGGTGGACGGCCGCGCCGACGTCACGCTCACGCATCCGGTGACCCTGCCCACGGAGCGGATTCTGACCTCCGGGTGTGGAGGGGGCATCACGTTTCGGATCGATCACCGTCTGTTCCCACGGCTCGGCTCCGCACTGCGCGTACGGCCCAGCGATCTCGCCACCGGGATGAAGCAGCTCTTCGAGGCGGCGACGCACTACAAACGCTCGCGCGGCATTCATGGCGCGGCGCTCTCGGACGGCGCGCGGCTGCTCGTGGTGGCGGAGGACGTCGGCCGCCACAACGCGGTGGACAAGATCAAAGGTCAGGCGTTGCTCGATGGAATCCCGACGACTGACCGCATCCTGCTCTCGACGGGACGCATCTCGTCGGAGATGCTCCTCAAAGCGGCGCGCATGGGGATTCCGGTCGTCGCGTCGCGCACCTCGCCGACCGAGATGGCGGTGGCGCTCGCGGAGCAACTGAACGTCACGGTGTGCGGCTACGTGCGCCCCGACGGCTTGAACCTCTACGCGGGCGACGCGCTCATGCTCGCGACCGAATCCGCGTCGCATGGCTGAAGCGTCGAGCGGCGAGCCGGTCGAGTCGGCCGCTGCGAAAGCGTTCAAGCGCCGCTTCGGCGGCAAAGACAAGGGCCGCAACAAGCGCGACGATTACGCGCTCGACTTGTTCCGCGAGGCCGCTGCCTGTCTCCACGACCCCGCCCGGGTGAACGACGTCTTGCGAGAACTCGGAAAGCTGTACAACCCCGTCCTCAACGCACCGATCGTGGATCTGCTCACGCGACAGGCGATCGTGACCTTGCTCCGCGAGGGCTCGCGAGCGGAAGCCGCGCGCCTCCTTGACGAGCGGCGACGCTTGTATGCACCTGTGGAAAACTCCGACGACTCGCGCTTACGTTCACAAGAACAGTGGGATACGCAGTAGTGCAATGTTGACATGCCCGGTCTGACCGCCGTACGATCCACACAGTCCTTTGCCGGCTTAGTGCCGGACTCCACGCGCAGGAGGCCAGGGATGAGTCTGACCGACTCGATCCAACAGGATCGCCACATCGTCGTCGCGGTCGACCCCGCGTCACGGACCATTCGGATCAAGGGCGCCGCCGACGCCTGCACCGATCTCTCGTGCTCCGAGCAGACCCTCGTCGTGAGTGACGACGCCGGAGTCCGCACGGACCTCGCCGCCCTCAACGCGGGCGACATCGTGAAGCTCGAAGGACCGCTCGACCGACCTCACCGCATCGTCGTCGTCCGGCGCGTCTGGGATGAGCTCTCGAGTCCAGAGTGGTGATAAGGAGGCTTGGATGAGCCTTTCACGTCGTGACTTCCTGAAGTACGGGGGGGCCACCGCAACGGCCGGCGCGCTCGGCGCCGGAGTCGACATGCTGCCGGTAGAAGCGGCGGCCGTCTCGCTCAAGATCAAGGAAGCGAAAGCATTCGCGGGTGTCTGCCCGTATTGCGCCGTCGGTTGCGGACAGCTCATCTACGCGAAAGACAACAAGATCATCGACATCGAGGGCAATCCGGACACCCCGCACACGCTGGGCCGGCTGTGCCCCAAGGGCGCTGCGACGATCCAGCTTTCCAACAACCCGCTTCGGCCGACCAAGGCGCTCTACCGCGCGCCCGGCTCGGACAAGTGGGAGGAAAAGCCGATCGAGTGGATGTACGACCAGATCGCGAAGCGCTACCACGATACGCGCGAGAAGTATTTCATCGAGAAAGAGAAGGACAAGGAAGGTAAAGAGGTCGTCGTCAACCGGCTGGAGGCGATTGCGTCGCTGGGCTCGGCCTGCATCGACAACGAGGAATGCTACCTCCTGTCGAAACTGAACCGAACCTTCGGCATCGTCTACCACGAGCATCAGGCCAGGGTCTGACACAGCGCCACGGTCCCAGCTTTGGGGACCACGTTCGGTCGTGGGGCGATGACGACGAACCTCATCGACCTGCAGCACAGCGACGTGATCATGATCACGTCGAACATGGCCGAGAACCATCCAGTCGGCTTTCAGTGGGTGATGAAGGCCAAAGAGCGCGGGGCCAAGATCATCCACGTCGACCCGCGCTACACGCGCACGAGCGCCGCGTCGGACCTGCACGTGCCGCTGCGCTCGGGGACGAACATCGCGTTCTTCGGTGGCCTGATGCACTACGCCATCCAGAAGAACCTGTTCTTCAAGGAGTACGTCGTCCACTACACGAATGCCTCGTTCCTGCTCGACCCCGCGTTCAAGAACGCCACCGAGCTCAACGGCCTCTTCACGGGCTACGACGCTGCAAAAAAGTCGTACGACCGCGCCTCGTGGAAATACGAGCTCGACGGCGAAGGCAACCCCAAGCGCGATCTGACGCTGCGGAATCCGCACACGGTGTTCCAGCACCTCAGGCGGCATTACAGCCGCTACACGCCCGCGATGGTCGAGAAGGTCTGCGGCATTCCGAGGGCAAAGTTCGAGGAAGTCGCGGAACTCTTCTGCGCCACCTCGGGCCCCGACAAGACGGGCACCATCACGTATGCGCTGAACCTCACGCAGCATACCAACGGGGTGGAGAACATCCGCGCGCTCTGCATGCTGCAGCTGCTGCTCGGCAACATCGGGCGGCCGGGCGGCGGCGTCACCGCGCTGCGCGGGCACGCCAACGTGCAGGGCGCCACGGATCTCGAGCTGCTCTATCACGAGCTGCCCGGCTACATGGCCGTGCCGCTTCGCGACGCACATCCGGATCTCAAGACGTACCTCGATAAGGAGACGCCGAAAGGCGGCTTCTGGACGAACAAGCCGAAGTTCATGGTGAGCCTGCTCAAGGCCTTCTACGGCGACGCAGCAAGGCCGGACAACGACTTCGGCTATCACTGGATCGCCAAGCGCGCCTCTGCGGACGCTTACAGCCATCAGCACATGTTTGTCGACATGTACAACGGCATCGTCAAGGGCTTCCTCGCCGACGGTCAGAACCCTGCGGTGGGTGGGCCCAACGCCAAGCTCGCGCGCGCGGGCATGCAGCGGCTCGACTGGCTGGTGGTCGTCGACATTTTCCTGACCGAGACCGCCGAGGTGTGGAAAGAGCCCGGCGTGAATCCCAAGGACATCAAGACGGAGGTCTTCTTCATTCCGGCGGCGCCGGCCGCGGAGAAGGACGGCAGCCTCACCAACACGATGCGGCTCATCCAGTGGCACGAGAAGGCCGTCGACCCGCCCGGCGACGTGCAGACCGACGCGCAGTTCGTCTGCACGCTGGCGCATCGGCTCCAGAAGATGTACGCGGGCAGCAAGAAAGAAAGGGACCGCGGCTTCCTCGCGGCGAATTTCAGGTACGGCAGCAAGCCGGATCATCCGGAGATGGTCGAGGTCTTGAAGGAGATCAACGGGTTCGCGACCGAGGACATGGCCGACAAGGACGGCAAGCCGCTCTATCGCAAGGGCCAGGCGATCTCGTCGTTCGCGCAGCTCACCGACGACGGCAAGACGGCGAGCGGGTGTTGGATCTACACGGGTGTTGTTACCGAAACACCCGACGGCAAGCTCACCAACAAGGCGGCCTCACGCAAACCGGCCGATGCCAACGACTACCTGGCGCACGGCTGGGGCTTCGCGTGGCCGGCCAATCGCCGCATCCTTTATAACCGGGCGTCGGCCGACCTGAACGGCAAGCCGTGGAGTGAGAAGAAAAAGCTGATCTGGTGGGACCCGGCCGCACCCGGGCAAAAGCCGGACGACAAACCGGGCAAGTGGGTCGGTCTCGACGTGCCGGACTTCAATGCGTTCCTCGCGCCGGACGCCAAGAACGGCGACAAGCCGTACATCATGCGCGCGGACCTCGTGGGCGGGTTCTTCGGCCCGCTGAACGACGGGCCGTTCCCGGAGCATTACGAGCCGGTGGAATCGCCGACGAAAAACCTGCTCTCGCGGCAGCAGATGAACCCGGTCGTGAAGATCTGGAAGGTGCCCGACCAGAGGAACGAGCTGGCGCCCGTCGGGTCACCGGAGTTCCCGTACGTCATCACGACGTACCGGCTGACCGAGCATCACCTGTCGGGCGTCATGTCGCGATATCTGCCGATGCTCGCCGAGCTGCATCATTCGCACTTCGCGGAGATCAGCCACGAGCTGGCCAAGGAGCTCGGGATCGAGAACGGTGAGAAGGTGACGGTATCCACACCGCGCGGCAAGGTGCACGTCACCGCGATGGTCACCAACCGCCTCAAGCCATTCACCATCGACGGCAAGACGGTGCACCAGATCGGCGTGCCGTGGCACTGGGGCTGGAAGGGTGTGGAGCAGCTGCCCGGGAGCAAAGGCGACATCACCAACGATCTGTCGTCTACCGTGGGCGACCCCAACGTCTTCATCCAGGAGACGAAAGCCTTCGTCTGCAATGTGAAGAAGGGGGTGGTGTAGCCATGGCACGCACGCTGGCGATGTTCACCGACACGTCGTTGTGCATCGGATGTCGGGCGTGTCAGGTGGCCTGCAAGCAATGGAACGAGCTCGGGCTGGAGACGCCCGAGTGGACCGGCACGTACCAGAATCACGCTCACTTCACGGACAAGACATACCGTCTCGTCCGCTTCATGGAGGTGCCGGGCGCCAAGCCCAACGGCGACCTCGCCTGGCTGCTGATGTCCGACGTCTGCAAGCACTGCGCGCAGGCGGGCTGTCTCGACGCGTGCCCGACGGGCGCGATCTATCGCACCGAGTACGGCACGGTCAACATCAACCAGGACGTCTGCAACGGCTGTCGTTACTGCGTGGCCTCGTGTCCGTTCGGTGTCGTGACGTTCAACGAGCAGACCGGAACGGCGAAGAAGTGCACGTTCTGCAACGATCGCATCCACAATGGCCTCGGGCCGGCATGCGCCAAGGCGTGCCCGACGGATTCCATCCAGTTCGGCTTCCGCGACGAGCTGGTGGCGAAGGCCACGAAGCGCGTCGAGACGCTCAAGGGCATGGGGTTCAAAGACGCCCAGCTCTACGGCGCCGACAGCAACGGCTTCCTCGGCGGGCTCAACGCGTTCTTCCTGCTGCTGGCCAAGCCGGCGTCGTATCACTTGCCCGACAATCCCCAGCGCCCGCAGCGCAACGTCGTCGTCGACTCGCTCCTGTCGATCGGATCCGCTCTCCTCGTCGGCGTCGGCGCGCTGCTCGCCTTCCGCGATCGCGGGAAGGGGGACGCATGATTGTGAAGGTGCCCGGCTGGGAAATGCCGATCGTCTGGTATTTCTTCCTCGGCGGCATCGCCGGAGGCGCGTACTTTACGGCGGCAATTGCCGACAATTTCGGCGCGCGACGTGATCACACCGTCGCGCGTGTGGGCTACCTGCTGTCGTTACCGCTGGTGGCGGTATGCGGACTGCTGCTGATCATCGATCTCGGCGTGCCCTCGCGCTTCATGAACATGATGCTGCACTTCAAGTTCTGGGACCCGATGTCGCTCGGCGCGTGGGCCGTCGGCATCTTCGGCGGGTTCACGTTCGTGTCGTCGGTGCTGTCCTTCAGCACGTCGGAGGCGGTGGCCGCGTTTCGGCGGAAGTTCTCGCTGATCGGTATGCTCTTCGGTTTCTTCCTCGCCGCGTACACGGGCGTGCTGCTCAGCAACTCGACGCTGCCGTTCTGGGCCGACTCGCGCCTCATGGGGGCGCTGTTCCTCGCCTCGGGCGGCTCCACCGGCATGGCGGCAGTCGCGCTGATCATGTTCATCAGCGGCGCCTCGAGCGGCGAAAGCTGGCACAAGATCGAGGTCGCTGATCGTTTTTCGATGCTGATCGAGATGCTCGTCCTCGCCGCGTTCCTCGCGGTGCTCGGATCGGCCGCGCAGCCGATTACGAGCGGTCACTTCGCGCCGTTGTTCTGGGGCGGTCTCGTCGGCGCCGGGCTCATTCTGCCGCTGCTGCTGAATCTCTTCGGAGGGCGTGTCCGCGCGCTCGGCGTCGTGTCCGCGGTGCTCGTGCTTCTCGGCGGCTTCATCCTGCGTTACGTCGTCGTCATGTCGATTCAAGGGTAACCTACGGCTGAGTCAGCTAAGGGGGGTCGAATCGCGGCCCCCCTTCTCTTTTGTGTTTGGGCCGCCGCAGTGGCATCAACGGCGACGCATGACTGATCTGCGCGAGGCCTGGCGCGACCTGCTTGCGCGGCGCCGCGCGATCGCGACGAGCCTGGCGCCATACGGAACACTGCTCGAGCGCTGGAGCGAATGGACGCCGCCACGACAACGCTTGACGTGGTCCGCGGAGCGCTGCCGCGACAGCTGGTCGCGTGGCGTGCCGCTGCTCGCCGAGGCCGCGCCGCCGCTCGACCGCGACGACATCGAAGAGCTGCTCGGCGCCGCGATGGAGGACGTCGCCGCCGTCGATCCAGCGCGCGGCCCTGTGTTGCAGCGCCTCGCTGCCGCGTGGGATGCCGGCGCGGTGGGGCCCGACGCGCTGCTGCCACGGCGCGACGGGATCGGTGACGATCGCGTCGAAGCCGCCAGCGGCCTCGACACCGGGGCGCTGACGTTTCTCGCGTACGCGACGCTGCGTCCGGCGTTGGAAGCCTGGCTCGCGCCGGCGCAACCGCACTTCGAGGGAGTGGATTGGGGACGGGGTGTGTGCCCGTTCTGCGGCGCGCCGCCTGGATTCGTCGACGTCGTCGAGGGCGGTCACCGTCGGCTCGCGTGTCATTTCTGTGGCGGCGCCTGGGGCTTCGCGAAGCTCCGCTGCCCGATGTGTGGCGTCGAAGGCACGAAGGATCTGCATCGTCTGCAGGCGGAAGCTGCGGATGCGGGATACGTCATCTCCGGCTGTCGCGCGTGTCACGCGTATCTCAAGGAGCTCGACCGACGCGAGCGCTGGAACGGCGGGCCGCCGCTGCTCGAAGATTGGTCCTCGCCCCATCTCGACGTCGTCGCACGCCGGCAAGGCTTCATCAAACCGGTACCTGCGCTGCTCGACCTCGTGCCCCGTAGCGGGCCACAGGGCCCCTAACAGGCCATCTCCGCTCAGTGCATCGGGAATGTGGTAAACTCCCGGTGCGGCTGGCGTTTTCAGCTCATGCACCCGCACCTTCAGAGCGTCGCGATCGTCGCCTACGTCTGCGCCATGGGACTGGCGCTGGCGCACCTCGTCCAGCGCCAGGCGCTCGCTCACCGTCTCGCGGTTCTGAGCACGTTGGTCGGCTGGATCGCCCACACCCTCGCGCTTGTCGTCCTGGCGATCGAAATGGGTCGGCCCCCGCTCGGCACGCTGCCCAATGCGGTGTCGGTGGTCGTCTGGGTCGTGGTGCTTCTGGAGATGCTCGTCGAGCGGCAGTCGGGTGTCACAGTGCTGGGCGCGTTCGTGATGCCCGTCGTTGTCGTGCTGAGTCTCAAGTCATCGGTGGCGCGGCCGGCCGCGCTGGCGCCGGCGCTCGGAAACGCGTGGATCTGGATCCACATCGTGCTGGCGCTCATCGGCATCGCCGCCTTCGTGCTCAATTTCGCGGGCGCGATCATGTACCTGCTGCAAGACCGCCAGATTCGCGCGAAGCGTCCGGGCCGGTTCTATCATCGTCTGCCGCCGCTCGAGACGCTCGATCACTGGACGTATCGGGCGCTGGCTCTCGGCTTTCCGTTCCTCACGACCGGGCTCATCCTGGGCGCCGTCTGGGCGCGTACCGCGTGGGGCAGCGTCTTCGCGTTCGATCCGCTCGCGTTCTTCTCGGTCGTGGCGTGGGTCATCTACGCCGGCACCCTCGCAGGACGCGCCGCGGGTGGCTGGCACGGGCGGCGCGCCGCGTATTTCGCGATCGTCGGCTTCGTCGCGCTCGTCATCACGCTCGGCGCCGGACTGTTCCTGCCCGGGCGGCACGGCGCCTGATGGCGCTCTTCGTCGCCGGCCTCAGTCACAAGAACGCCGCGCTGGCGCTCCGCGAGCAGCTCGCCGCCGACGAGGACAAGGTCCGCGAGATCCTCCGCGATGTCGTGGGCGCGGGCGCGCTGCGCGAGGCGGTGATCCTCTCCACCTGCAACCGAGTGGAGATCTATGGCGTCGCCGACGTGCCGGGTGAGGCGCGCGCGCTCGCATTTCGTCAGCTGTGTCGCCAGCGCGGCGTCGAAGCCACGGTCGTGGAGGGCGCGCTCTACACTTACACCGAGGACGAGGCGATTCGCCACGCCTTCCGCGTCGCCGCCAGTCTCGATTCGATGATGATCGGCGAGCCGCAGATCCTCGGACAGGTCAAGGACGCGTTCGCGCTGGCGCAGGGGTGCGAGGCGGTGGGCCCCGCGCTGCACACGCTCTTCACGCAGGCGTTTGCCGTCGCCAAGCGCGTGCGGACCGAAACCGATATCGCGCGCCACGCGGTGTCCGTCTCCTTTGCCGCCGTCGAGCTCGCGAAGCAGATCTTCACCGGGCTGACCGGGCGCGCCGTGCTGCTCGTCGGCGCCGGCAAGATGAGCGAGCTGGCGGCCAAGCATCTCGTCGATCAAGGCGCATTTCCGATGTACGTCGTGAACCGAACGTGGGCGCGCGCGCAGGAGCTGGCGCGCGCGCTCGCCGGGACCCCGGTTCCCTTCGTCGAGCTCGGCACGGTGCTCGGCGCCGTCGACATCGTCGTCACGTCCACGGGCGCGCCGACGCCCATCGTCACACGCGACATGGTGGCCGACGTAGTGCGGGGTCGCGGCACGCGCCCCCTCTTTTTCATCGACATCGCGGTGCCACGCGACGTCGAGCCGGGCGTCGAAAGCCTCGGTGACGTCTATCGCTACGACATCGACGACCTCAAGTCCGTCGTGGACGCCAACATTCGCGAGCGGCTGCGCGAAGCGCAGCGCGCGGAGGTGTTGGTCGAGCGCGAGGTCGCGAAGTTCCGTGCGCGGCTGGGCGACGTGGAGGTGATTCCGACCATCGTGTCGTTGCGCGAGCGGCTGGAGGAGATCCGCGCCGGCGAGCTGCGGCGCGCGCTGGCTCGGGTACCGGACGCCTCGCCGGAGACGCGGGCGGCCCTCGAGGCCCTCTCGACGGGGATCGTGAACAAGATCCTGCATGCGCCGATCACCAAGCTGCGCGAGTCGTCGCGTGCGGGTGCGCACCGCTCCTGGCTCGAGGTCGTGAACGAGCTGTTCGGCCTGAGGCGACGCACGTGATCCGTCTGGCGACTCGGGGCAGCACACTCGCGCTGGCCCAGGCCCGCGCCGTGGCCGATGCGCTCACCGCGCGCGGTGCGCGGGTGGAAATCATGGCCATCCGGACCGAGGGCGACCGCCGCGCCGAAGCGCGGTTGGCTGCTATCGGCGGCAAAGGGTTGTTCGTGCGCGAGATCGAGCAGGCGCTGCTGCGGGGTGACGCCGACGTCGCCGTGCACAGTCTCAAGGATCTTCCGGCGGAGCTGCCGGCCGGCCTGACGCTGCCGACTTTCCCGGAGCGCGAAGATCCTCGCGACGTCCTGATCACACGTGAGCCCTGGACGTTCGAGGAGCTGCCGCGTGGCTCGGTGATCGGCACGTCGAGCCCGCGGCGTCGTGCGCTCGTCCTCGCGCTGCGTCCGGATCTGGTCGTGACGCCGATCCGCGGCAACGTCGACACACGACTCGGCAAGCTCGCTGGCGGAGAGTGGGCGGGAGTGCTGCTCGCAGCGGCGGGCTTGCGGCGGCTCGGCCTCACGCCGCGCCATGCCACGACCCTGGCTCCGGACGTCTTCGTGCCAGCGATCGGGCAGGGCGTGCTCGCCGTGCAGGCGCGAGCGGCCGACGCCGCGACGCTGGCCGCGCTGAGCCCGCTCGACCACGCGCCTACTCGCGTATGCGCGCTGGCCGAGCGAGCGTTCCTGGCCCGCCTGGGCGCCTCCTGCGTGACGCCGATGGCGGCGCACGCGCGTCATGTGAATGGACGGGTCGTCATGGATGCGGTCGTCGCCAGCGAAGACGGAGGGCGCGTACTGCGCGAGCGCAGCGAAGCCTCGCCCACCGAAGCCGAGTCGCTCGGCCGGGCGATGGCCGACGCGCTGCTCGCGCGCGGGGCTGCAGCCGTCGTCGCCCTTCGTCCAGCGGAGGTCGGTGGTGGGCGCTGATCGCGGCGCACCGCCACGCTCGTCGACGCGACGGCGAGGCGCGCCCCGGGGCGAGGGACGCCCACTAGAGGGGCGCACGATCGTGGTGACGCGGGCGGCGGCGCAGGCCCAGCGATTTACCCAGCTGCTCGAGGCCGCGGGCGCGCGCGTCATCGAAGCGCCGGCGATCGTCATCGGCCCGCCCGCCTCGTGGGAGCCGCTCGATACAGCGCTGCGAGCGCTGCCGACGTTCGCGTGGCTCGTGTTCACCAGCGTCAACGGCGTCACCATGGTGGATCGTCGTTTGAGCGCGCTCGGTTTGGCATGGCCGGCGATTGAGGGTCGCCGCGTGGCCGCCATCGGGCCAGCGACCGCCGATGCCCTCCGCGACCATGGCGTACGTGTGGATGTCGTACCCGCGGAGTATCGCGCCGAAGGTCTGATCGAGCGGCTGCGCGGGCTCCTGACCCCTGGGGACCGTGTGCTCTTGCCGCGCGCGGCGCAGACGCGCGACGTGCTCGTGACCGGGCTGCGTGCGCTCGGCGTGGACGTCGTCGAGGTGCCGGCCTACTCCACACGACGCGCAGAGGACAACGCACGCGTGCGACTCGGCGAAGCGTTGACCGATGGCGGCATCGACGCGGTGACGTTCACGTCGTCCTCCACCGCGCGCAACTTCGCCGAGATGTTCCCCGAGGCGGAGCGCCGCGCGTGGCGTGGCCGCGTCGCCATCGCGGCCATCGGTCCGATCACGGCGGCCACCGCCGCCGAGTACGGGCTGGCAGCCGACATCATGCCCGCCGAGTACACGATTCCCGCGCTCGCGCGCGCGATCATCGACTGGTTCCCGCGGATTCCGAAGCGCCCCGGACGGCGGGGCAGGAGGAGCGACTGATGGCTCACGGCATGTTCCGCCCGCGTCGCCTGCGCGAGAAGGCGCTGGTCCGCAAGCTCGTGCGCGAGACGGCGCTGTCGGTCGACGACTTCATTTATCCGCTTTTCGTCGTGCCTGGACGCGGCGTGCGCGAGCCGATCGCGCCGATGCCGGGACAGCATCGCTTCTCGGTGGACGAGCTGGTCAAGGAGTGCAAGGACGCCGCGGGCATGGGCATCCCCGGCGTGCTGCTGTTCGGGATCCCGTCGGACAAGGACCCGCGCGGTTCCGAAGCCTACGCCGACGACGGCATCGTCCAGCAGGCCGTCCGTGCGGTGAAAGATACCGTGCCCGACCTCCTCGTGATCACCGACGTGTGCTTGTGCGAGTACACGAGCCACGGTCACTGCGGCGTCGTCGAGGACGGCGCCGTGCGCAATGATCCCACGCTGGAGCTTCTGGCGCGCACGGCGGTGTCCCACGCCGAGGCGGGCGCCGACATGGTGGCGCCCTCGGACATGATGGATGGACGCGTCGGAGCCATTCGCGAGGCGCTCGACGACGCGTCGTTCACCGAGCTGCCGATCATGGCGTACTCGGCGAAGTACGCCTCGTGCTTCTTCGAGCCATTCCGCGCGGCGGCCGAGTCGACGCCGCAGTTCGGCGATCGACGCTCGTATCAGATGGATCCGGCCAATGCCCAGGAGGCGATGCGCGAGATCGCGCTGGACCTCGACGAGGGCGCCGACATCGTCATGGTCAAGCCGGCGCTGCCGTATCTCGACGTCGTCTCGCGCGCCAAGCTGGAGTTCGGCGTGCCGCTGGCTGCCTACTCGGTGTCGGGCGAGTACGCGATGATCCGCGCCGCGGGACAGCTCGGTTGGCTCGACGAGGAGCGCGCGATGCTCGAGGCGCTCACATCGATTCGCCGGGCCGGCGCTGACATCGTGATCACGTACTTCGCGCGACAGGCGGCGCGGCTGCTCGAGCGAGGACTGGGGGCGCGGTGAGGGCGCGGCCGTGAGGATTTCCGCCAAGGGCGAGTACGCGATCAAGGCCATGCTCGATCTCGCCTTGCACCGCGACCGCGGTCTCATTCCGATCCAGGAAATCGCCGAGCGGCAGTCGATTCCGCAGCGGTATCTCGAGCAGGTGTTGTTGTCGCTCAAGCGCGCGGGCGTTCTGACGTCCAAGCGCGGCTCCGCCGGCGGCTATCATCTGACGCGCGATCCCGGCGACGTCACGGTCGGTGCGGTGCTGCGCGCGGTGGAAGGCACCCGCGCGGCGTTTCAGGCCAGCGCGTCGCCCGATCTCGCGGATCTGTGGCTCGAGATTTCCGAAGCCGTCTCGAAGGTCGTTGACCGCGTGACGTTCGGCGAGCTGGTCGCACGGGCGCGCGAGCGACGCAGTCGCGCTCGACCGATGTATCACATCTAATGGAAGGGCGAGCCGTGACTATCCATGACTCGGTACTCGAACTGATCGGAGGCACGCCGCTCGTTCGGCTGCGCAAGCTGCCCAAGCCGGGAGGGGCCTCGGTCGTCGCCAAAGTGGAGTCTCGCAATCCCGGCGGCAGCGTGAAGGATCGAATTGCGCTCGCGATGATCGAGGACGCCGAGCGCACTGGTGCGCTGAAGCCCGGCGGGACGATCGTGGAGCCGACGAGTGGCAACACGGGCATCGGCCTGGCCATGGTGGCTTCGGTCAAGGGGTATCGCCTGATCTTGACCATGCCCGAGGATATGAGCGTCGAACGACAGCGCCTGCTGGCGCGCTTCGGCGCCGAGATCCATCTCACCCCGGCCATCGAAGGGATGTCGGGCGCCGTTTTCGCCGCCGAGGAGCTGGTGCGTGAGCATCCCGGCTACTTCATGCCGCAGCAGTTCCAGAACCCGGCGAATCCCGCTGTTCACCGCCGCACAACCGCGCTCGAAATCCTGGCCGCCGTCGCCGGCCGTCTCGACGCGTTCGTCGCCGGCGTCGGCACCGGCGGCACGCTGACCGGCGTCGGCGAAGTGATCAAGGAAAAGATCCCTGGCGTCGTGATCGTCGCCGTCGAGCCGGCCAAGTCGCCCGTTCTGGCCGGCGGCCAGGCGCGGCCGCACGGGATCCAGGGCATCGGCGCCTCGTTCGTGCCCGGTGTGCTGAATCGCGCGATCATCGATCGCATCATCGCCGTGAAGGACGAGGACGCGACGGCGTGGGCGCGCCGACTCACACGCGAGGAGGGGCTGCTCGCGGGCATCTCGGCCGGAGCCGCCGTCTGGGCGGCCTGCGACGTGGCGGCCACGATGGCGCCCGAGCAGCTCGTCGTCACCGTGCTGCCCGACACGGGCGAGCGCTACCTCAGCGGCCCCGACTGATCCAGCTTGGACTCGATGCGCGGGTCGGGGATCAGCCACATCCCCGCCACCAGCACGAAGATCGCGATGGAGATCGCCTCGCGCACGAACGCCAGCGGGATGGCGGCGACGTAGAGCAGCGCCGAGATCGTCCCCTTGCGATCGTTGCCCACCGCGGCGCGCAGCCTGGACTGCGGCCCCTGATGCGCGATGATCGTCACGCGCAGGATCGTGTACGCGATG